>CAJXSI010000001.1 GCA_913061155.1 uncultured Alphaproteobacteria bacterium
CATAATATAGCCTATATGAATCGATTGACGGCAGCCATCAGGCAGGCCTTAATAGATGATCGATTGGACGAGGAAAAAGAACAGTGGTTACCAGTAAGCGTGTAGGATCAAGAAAGTTAAACCAAATTGTCCAGGGGGTGACCTCTAAAGTTTATGGTAAATACGGTTTTTTGAACGGCACATTGGTTGAAGATTGGGAAAAAATTGTTGGTCCTGACTATGCAAATTCAATCTCTCCTGAGAAAATAACTTTTCCAGCAGGCAAGCGAAATCGTGGGACATTGTTGGTAAAGGCCTCAAGCCACAGCACATCTTTAGTTTTTCAGCACATACACAGTTATGTCATTGATCGGATCAATACTTATTATGGTTATAAAGCCGTTGATAAAATCAAAGTTATCGTTGGGAAAATAGACCGGCCAGCAAGGCAAGAAGCCCCAAAGAAAGAAAGGGTGCTTGGCGAAATAGACGAAAAAACCATTGAAAAATTGGTTGAAAGTATAGATAATCAGGAATTAAGAGATTCTTTAAAAAATCTTGGCCGGATGATATATTCAGAAGACACCAAAGACAAATAAAAACAGTTTGGATAAACAGGAAAGATAAACATGAAATTCATTTTTATACTTATTATTGGGTTGACTGCAGGCCTGGCAAAGGCAAACACAACGCATCCAACGGAAATAATTGTGGGGCGTGATAAGGCTATTGTAACCCTATGTGAATATGGGTCTTTGACTTGTCACGTTTGCGCAAGATTTGCCACCAGTATAAAAGATGAATTGTTCACCAAGTTTGGTGATAAGTTAAGAATAGTTATGCGCCCGTTTCCCTTTAATAAAATTGATATCGAAGGGTTTAAATTGGTCTTGTGTAGTAAGGACCCTGTGAAATACAGCACAGCAATTTATGAAAAGCAAGATGATTTGTTTGCAGCAAAAGACCAGGTGGAAGCCGTCAAAGATATTGTCAAAGGGTTGGGGATGACTTCCCATGAAATACAAAAATGTTTGGAAAACAAGCAACTTGAACAACAGATTATTATGCGCCGTCAGCTGTTGAAGGCTGATGTAGCCCCAATTTTAAAAATTGGCAAAATCAAGATTTCTGGATTGCCCAAAACACCTCTTCTAGAAAGCCTGATTGAAGAAGCCATTCAGTACGTAGAGGCTGGGGGTGATATTTCAACTTTCACAGGGTCAGAAAAATTAAGAAGATCCTTGGGTTTAAAGCCTCTGGAAAATGACAAAAATGCCAAAAAAATCACAAAATAACCTTACTTTTAAAGGTACTGCCATGAAGGTAAGTGCGGATATGCTTGCCGCCATAATGGTCGGCGCTGGTTTAGGTGTTGCCTTTGATAAACACTTTGATACATATCCCTGGGCATTGATAATTGGTTTTATTTTTGGTTCTGCTGCAGGCTTGTTGAATGTTTATCGAAGTTTGTGTAAGATGGGGTACGGCCTAGGTTCAAAGAAAACCAAGGAAAAGGATACCAATGGATAGCCCTCTACATCAATTTGAAGTTAAAGTCTTGATGCCCTTACACATGGCAGGTTTTGATATATCTATTACAAACTCTGCTGTTTATATGGGGTTGGCTGTCTTTATGACCCTTTTATTGTTTGTGGCTGGCACAGCAAAACAATCGTTGGTTCCAGGACGCCTTCAATGTTTGGTGGAAATGTCTTATGAATTTGTTGCCAATATGCTGAAAGAAAACGTGGGGGCAGAGGGAAAGAAATATTTTCCTTTTGTGGCTTCGGTCTTTTTTTTCATTTTGTTTGGCAATTTAATCGGCATGATTCCCTATAGTTTTACGTTTACAAGCCAATTAATTTTAACATTTGGCCTTGCTTCGTTGGTTTTTGTTATTGTTACAGTGATTGGGTTTATCCGACATGGGGTCAAGTTTTTCAAACTTTTCATGCCGGAAGGGGCCCCAATTTTAATGGCCCCTATTTTGATCCCCATAGAGCTTATTTCTTATCTATCAAGACCTGTAAGCCTTTCTGTTCGTTTGTTTGCAAATATGATGGCAGGCCATACAATGCTTAAAGTATTTGCGATGTTTACAGTGTTATTGGGAATGTATGGGGTTTCCACTGTTTTATTAAATTCAGTCCTTATTGGATTTGAAGTATTGGTTGCTTTCTTGCAAGCCTATGTATTTTCAATACTTACATGTTTGTACTTGAGTGACGCCATACATATGCATTAAGATAACCACAGAAAAAAGGAGATAATAATGGACGTAGAAGCAGCAAAAATGATCGGAGCGGGATTAGCCGTTTTGCCTTTGTTTGGCGTAGGGCTTGGAATTGGTTCTATCTTTTCCACTTTAATAAGTTCAGTTGCCCGTAATCCAGAGGCACGTAAAGACGTTTTTACAATTGGAATTTTAGGATTTGCTTTAACTGAAGCCGTTGCCTTGTTCGCGCTTTTGATCGCTTTCTTGATTTTATTTAAATAAGAACATGCCTCAACTTGACCCAACATATTTTGGACCACAACTTTTTTGGTTATTTGTATCCTTTATTACTTTGTTAATTGGTATGCGCTTTATTGTGCTGCCAAGGCTAGATATAATTTTCAAAAAACGCCAAAAACTTTTGGATGAAAAGCTTGTTAAAATCCAAGAATTGGAAAAAAATGCAGAGCATATGTCGGTTGAGGCAAAATCTCGCTTAAAAGAAGTGCAAGTAGAATCAAAAAAAATTCTTCATGAAGCGAAGTCAAAAATCAGTGAAGAAGTTATTCGGATGAAACACCAATTAACAGAAGAAAATGTTAAGAAGTTGCACGAGGCCAACGCAGAAATAAAAACAGAAATAGATAAATTACAAAAGGAACTGGGTAAAGAAAAAACAGCTTTGGTTGCCAATGTCCTTGAAAATATATTAGGGCATAAAATAGATAATGATAAAATTGCTGAAATCATAAAGGGGGATCAATGATAAATTTACAAGACCCCCAGATATGGATACTGGCTTCCTTTTTATTATTTATTGCAATTACTGTTATTCCTGTGATGCGTAAGGCAAAAAAACAACTTGATGACAGGTCCCACAGAATTGCCCGCCAGTTAAGAGAAGTTGCCGATTTGTTTGAAGAAAAAAAAGCAATTTATAAACTGCAGGAAAAAGAATTTAATAATACGGGAACGCTTATTCGTAAAATAAGACTAGAGACAGAGCAAGAAATAAAGGCTTTGGAACAAGACAATAAAATTGAATTAAAAAAAATTCAAGCCAGACATAATGATAGGTTTTTAAAACAAATTAAGTTAGTTAAAGACCAATATATTAACGATACAAAAGAAACAGTTTTGACTGATGTTTTTAGGATTTCCCAAAATTATATTGATAATTATTTAACGGCAGAAGACATAAATTTATATAGTGAGAATAGTATAAACGCCATGTCTTTTCAGGAAGATAAAAAAGACGAAAGCAGACATCGATGAAAATTACAATCATGGGCCTTGGATATGTGGGCCTACCATTGGCCGCAGCCTTAACAAAGAAATATCAAGTTACGGGATTCGATATTGATGAAGGACGTATTCAAGAGTTAAAATCAGGTCACGATAGAACGGCTGAGTTAGAAAGCTCTGTCCTTAAATCTATCGATATGAAATACACATCAAGTAAAGATGATATAAAATCACAAGACATATATATTGTCACGGTTCCAACACCTGTCGATAAAAATAATAAACCAGATTTAACAATTATTGAAAAAGCGTCAAAAACTATCGCTTCTGTTATGGCCAAAGGGGCAATCGTTGTTTATGAAAGCACAGTGTATCCAGGTGTTACAGAAGAAGTATGCGGAAGAATTCTTGAAAAAGAATCGGGTCTAAAATGTGGTGTTGATTTCTTTTTAGGGTATTCGCCAGAAAGAATAAACCCGGGGGATAAAAAACACACAATATACAGCATAACAAAGGTTGTGGCCGGGCAAACACCAGCGGTGACAAAGACTCTTGAAGAAATGTACAGCCAGGTCACAGATGTATTTGTTGCAAAAAATATTAAAACAGCTGAGGCAGCAAAGGTAATTGAAAATTCCCAAAGGGATATAAATATTGCGTTTATAAATGAAATTACCCAAATATTTTCCAAGTTAGGTATTTCCATTTATGATGTTCTTGATGCTGCGAAAACTAAATGGAACTTTTTACCTTTTACGCCCGGCCTTGTCGGGGGGCATTGTATTGGTATTGACCCTTATTACCTTGCAGAGTGTTCAAAAAAAGTTGGGCACAACCCAGAAGTAATTTTGTCAGGCCGTCGGACAAATGATGCAATGGGCAGTATGTTGGCAAACCAAGTGCACCATTTATTATCTGACACAACATCTTATGGCCAGGCAAAAAAAATTCTTGTTTTGGGTCTAACCTTTAAAGAAAATGTGCCAGATCTTAGGAACAGCAAAGTTATTGATGTTATCAAAGGGTTGCAGAATTTTGGTTATGCGCTTGATGTTGTTGATCCATTGGCCGATCCGGCTGAGGCTAAAAAAGAATACGGGATTGATTTGAAAGACATAACGGATACGTCTTCGTCTTATCAGGCAGTCTTATTATTGGTATCTCATGATATGTTTATCAAGAATCAAGAAAATATTCTTTTAAAGCTTGATAAAGGGGGTCTTGTTTTTGACATTAAAAATGTGTGGAATCCTAAGACAATCTCTGAAAAGTATAGGTTTACAACATTATAATAAAAAACTATTATTTAATAAGTCTTAAGACCTAAAATAATAAGTTTATAACAGGGACTTCTATGAGATTTATATGTATTATTCTTGCACTTATTTTTGCAAATTTTTCCACCCATTCGCTTGCCGAAGTTAAGCTGCCCAAGAAAAAATTAAAGGTTGGGGTTATGTTTAAATCCAAACCATTTTCATGGCTTTCTCCGGATGGGAAATATTATGGTGCCTCTGTTGATATGTGGGAATTTATTGCCAAAGAAATGGACTGGGACTATGAATATTACAAAGCCGGCCCCAATACGAATGGCGCTGTTAAACGCGTAGGAGAAGGGGATCTGGATGTTCTTGTTGGTCCTATTTCAACAACCTTCGAACGTCTTTCTTTTAATATCGAATATTCCAGACCTTATTTCTTAAATTTTATTGGCGGAACTATTAAAAAACCAGATAAAAGAAATTTGGTTTTTATTATTGGGGGAAGTCTGGCCCGCCAACTGGGTGTTCTTTTACCTTTTATGATCGCAGCCTTTCTTTTGGTTAGTATTATTTTCTATGTCTTGGATAATAGGAACAATTTATTTGATAAAAAGAAGTTCTTTAAAAACATGGGGAACTCTATGTGGGAAGCGATGATGGTGCTTATACAAGGGGGGTTGATTGAAAATTCAGATAAACCACTGAAGCGCTTGGTCCTTTTGCTGTATTTGATTCCAGCCATTGTCTTGTTTTCAATTGTTGTCGGTACGGTAACATCCACAATCACGATGATTGAAAATGAAAAAAGGCAAGAACAGTTCATGTCAACAGATGATATTGTTGGGAAGAAAGTTGCCGTTATTTCAGGGAATTTAAGTGCAAAGTTGGCGGCAAAAACGGGGGCTGTGACAATTGGTTATGATGATATAAATGCAACCTTAGAAGCTGTCCAGAAAGGGGAGGCTTATGCCACAGTTGGGGATTTCCTAACCTTAAAAGCAGCTGTGGATGGGCGGCCAGATTTAAACCTTGCTATGACAACGCTGAATTTAAGAAATGATGAGCTTGCTTTTGTTTTTAAATTAAACAGCCCCTACGTTAGGGCATTTAATGAAAAATTGCTAAGATTACAGGACCTTGATTTTGCAGAGGCAATTTGTAGTAAGTTCCTGGGGGACAAGGCCCACTGGTGTATACTTTAGATTGGAACAATTTATTTAATTTTTATATTGGTGGAAGTTCAAAGTCTTTTTTAACCAAATCTCTTGCCAATTTCATGTCTTTGAACCTATGTTGAAACTTGCTATAATACCAAAAAAAGTTAAGAGAAATAAGGATTGAAATGTTACCTTCAGACTTTGAAAAAAATGCGTATCTATTTAGGTCAAATGCTTCGTTTATCGTAAGTTTGTATGAAAAATATTTACAAGATGCCAGTGCTGTTTCTGAAGAGTGGCAAGTGTTTTTCAAAGAACTGGGGGGGGATCAACTGAAAGACCTTCAAGTTGAAACAATGGGCCCTTCTTGGGGAAGAAGCACCCATATAAAGCCAGTTGATTTAAACAGATCCCCCAAAGAATCGGATGGAAACAACAGCATCAAGGATATTCAAAATTCTATTCGTGCTTTGATGATGATCCGGGTTTACCGTGTGCGGGGTCATTTGGCAGCAAAGCTTGATCCTTTGCAGCTTGAAAATCCAGAAAAAATCCATCCAGAACTTGATCCCAAGACATATGGATTTACAGATGCAGATATGGAAATAGAAATTTTCATTGACGGTGTTTTGGGCCTTCAATACGCGACCTTGCATAACATCCTTAATATTTTGAAGAAAAAATATTGTGGCCATGTGGCCGTTGAATTTATGCATAGCCAAGATCCAGATCAAAAAAGCTGGATTCAAACATTGATGGAAGATGACTATCTTGAAAAAGGAATGCCAACAGAAAATAAAAAAGAGATAATGGCGGATTTGTTCAAGGCAGAACAGTTTGAACTTTTCTTAAATGCCAAAAATCCTGGGGCGAAAAAATTTGGAATTGAAGGATGTGAATCAGTTGTATCAGGTCTTTTAGAGGCATTAAGGGCATCTGCAGATGTGGGTGTTGAACAAACAGTATTGGGTATGGCGCATCGTGGCCGCATAAATGTTTTGGCCAATGTTTTAGGTAAGTCTTTATCACGTATTTTTTATGAATTCACCGGCGAAAGCTATTATGATAAATCAGTCAAGGGATCTGGGGATGTTAAATACCATTTAGGGTATTCCAGTGTTCAAGATATCGCTGGTAAGAAAATGGAAATTTCTTTGACAGCAAACCCTTCTCATCTTGAAGCAGTGGATCCGGTTGTTCTTGGGCGTGTTCGTGCGAAACAGCAAGAAATGAATGACATAAGCCTGGATAAGGTTATGGGGGTTCTTTTGCACGGGGATGCTGCTTTTCCAGGGCAAGGACTGGTTGCGGAATGTTTTGGGCTAAGTGATTTAGAAGGGTATCGTACAGGGGGCACCCTTCATATTGTCATTAATAATCAAATAGGATTTACAACATCGCCAAATTATGCCCGATCGACAGATTATTCTTCTGATTTGGCAAAAGTGATACACGCCCCCATTTTTCATGTGAATGGGGATGATCCAGAGGCTGTATCATTTTGTATGCGGGCAGCGGCAAAATTCCGTCAGAAATTCAAAAAAGATGTTGTTGTTGATGTCTGGGGATACCGCCGTTATGGGCATAACGAAGCAGATGATCCATCTTTTACGCAACCAAAAATGTATCAAGCCATATCTGAAAAAGAAAGTGTTACAAGCCTTTATCAAAAGAAATTAATATCCAATGGGGTTTTGGCAAAAGCTGAATCTGAAAAATGGCAGGCTGATTATAAAAAGAAATTGGAAACAGCGTTTACAAAAGCAAAAAATAAATTGGTAACAGAGCCAGATTGGTTCGAAGGGCGCTGGAAAAAATATGCAAAAGGGGATCGGGCCTACACAAGTGAAATTTCTGATAAAGAATTACAATCGGTTGGGATGGAATTATTAACAAACTATCCTGATGATTTTAATATTCACAAAAGATTACCCAAAATTTTTGCGCCAAAAAAGAAGGCTATAGAAGAAGGCAAAGGCATTGACTGGGCATTGGCAGAATCCTTGGCCTTTGCAACCCTATTGTCGAAAAAACATCCTGTTCGCTTAAGTGGCCAGGATTCAGGTCGGGGAACATTTTCACAACGACATTCAGTTTTCGTTGATCAAAAAACAGAAGAAAAGTTTATTCCTTTAAACCATTTGAAAAACGCAAAAAGTAAATTTGAAGTTATCGATAGCCCCCTATCAGAAGCATCTGTTCTGGGATTTGAATACGGATATACAACCGTTGATCCCGAAGCTTTGGTGATGTGGGAAGCCCAGTTTGGGGATTTCAGCAATGGGGCGCAGGTTATTATTGACCAGTTTATTTCTTCAGGCGAAAGCAAATGGTATCGTCTTTCAGGGTTGGTTATGTTGTTACCGCATGGATACGAAGGCATGGGGCCAGAACATTCATCTGCACGCCCAGAACGTTACTTGCAATTATGTGCGGAAAATAATATGCGTGTGGCCAATTGTACAACGCCAGCAAATTATTTCCATATCCTCTGTCGTCAGGTATTTGCAGCGCAACGAAAACCCCTTATTGTTTTCACACCAAAATCATTATTAAGACATAAAATGGCTGTCTCAAGCATTGATGATATGAAGAAAGGCACCACCTTTCAGCCAGTTATTGAGGAAACAGATACAACCCTTAAGCCTGCAAAAATAAAGCGCGTTGTTTTATGTTCTGGTAAGATTTTCTATGACTTGTTGCAATACAGGCAGCAAGAAAATATTAAGGATGTGGCTATCGTTCGTATTGAAGAACTTTATCCGTTTCCGGAAAAAGAACTTAAAAAGGCGTTGAAGGCTTATGAGAAATCCCAGGTTTTTTGGTGCCAGGAAGAACCCCAAAATATGGGGGCTTGGCACTTTGTTGATCGTCGGATAGAATCAGTCTTAACGGATTTAAAATTTAAGCATAACCGACCCCAGTATATTGGAAGGCCGGAAGCTGCTTCACCTGCAACAGGGTTTTCAAAGGTTCATGTTGTAGAGCAGCAGGAAATTGTTAAAAAAGCTTTAATGCTTAAGAAAGGGAAATAAGTATGGACATAAAAGTTCCTGAACTTGGGGAATCAATCACCGAAGCAACAGTTGCCAGCTGGCTTAAAAAGGAAGGGGAATCAGTTGAAATAGATGAACCGATTGTTGAATTAGAGACTGATAAAATTACCATGGAAGTTGGCGCCCCAACGGCAGGGGTTATTTCATCCATCAAAGTAAAAGAAGGCCAAACAGTTGCTGTGGGCGAAGTTTTGGGATCTGTTGATGCAGATGGGAAGGCTTTGGAAAAACCGTCGAAAGAAGAAGCCGAAAAAGAACCTGAGGCAGAACAAGAAGAACCTGAGGAAGATACAAAAGCAGCAGAGCCTAAAGCGGCAGAAAAATCAGAATCAAAACCTTCAGAGGGTGATAAAATTATGTCGCCAGCAGCCCGAAAAATTGCAGCGGAAAAGAATATTGATCCCAGTAAAATGCAGGGTACGGGCAAAGATGGCCGTATTACAAAAGAGGACGTTTCAGGACAATCAGAATCAAAATCGGCATCAGCATCAACTAGGAAATCAGAAGGTCAAGAAGAACGCGTCCGCATGACACGCTTGCGCCAACGTATTGCAGAACGTTTGAAAGAATCCCAGCAAACGGCAGCCCTATTAACGACCTTTAATGAAATTGATATGACGAATGTTATGGCGTTACGGTCTGAACATAAAGAAGCCTTTTTGAAACGTCATGGGGCAAAGCTTGGGTTTATGTCTTTTTTCACCAAGGCAACAGTGGCAGCGTTGAAAGAAATTCCTGCAGTTAATGCGGAAATAGACGGCGACGAAGTTATCTATAAAAATTACTATAACATTGGAATGGCTGTTGGTACCGAACAAGGTTTGGTTGTGCCGGTTATTAAAAATGCCGATGATTTAAGTTTTGCTGGGGTTGAAAAAGCCATTGTTGAATTTGCGGACAAAGCCCGTAGTGGTAAACTTAGTATGGGTGATTTAAGCGGCGGGACATTTACCATTACAAATGGTGGGGTATATGGATCTTTGATGTCCACCCCAATTGTAAACCCCCCGCAATCAGGCATATTGGGGCTGCATAAAATTGAAAAGCGTCCCGTGGCCATTAATGATCAAGTGATTATTCGGCCCATGATGTATGTTGCGTTAACTTATGATCATCGTTTGATTGATGGAAAGGAAGCTGTAACATTTTTGGTGCGGGTTAAAGAATTTATTGAAAACCCAGAACGCTTATTGCTGGAGGTATAAATGTCAGAACAGTATGATGTCCTTATAATTGGTGCTGGTCCTGGGGGGTATGTGTGTGCGATTAAAGCTGCCCAATTGGGTTTAAAAGTTGCGTGCATTGAAAAAGAAAAAACGTTAGGTGGTGTTTGTTTGAATGTTGGTTGTATTCCATCAAAATCTTTACTGCATGCCACAAAAAAATATATGGATATTCTAACCCATGCGAAAGAGTGGGGAATTACAGCAAAATCAGTTACTTGTGATGTAAAAACCATGATCGCAAAGAAAGATAAAGTTGTTTCGGAGTTAACCCAGGGCATTGATTACTTATTTAAAAAAAATAAGGTGACTTCAATTCAGGGCGAAGCCACATTTGTCAGTCCGACTGAAGTAAAAGTCAAAGATAAAACCTACACAGCCAAAAATATCGTGATTGCGACGGGATCGTCCAGTGCGGGTATTCCAAACGTAAAAGTTGATGAAAAAGTTGTTTTGTCATCAACGGGTGCTTTGTCTTTAACAAAAGTTCCAAAGAAAATGGTTGTGATTGGTGGGGGCTATATTGGTCTTGAAATGGGATCTGTATGGCAACGTCTTGGCGCGGATGTAACCGTTGTTGAATATGCTGACACTATTGTTCCTGCAATGGATCAAGAAGTTGCAAAGGAACTTAAAAAGCAGCTGGAAAAACAAGGCATAAAATTTAAATTGGCAACAAAGGTGACCAAAGTTGATAGCGGTAAATCTGGGGCAAAAGTTACAATTGAACCCAAAGAAGGCGGTAAAACTGAAACAGTATCTGTTGATGTTGTTCTTGTTTCTGTTGGACGCAAACCAAATACAGATAATCTTGGTTTAGATACAGCCAAAGTTGATGTGGATGATAGGGGCGTAATCAAAGTCGATAAAAAATACAAAACATCAACTGATGGTATTTATGCCATTGGGGATGTGATTCCAGGCCCCATGCTTGCGCATAAGGCAGAGGAAGAAGGTGTTGCGGTTGCAGAAATTCTTGCAGGGCAGGCCGGTCATGTGGATTATGATACAATTCCAGCGGTGATTTATACCTATCCAGAGGTGGCGTCTGTTGGAAAAACAGAGGAAGACCTTAAAAAAGATAATGTGGATTATAAAGTCGGCAAGTTTCCTTTTATGGCCAATTCACGCGCAAAGGCTGTTGGGGATA
Source organism: uncultured Alphaproteobacteria bacterium (assembly GCA_913061155.1). Lineage (GTDB taxonomy): Bacteria > Pseudomonadota > Alphaproteobacteria > UBA7879 > VGCX01 > CAJXSI01. The sequence goes on from CAJXSI010000001.1 coordinate 11,288, forward strand.
CAATAGGATTTGTAAAGTTATTAGCCGATAAAAAAACGGATCGTATCTTGGGTGCCCATATTATTTCGGCAGACGCGGGCACTTTAATTACAGAGGTAACTTTGGGTATGGAATATAAGGCATCGGCTGAAGACATTGCCCGGACATGTCACCCCCATCCAACAACCAGTGAGGCAGTGAAAGAAGCCGCACTGGCAGCATATTTTAAGGCAATACATATTTAATCATGGCAAATCGTAAAGTAAAAATTATTGCAACCCTGGGGCCGGCATCGAATAACAGCCAAACCATCCAGTCTTTAATTAAAGCAGGGGTGAATGTTTTTCGGGTTAATATGTCGCACGGCGAATATGACCAGCACAGAAAATCCATTGATTTAATTCGTGAAGCCGAAAAAATGTTGGATCACCCCATTGCCATTCTTGCTGATTTGCAAGGGCCCAAATTACGCATTTCCAAATTTAAGGAAGGCCAGATACTTTTAGAAAAAGGCCAGGACTTCACTTTGGATCTTGATCCGCAGTCAGGTGATAAGGATCGGATTACTTTCCCCCATCCAGAAATATTCCCCCATATTTTATCGGGCATGACTATTTTATTGAATGATGGCAACATACGTTTAAAGGTAATGTTGACAACCCATGACAAAGTTATAACAGAGGTTCTTGAAGGGGGCCCTTTGTCTGATAATAAAGGGGTAAACTTGCCAGATACAGAATTACCCATTCCGGCTTTGACAAAAAAAGACAAGCAAGATATCGATTTTTTAATGGAAACATCAGTTGATTATGTGGGGCTTTCTTTTGTGCAACGACCCGAAGATGTTTTAGATTTAAAACGCATTCTGGGTGGTAAAAAGGCCATTCTTTCCAAAATTGAAAAGCCGCAAGCCATTGATAATCTTGAAGAAATTATAGATCTGTCAGATGGTATTATGGTGGCGCGTGGGGATTTGGGTGTGGAGATGTCGCCTGAAAAGGTCCCGCCAATTCAAAAGAAAATTATTCGCCTTTCAAAGAAAAAAGGCAAACCTGTTGTGGTGGCAACCCAAATGTTGGAATCCATGATTGACCGATCCACGCCGACACGGGCAGAGGCGACGGATGTGGCAACAGCTGTTTATGATGGGGCGGATGCCGTTATGTTATCGGCAGAATCAGCCGTTGGAAAATACCCTGTTGAATCCGTTGAAATGATGGCAAAGATTATTTCCGCTGTTGAAAAAGATGGTCAATATATTGATAATTTAAAACGGTTGGCAGAAAAGGCAGATCACGATGTTTCTGACTCCATTACAGGGGCTGCAAGACAATTAAGTGAAACTTTGGCGGCAGCCGCAATCGTTACTTATACGGCAACAGGGTTGACAGCATTACGGGTATCCCATAAAAAACCCCAGGCCCCCATCTTGGCAATGACAAACAAGGTGGAAACCTCCAGAAAATTATGCCTTGCCTGGGGGGTTATCCCAAGCTTGGTTCACGATCTGAAAAGTCTGGATGAAATGATTCAAAAAGCTGTGGAAAGATGTAAGAAGGCAGATTTGGTTAAAGAAGGTGATAAAATAGTTGTGACCTGTGGTATACCTTTTGGAAATCCTGGAACAACAAACGTTATTAATGTGGAAGTTATTAAGTAATGAAACACCCAAAAAATAAAAATCAGAATATTTCATATAAATTAAAAGGGGAAGCTTTATACGGTGTTCATGCTTGCTTTGCCGCTTTGGAAAATGGAATACGGCAATTTTTCAGCATTTTTGTCACACAAAAATATCATGCAGATGTGGTGAAAAAAGATTATGGCTGCCCTGTTAATATTGTGACGGGGGAACAGCTATCGAAATTGATTGGGGACGATGCTGTCCATCAAGGCATTGTCATTGATTCAAGGCCATTGCCAGAAAAAAGTTTGGAAGAGGTTATTGAGGATTCTTCTGAAGACAGTTCTTTATTAGTTTTAGACCAAGTAACAGACCCCCATAATATTGGCGCAATTTTACGGTCTTGTGCTGTTTTTGGAATTGATGCATTGGTTTTAACAGAACGCCATAGTCCAAAAGTAACTGGCGTGTTGGCAAAAATTGCCTCAGGTGCTTTGGAAAAAATCCCGTTGGTTTATGTTGGCAATATGGTGCAAGCCTTAAATCAAATGAAAAAATCGGGATACTGGATAAGTGGGCTTGCAGAAGAAGGGGATCAATTTGCCCATCAGGTAAAATTTGATGGCAAGACAGCCTTGGTTATGGGGGCTGAAGGGTCTGGATTAAGACGGATGACAAGGGAAACTTGCGATATGCTTGTGAAATTACCCACATCTGATACATTTAGCACATTAAATGTGTCGAATGCAGCGGCCATCATCTTGTATGAAGCCCATCGACAGAAACTATATCAAACATCATAAATAATTGATTGTTTAGGGTTTGGTATTTTAGGGCAGGATCAAGCTTAAAAAACCGCGCATAGCCAAAGTTACGCAAGGCTTTTTTAAGTGCAGAGACGGGCCAAAAGAACAAAGGAATAAAGGGTTAATTATTTATGATGTTTGGTATTAGAGGAGTAGATATGAATTGGAACTGGGGAATTCTTGAAATCAGCGTAATTGCCATTGCCTACTTGGTTGGGTCAATACCCTTTGGTTTGTTGCTAACGAAGGCTGCAGGCAAAGGGGATATCCGCAAAATTGGCTCTGGGAACATTGGGGCCACAAATGTGTTGCGGACAGGCAGTAAAAAGCTTGCCTTATTTACTATGCTGCTTGATTTAATAAAAGGCTTTGCCGTTGTTTATTTTGCCAAGCATTTGAACCTTTTTTTCGAAGCGTCCATCGCGGTTATGCTGGGGCATTTATATCCAGTATGGCTTAAATTTAAGGGCGGTAAAGGTGCTGCAACCTATGCGGGCGTTCTTTTTGCCTTAAGTTGGCCTTTGGGACTTCAGGCATTTATTGCTTGGGTGGCTTTCTTGGCTTTATTTCATTATTCTTCTTTGGCGGCATTGTTAACCAGTCTGCTTATTCCCTTTACAGTTTGGTTGTGGCACTACCCAGATATTCTTTGGGTATCAATCTTTTTGACAGCTTTAATATGGATCCGCCATATTGATAATATTAAGCGCTTAATCAAAGGGACAGAACCCCAAGTTGGTTCAAAGAAAAAGAAATAGCCAGCCTTATGAATAATGAACAATATGCGATACTACGTCTGATTCGTAGCGAGGGTATTGGCCCCATTCGCTTTTATAAATTAGTTGACCATTATGGAACAGCCCAAAAAGTTATTGATAATTGGGCAGATGTTCAAGTACGCATTAAATCAGCCAAATTATGCCCTGAAAAACAGGTTGATTGGGAATTAAAAAATGCCGCGTTGAAAAAAATTACGCCCTTGTTTTATGATGCGTCAGATTATCCAGAACAGTTAAAAGATTTAACAGATCATCCTCCTGTTTTAATGGTCAAGGGGGATAAATCCCTGCTTTATAAAAAATCTATTGCCATTGTTGGGGCCCGTAATTCATCCCTTAACGGAAATAAATTAACCTATTTAATTGCAAAAAAATTGGGCGCTTATGAATGGGGAACCATTTCTGGTTTGGCGCGCGGTATTGATAAATCAGCCCACGAAGGTAGCCTTTCAACAGGCACGGTTGCTGTTGTGGCAGGCGGGGTTGATGTTATTTATCCCGAAGAAAATAAAAAACTGTATGACCAAATTTGTGAACAAGGGATTGTTGTCAGTGAATGCGCTGTTGGCATGACACCCCAAGCCCAAGGTTTTCCCCGTCGTAACCGTCTGATTTCAGCCCTATCAAAAGGGGTTTTGGTTGTTGAAGCTTCCTTGCAATCAGGGTCAATGATTACGGCAAATAATGCTTTGGATCAGGGGCGGGAAGTGTTTGCTGTGCCTGGATCCCCTTTGGACCCAAGGTGTCGTGGGCCCAATAAACTAATAAAACAAGGGGCGAAATTGATTGAATCTGCAGAAGATATTCTTGATAATTTATCAGAATTTTTTATAGGGAAGAATTCTGCCCAAACAATGGATTTATTTAATCAGTCTGGTGGCGCGCCTTCAAAAACATCAAAAAATGTTATGGAGAAATTGGGTGGCTCGCCTGTCTCATTGGATTCGTTGGCAGAGGCAGCAAACATAACCCTAAGGCAATTATTAACAGTCTTGTCTGAACTGGAATTAGAAGAAAAAATCACCCGACATCCAGGGGGGCGTATATCATTACGCTTGCAAGCATGAAATCATTCCATTATAACAAAAATAAAAATAAAAACCGTTTTTTCAGGTTAGGTTAGGACTGTATATGAAAGTTGTTATTGTTGAATCACCCGCAAAAGCAAAATCCATTAATAAATATCTTGGGTCAGGTTACAAGGTAATTGCCAGTTATGGGCATGTTAGGGATTTGCCATCAAAGAATGGATCTGTGGATCCCGATCAAAATTTCCAAATGATTTGGGAAGTTAGTGCTGATTCAAAAAAACAGATGAAGGCGATTCAAGACGAAGTTAAGGCTGCTGATACCATATATCTGGCAACTGACCCTGACCGTGAAGGGGAAGCCATTGCTTGGCACGTTCTTGAAATTTTAAAAGAAAAGAAACTTTTAAAAGACAAGACAATATTTCGAAGTGTTTTTTATGAAATCACGAAAAAAGCGGTTGTTGCCGCCATTGAAAACCCCCGGGAATTAAATGAAGAATTAATCAATGCCTATCTTGCCCGTCGTGCCCTGGATTACTTAGTTGGTTTTAATATTTCCCCCGTGTTATGGCGCAAATTACCAGGCAGCAAATCTGCCGGTCGTGTGCAATCGGTTGCTTTGCGATTGATTACAGACCGCGAGGCGGAAATAGAAAAATTCAACCCCCAAGAATATTGGACAGTGGATGTTGATTTATTAACCTCTGCCAGTAAAAAAGTCGTGGCCCGATTAACATACTTGGATGGTGAAAAGCTGGATAAGTTTTCACTAGGTGATGAAAAGGCTGCCAAGAATGCTGTTGCCAAAATAGAAAAACAAGGTTTTTCAGTTGAAAGCGTTAAGAAAAAGCAAGTTAGAAGGAACCCATCCCCGCCTTTTATTACGTCAACTTTGCAACAAGAAGCATCGCGTAAACTTGGGTACGGTTCTGGGCGCACCATGCAGATCGCCCAAAAATTATATGAAGGTCTTGAACTTGGCGGGGAAACTGTCGGGCTAATTACTTACATGCGTACAGACAGTGTTAATATGTCGAACGATGCCATCCAGGCTTGCCGTAAAGTCATAGAGGCTGATTATGGAAAAGATTACCTTCCTGATGCGCCACGGTTCTATAAAAGCAAGGCTAAGAACGCGCAAGAGGCCCACGAAGCCATTCGTCCAACAGATTTAAGTCGTCATCCCAGAACATTATCCAAGATTCTGGATCCGCAACAATTAAAGCTTTATGATTTGATATGGAAGCGGGCAATGGCATCGCAAATGAATAATGCCATTTTAGATCAAGTGACAATTGATATTGCTTCAGAGGACAGCCAGATAAAATTAAGGGCCACTGGATCAACGATTGCCTTTGATGGTTTCTATGTTCTTTATAAAGAAGGGCGGGATGATGATAAAGATGAAGACCAAGAAAAAATGCTGCCATCTTTGCAGGAAAAAGAAAGCTTAGAAAAAGAAAAGGTCACACCAGACCAACACTTTACGCAGCCACCCCCACGATACAGTGAAGCCAGCTTGGTTAAAAAGTTGGAAGAACTTGGCATTGGGCGGCCATCAACTTATGCCTCCATCATTCAAGTTTTGCAGGCCAGGGACTATGTTCGACTGGAAAAGAAACAGTTTATTCCCGAAGGGCGGGGTCGCTTGGTTGCAACCTTTTTGCTGAATTATTTCCCCCAATATGTGGAATACGATTTTACAGCCAGCCTGGAAGATGAACTGGATAAAGTTTCCCGAGGGGAAGTTGATTGGAAAGATATTTTGAAAACTTTCTGGACAGACTTTATTGAAACAATAGGCAAAACAAAAGACTTGAAAATATCAGATGTTTTGGATGTGCTGGATGAGGCGCTGGGTCAATACTTTTTCCCTGATAATAAAAGAAATTGTCCTGACTGTAAGGAAGATAAGTTGCATTTAAAACTGGGTAGATTTGGCGCTTTTATTGGATGTGAGAATTATCCAGAATGTAAGTACACACAGCAAATTATTGATAAATCAAAAAAAGAAGGTGAAGCAGAAAATATGAACACAAAGAAAGATGAAGCTTATCCAAAATTGCTTGGGAAAGATCCTGAAACAGACCAAGATATTACTTTGCGCAAAGGGCCCTATGGACCTTATCTTCAATTAGGTGAAGCCGAAGGCAAAAAGAAACCTAAGCGGGCGCCTATCTTGAAAGGCATGGATTTAGATGACGTTGATTTAACAAAAGCCTTAAGTTTATTATCTTTGCCCCGGTCTTTGGGAAAACATCCTGAAACAGGCGAAGACATTGCGGCAGGGATTGGGCGCTATGGTCCTTATATTAAGCATGGTAATGCTTTTATTTCTCTTAAAGGGCAAGATGTGTTATCTATTAACTTAGATGAGGCGGTAGAGGTTGTTAACAACGCCCCTAAAAAGAAAAAATAAAAGGTAAGGCTTTGGCCGATAAAGGTAATAAAAATAAATCAAAATCAAGACCTTTCCCTGACAGGCAAGATATAATTGATTATATTCAAAAATTTGAATCTCCGCCAACTAAGCGGGATATTGCCCGGTATTTTAAAATCCGGGGGGATCGCAATAAAATTAAATTAAAAGAATTATTGAATGAATTAAGATCTTTGGGGTTCTTCAAAGATATCATACAAAAAGATCGCAATACCGATAGGGCAAAAAAATACGAAGGGGCCGAAGAAATTAAATCTTTGGTTGGATTTGTGCAGCTGACAGATAGGGGGTTGCGCTTTATTCCGTCTACGCGAAAAATAAAAATTGCTTTTGAAATTAAGGGGGCTAAGAATTTTAGCCAAGAAAAAATTGGCCTGGCGTTTAGTGCAGAAGTCATTTCAATGGAACCCCCGATTGTTGAATTGGAAAAAGAAATTGGACCTGCAAGTGATGTAAGTCTTATCTCTGCAATGTCGGCAGGGTTACCTGCGGAATTTACAAAAGAAGTTATCGAAGAATCAGAAAAAGTCAGTGTGATCCCTGAATTAGGAAAACGTGAAGATATTCGCAAAATCCCCCTTATTACCATAGATGGTAAAGATTCCAGAGATTTTGACGATGCCGTTTTTGCTGAAAAAACAAAAGATGGGTGGCATATTATTGTGGCCATCGCTGACGTTTCTTATTACGTCCAGCCTGGATCGGCGTTGGATAGATCCGCCCTAGAGCGAGGCAATTCAACTTATTTCCCAGATCGCGTTATCCCAATGTTACCTGAAAATCTTTCCAACGGTATATGTTCATTGAACCCTGATGAAGATCGGGCTTGTATGGGGGTTCATATCTGGATTGATGACCAAGGTAAGAAAAAAAAGCATAAGTTTTTTAGGGGATTAATGCGATCCCATGCCCGGACAACTTATGAACAAATCCAAAAAGCTTATGAATCAAATAAAGGTGATCTTAAGGGAAAGGCAGACCAATTGTTTGGCGCGTTTCATGCCCTTGAAAATGCGCGAAAAAAACGGGGAACATTGGAAATTGAAGTGCCAGAACCGTATATCATCTTTGATGAAAAAGGCTTTGTCAAAGAACTTGTCCCCCGAAGTCGCTTAGATGCCCATAAACTTATTGAAGAATTCATGGTCTTGGCCAATGTTGCGGCAGCAGAAGAATTGGAAAGTCATAAACAGCTTTGTATGTACCGTATTCACAACAGCCCTGATCAAGAAAAAGTTGAAGAAATTCGCAAATTGTTAACGCGTTTGAAAATAAAATATGAAGGGTCTTTGAAGGCGTCAAAAGACTTTACAACCTTAATTAAGCAGGTGCATGACACGCCTTACAAAAATATTGTCAGCGAACTTATTTTAAGGTCCCAAAGTCAGGCAGTCTATTCTTCGGATAACATTGGTCACTTTGGCTTGAACCTTGAACATTATGCGCATTTTACATCACCAATCAGACGTTATTCAGATTTGATGGTTCACCGGGGACTTCTAAAAACTTTGAATATTTCAGAAGGGGCCCAACCTTCGATTTCAAAAGATGACTTCCAAGAAATTGCTGGGCGTATTTCTGTGACAGAACGGCGTTCTGTGGGCGCAGAGCGTGAGGCAATGGATCGTTATATGACACAATTCTTATCAAACCGTGAAGGGGATGAGTTTGATGTTTATGTAACGGGTATATCCAAAGCAGGTTTATTTGTCACCATTCCTGAATTTAATGCCAGTGGTTTGGTGCCGGCCCGCTTATTAAGCGATGATTATTATATTTTAAAAGATCACCCAACCCGCCTTGAGGGCCGCCGAACAAAAAGAAAATTCAGCTTTGGCGATAATATGCGCGTGTTTTTGGCATCGGCTGACCTAACAAAAGGCCGATTGACATTTGAACCCACAGGGGAAATGTTCAAAACGCAAACACGTTATAAAACAACCCCAAGGGCAGGCAATAAAAAGCCAATGAACAAAGGTAAACGAAAACGTTAGAGGGAGGCTTTAATGAACACACTTATTCTTTCCGTTATTCAAGGGGTTACAGAATTTATTCCTGTTTCATCAACCGCCCATATAATCTTAGCCAGTAAATTATATGGCGTAGAATCAGCAGGTCGTATGACAGAAGTCGCCTTGCACGTAGGGACATTGTTGGTGGTTTTAACCTATTTCCGTCAAGATATTTTGGAATTTTTCAAAGGCCTGGGGAAGCTTTTCAAGGGATCCATTACTAAGGGATTTCACCGGTTTTTAATGATTGGCGCAGCGACCATCCCTGTTGTAATCGCAGGCTATGTCATTAATACTTATTTTGATAACAGTTTCAGAACCTTAAGCCTTATGGGATGGATGTCCATCTTTTTTGGATTGTTACTTTTGTTCGTTGATAAGGCCTCTCCGGCCACAAAAAAATACGAATCAATGACCTATAAGGATGCGATGATAATTGGCCTTTTGCAGGTATTGGCCTTGATACCAGGATCAAGCCGTTTGGGAACAACCATTATTGCCGCCCGCTTATTAGGGTATAACCGTGTGGGATCGGCCAAATTTTCTTTTTTACTTTCAATTCCCGTTATCACTGGGGCGATGACACTTCTTATTATAAAAAACAATGCCCAACAAGGTTTGCAAATGTCGTTTGAAACCTTGTCGAGTATCTTGATATCTTTTTGTGTGGGCTATGTGACTTTAAAGTCCGTCATGTGGTACCTTAAAAAGTTTTCCTTCCTTCCCATTGCCCTTTATAGAATTGCTTTAGGCACATACATTTTATGGTGCGTAGGTTAATAAGTTTCTAAATAAACTAAGTTATGATTCGTTGTTTAATTAGGGGTAAATCAATGCAAATTCTGGACATGATTCATGAAAATAAAAACAGATATCTGACCTATCTTTCAGCGAAGATGGTGCAAAGCCCTGTGGGGGATATCCTGATTATTGTGAATAAGGATAAATTATGTTTACTGGAATTTGTTCAACGTAAAAACCTTAGGGATAATTTAATTAATTTATCATTAAAAACAGACTGCCCCATTGTTTGGTCAGATAATTCTTTGATAAAAAAGATTGAAAATGCTTTGGGAAAATATTTTCAAGGAAAAGAAAATCAGTTTGATCTGCCCATAGAAACAAATGGAACACCTTTCCAAAAGAAAGTTTGGCAAGAAATCCAGAAAATTCCATATGGTCAAACAACTTCGTATGCAGAAATTGCGATATCTATTGGGTTTACATCTGCCCATAGGGCTGTGGCCAATGCAGTAGGTAAAAATCAACTGGCGATAATTGTTCCTTGCCACAGAGTGATTAATAAAAGTGGTAAATTAGGCGGGTATGCAGGGGGCATAGACCGAAAAGAATGGTTGCTTAGTCATGAAAAAAGTCCTGGAAAAAAGCCCTGAAAAAATGTCTTAATTTTCACCTTGGCCTTTTGAATAGCCAGGTTGACCATCATAACAATATAATTTTTCTATATGAACCCATTCAAATTCTGAATCTACAGCAGTTATAAGATCTGGAAAGTCGCTTTTCTTTAAATATTTGGTCCCGATAATACGGCATCGCCACCAGTCAACCATATCAAAATTGGATCCTGAAATTTCAGGATAGACAAGGGCGCCTCTATTACTGATAAATTTAAGTTCAAAATTTGTTGGCTTCAAAGCTGTTTCTAATTTCTTCCCAATGATGCCAGGCACCTCAGTGGATTGAAGAAACAAGTCAACCCCCACACAGTCTTGCTTTGCTTTTGTTTTTGGAGGCTTGAATTTTTGTAATTTAATTCGCTTGAAAGTCCGCGGCGTCCAATTCTTGGGCCCCCTCCCTAAGTTAGCAATAACCATTTGTGTGAAATCAGTTCGTGTAAGGCCACACGCCCCTGCAATATCTTTGGTATAGTTTTTATCTTCAAGTGTCTTCATTAAGGCATTTTCGATGGTTTCTGCATGACTATCAAGATCTATGTATCGAAGCATGCTGATGGCACTCATCAATAAAGCAGTGGGGTTGGCAATATCCTTCCCCGCAATATCAGGGGCAGAACCGTGCACAGCTTCAAAAATGGCACAGTCATCACCAATATTTGCACTGGGGGCAACCCCAAGGCCGCCAACAAGGCCAGAGGCAAGGTCGCTAAGAATATCGCCATTCATATTCGTCATGACAATGACATCAAACTGTTCTGGTTTAACCACCAGTTGATGCGCACAGTTATCAATAATTAAATGATGGGCGGGCATATCTGGGTAATCTAGGCTAACGGTTTCAAATGTATTTTTAAAAAGCCCTTCAGTAAGCTTTAAAATATTTGCTTTGGTGGAACAGTGAACAGAGGGGCGTCCCTCAGTCTTTGCCAATTCAAAAGCAAATCGACATATTTTTTCTGACCCCATAACACTTATTGCTTTAAGCGCAACTTTTACATGTTCACTTTGGGAATATTCAATGCCTGCATACAGGTCTTCTGTGTTTTCACGAACGATAACAAGGTCAATATTTCGTCCAGAAAAAGGGGTCGTGATCCCAGGTATTTCAAAGACATGTCGCACATTGGCATAAGTTTCAAAAAGTTTACGAAGGGTTACGTTCGCACTTTTACCGCCATGGCCAACAGGTGTTTCAAGGGGGCCCTTTAAGGCAACCTTATTTTTTGAAATGCTATCAATTGTGGCTTGCGGAACACCTGAAGAAATACCAGATTCAAAGGATTCTTTCCCTGCAATAACAGTTTCCCAGGTAATAGGGACATGTGCGGCGTCAAAAATCTTACAAATACTTGATGTAATTTCAGGGCCAACGCCATCCCCTTGAATAAGTGTAATTGTTTGTTTCATATTTTATACAGCAGATTTCATTTGTGTTAACGCTTGCTTTGCCGCTGCCATCATGGTTTTAACTTGGTCAGGTTCCAACAATGATATGCTTTGCATCACATATTGAACAAGGATGCCGACATATTTGGCCTGCATATTAATTAGCTTCGTTGCGACCGTCGGTGCCAGGGCACTTGTCACCATGTCGCGGCGATAAATATAAACATGACAAGCAAAGATGTTTTTATAATATCTTTCGATTGTGCTGTTAATATAGGTGAAAATATCATTATCCGCCACAGATGCCCCAACCAAAAGTTGGACAACCGAATTAATACTTTGGGATATCTGGAGGGCTTTTTGAACACCTGTCCCACGCCCCATTTGGCTGGAGTTATAACCAGAAATTATACCAAGCTGAACTTTGATTTCATTTAAGACAGATCTAAGTTGCATGGCTTCGCGTGTTTTAAGGGCTTGGCTTCTTAAAATAGAAGTTGCATCACCGCCAAATGCCCTAAAGTCATTTGCTGTAAGGCCGCCACCGCACCTGGATAAGAATAAAGGCATCAAAATAACCAGGACAGTTATGATATTTTTTTTCCATTTATTTTTCATTTTATTTATCATTTTAATAAGGCCTATTGTTGTTTGTTTGCCCATAATTTGAACCGTTTCCGCCCATACCTGGTTGAACAACGGTATCTGGGCTAACTATATATTCCTTGTTTAAGGCATCTCTGGCAGATTTGGCCATGCCCAAAGTTGTTTTGATTTGATCTTTCCCCATAGATGGAATCAGCTGAACCATATATTGGATGCTAATAGCCGCATATTTTGCCTGGACATTTAACAGCTTAGTTATAATCGAAGGGCCAAGTCCCGTGATAACAAGGTTGCGTCCATATCGCTGTCTGTGACAAGAAAATATATTATCAAAATAAGCTGCAGAAGGCTGATTAAGCATAGAAGAATTGGGGTTGGTGTTTCCGATTTGACTGTTTATAAATTGACGGACATCATCATCTGTTGCAGTTGCCCCTGTTAAAATTCTTAAGGCACTGTTGATACCACTCATAGTATGAAAGGCTTTTCCAACCCCACCAATTCCCATATCATTAGGGGTATAGCCAGAAATTCTGGATAAGGTTGTATGAATTTCATTGAGAATAGATCTTAATTCCACCCCTTGTTCAGATGATGCCGCCTGGCCTTCAATGATTGATGTTATGTCAGATTTCGTCGCCTGAAGGTCTTCAGGGCTCATGCCACCACATTTGGCTAGGAACAAAGGAATTGCCAAAAATAGAGTGATGTATTTCCTGTTCATTTATAAACCCCTTGTTATTTTATTCTTATACTATATCAAAGCTTTGTATGACTGAGAAGACAAAAACTATTTAATCGTAATAAAAGCCAAACGAACACCAAGTCCAAGCAAAGCAATACCAGTTATCTTGTCAATAATAGTGCCAGTTTTATGAATATATTTCACCAAAATTTTATTGGAAAAAAAGCAAGACATCAGCGTGTACCATGTCAAAGATGTTAAAACCAGCAAAGTAACATAAAGTATTTGAATCTTGAATGGGGTTTCAGGACTGACGGTTGCAGCAAAAATACTTATGAAACAAAGGGACGCAGAAGGATGCAAGATGTCCAGGAAAAAACCTATTTTAAAGGCTTTTTTTGGGGTTAGTTTCCGAGGGGTCTTAATGGTTTCTTCTTTATGTTTTTCCCCAAAGAATATTTTGTAAGCTAAGTAAAAAAGATAAAGGCTTCCAATGGTTTTAATAATTGTAAAAAGCATAGGCGACTTTGCAATAAACATGCCAAAGCCTAAAAGCGTATATGTTTTATGAATTATTGTGCTGCAGACAATACCAAACCCAGTATACAGCCCAATTTTTCTGGAATGACGACTACTGTTATGAACCATCATAGCCATTTCTGGACCGGGGCTAACCAGGTTCAGAAAATTCATTGAAAATAAGGCAATAAATTCTGGTAAATAACTGTGCATGCCCATAATTTAAACACTCTTATAATAGTTTGCAAGATTTAGTATTTTTATTTATTGAAATCTTTAAGGATACGGGCTTTGTCTTTGTTCCAGTCTTTTTCTTTTTTGTCGGCCCTTTTGTCGTATAATTTCTTTCCTCTGCCAAGGCCAAATTCAATTTTCACACGGCCTTTTTCATTAAAATATAGGCAAATAGGAACAAGGGAATACCCCTTTTTTTGGATGGCCCCAATTAATTTATTAATTTCTTTTTTCTTTAAAAGGAGTTTGCGTTGACGACGGGGCGCATGATTAAATTGGTTGGCACCAGAATATTCAGCGATATAAGAGTTAACAAGATAAACTTCGTTATTTGAAATATCCCCATAAGATTCTGTGATATTGGATTTTCCTGTTCTTAAGGACTTTACTTCACTTCCGAACAAGGCAATGCCAGCCTCATAAACTTCCTCAATAAAGAAGTCAAAATGGGCGCGTTTATTTTTTGCTATGATATGCTTTTTCATTTTCCTAATCGTCTTGCTTTGTCAATTTTATAAAAGTATTCGTATATAGCGTCAACTTATATTGCAGAGACAGTCATATTTAACTAAGCTATCTACTAAGGTACAAAATATGAAATATATACATTACTTAATTTTTATAATAATAACAGGGGTTACCATACCACTTGAAGCCGCCGTGGTCAAAGCGCCAGCGAAAATTTCCTGTGACCAAGAACTTAAAAAATCATATAAAAGCTTAAACAAAAGGCAAGTCCCCCATATCCCGCAGAAGGAAAAGTGCCCTGTTGAAAACAAATTAATAACCTGGTTATGGCTTTTGAAAAAAAATAGCCAAGCTTCTTTCCGCGATCACGTCAGGTTTATTCAAGGAAATCCAACATGGCCGGAACTTACAAAAATAAAAGAACATGCAGAATTGGCCATTAAAAGCAAAATTCCAAATTATGAAATTATAAAATATTTTGATGTTTATCGGCCTATTTCGCCGCCAGGCGCCATTCAATATGCCCGCGCCCTGCTTAAAAGCAACCAAAAGAAAAAATCTGTAACTTTAATTAAAGACTGGTGGCGCAATAAAAATTTTAGTGCAAAGACAGAAAGGGAATTTCATAAGCTTTTTAAGCAGTACTTAACGAATGAAGATTATAAATACCGCTTGGACCGCCTTATAATGGAAGGAAACTACTACGGTTTGAAGCGGATGAAGCCAAGGGTGAACAGGCAGTCACAAAAGCTAATAGAAGCAGCCATAGCGTTATCAAGAAATTTAAGTAGTGTGAACAGAAAAGTTGGGGCCCTTTCAAAAAAAGATGCCTTAAATCCAGGGATTATTTATCAGCGTATGCGCTGGCGGTTGCGACGAAAGAAATATGATAATGCCTATGAAATATTTAAAGAGGCTGAAAAGAAAGGGATAACAAAACGGTTTCCTGGCAGGTGGTTTAAGTATAAATATTACTTTGCCCGGAAAAGATTTGAAAATAAAGATTATAAAACGGCATACAGCATGATACGTAACCATAATCTTTCGCCCAAAACACATGATATAGCAGACTATTCAGCGGCAGAATGGTTTTCAGGATGGTTGGCCTTAAGGTTTTTAAACAAGCCGCAACAAGCCATTCAACATTTTAAAAATATGCATAATGTTGTGGGAACACCCATTAGCCTTTCAAAGGGCGCCTATTGGATTGGCAGGGCTTATAAAAAACTTGGAAATAAAGAAAATGCAGATAAATGGATGATGGAAGCTGCAAAAAATCCCCATGTTTTTTATGGACAAATGGCCGCAGCTGCATTGAAAAAACCCTTGAATATCATAATCCATGATGTGGCAAGGGATCCAGACCTGCCCAGTGAAAATGATAAGGTGATAATGGATGCTGTTTATGCGTTATCAAAAGTTGACCCCCAAAGTAAAAGGTTGCGTAAAATGCTGTTTGATTTATCAAAGTATTCAGATAGCCGTATTTCCGAAGCAATTGTTGAATTGACTATAAAAATTGGAAAACCTGAATGGGCGGTTGTGGTCGCAAAGATTGCAGGGCGGCGTGATTCTCCAATTCTTAAGGCGGCTTATCCAATTAAAAAACTACCTAAGCAAGTAAGTGAGTGGGGGGTTGACCCAATATTTATTCACAGTCTGATACGTCAAGAAAGTGGGTTTAATCCCAAGGCAAAAAGCAATGCAGGGGCAAGGGGGCTGATGCAAATAATGCCAAGAACGGCACGGTTGCTTGCCAAGAAATTAAAGTTACGGTATGCCCTTGTGAAGCTAACGGCGGATCCTACTTATAATATGATATTGGGCTGTTATTATGTTTCACGCTTAATGAAAGAATTTAAGGGAAGCAAAATAAAATCACTTGCTGGATACAATGCTGGGGAATCCAGGGTTCGCAAATGGGTTAAATTATTTGGAGAGCCAGAAAAAGAGACGGATATTATAGATTGGATGGAAAGCATTCCTTTCTCAGAAACCCGTTCTTATGTTATGCGGGTCATGGAATCTTATCCTGTTTACGCAAGGATTCTTCCTAAATAACGTAGGTTTTTTGGGTGGGGGAATTATTTTTTATCTAAGCTCTTTACTTTCTGTAAAAAAGATTTACATTAGGACTTGAAAAAAGTTACCCATATAGGGTTTGCTTAGGCATCGCGCCCGTAGCTCAATTGGATAGAGTACTTGACTACGAATCAAGAGGTTAGAGGTTCGACTCCTCTCGGGCGCACCATTCATATCATAAGATTTCAACTATTTACTTTCCGTACACTTTCTGAAGATAAGCAATGTTTTTGGAATAGTTTTCACCCCGATAATAATATTTTCTTAAGACACTTAAACATCTTTTTTGAAAATCAGTATTCCCCAAGTATTGATCAAGCCTGGTTTCTTTACCCCCCTTTTTTACTGGGGACCTCATCATAATTTGCGCTGCCAGATTTAGCATGGTTCTTGTGGTTTCTGTCGAATCCTTTTCAACATTTATACTGTCCATGAAATAACAAATATAATTTTCCGTTTTTTCCACGGGGCATTGTGAAAGGCATTTATAAAAGCGTGTCATATACTTGTTTTTTGAATGAGAAAGTTTCAAGGCCAGGCTTTTTATAAGATCGATTAAGTCAGCAGGATTGCGTTTTGCCGTATGTTTAATGAAACCCTCTATGGATCTTGATGTTTTTGGTATTCTTTGTGGCGTGCAATAATTTTGACACCAATCAAATAATCCTTTTGTTTTAATGAAAGACGATAGAGAGTTAACAGATTTGTTTTTGCAGGTGTGGTGATATTCTTTGAACTGAGGATATGTCTTTTCAAAAACTTGCTTGAATAACCGTAAGGTTTTTGTCAAGTTTTGGGTTATCTCTGCTGGATTTTTTTTCTTTAAGTCTAAGGACATTAACTTAATATGGTTAACACACTTTTGCGTGTTAAAGTTTCTTAATAAAGCATAAAGCTTGTTATTTTCTGGGCTTTTTTCCTGTCCCGTTATCTTTGGTATATCCAATAATTTCTTTGCCAGAGGTTCTATGGTTTCTTGCGCAGGGGATAAGGCAAGGTTATAAAGCAATTCACAATAATAGGCCGTAGATTCAGTGTAAGAACAATCTGTCAGGCATTTTAAAGGGGGGACGTCTTTGGTATAGTTAAGGGCATCATGACGCCCCCTTTTTGCATCACACTTATAAGCACATAAAAAATTTGCTTCAGAAAATCTTCCAATCAATAAAACGCAACAGCACAGAAATAACTTTAACATAATTATAAGCCCACCTAATCGATGAAAGGTTATCTTATATAAAAAAGGCTGTAAACGACTATTTTATTGTTTTTTCGTCAAACTTTTTAAGTACGATAAAGTAAGGGCCCGCAAGCTTTCAAGGTATGTTTTATATTCAGGGTCAAAATATAGACGCTCAATATTATTATCAATTTCCCCTAAAAGATTTAAGATCTTATTTCTTTTATGCCAAATCGGCAGTTTATCTTGTTTTAAAAGCTTTATGCTTTCATAAAATTTTTGTTCAAGCATAAGGACGGTTTTTTCTTGCTGCCGCGCAGAAAAAAAACAATAGGTTTTCTTATAGATATTTTTACTTAATAACATGTTAGCTCCTGTTTATTATTATGGGTTGAAAATAGATAAAGTTTGCGATGGGTTAAAGTTTATTTGCAGACAGTTTTCAACTGGGGGAATAGTTAGAAAAATCCTTGTTTTTCTTCCTTGTATCTTTAAGGCTTAGTCTTAAGTAAAGGATAGAGAATAAGGATTTTAGAGATGAATTTATATGAAGATCTTGTGCAATATCAAGAACAGTTGATTGACCATAAAATAGGGGCTAAGCTGGTAATATCAGAAGAACTTAAAGCCGTGAGGTTGCCAATTGATCAAGAAAGGAAAATAGAAATATTTGATTTATTAATTATTTATTTTTCCAGAAAATTTGAAGGGCAAAAAATGATCCAATTAAACTTTAATCTTGAAGTTAAAAAAGGAAAATGCATTATTATCATTAAGCCTCAGACAAATTATAAGGCAGATGCATCTGTTGTTCATCAGGAATTTTTTTGGACCATGCATCTTATCTTTAATAATTTATTGAAAACAAAAGAAACCAAGATTTGGGGAAACTTTGTGAAAGACAAGTTTCGATTGCAACTTCCCTTATGGTGTATGGCAGCATAGGAAAATATGGAAATTAAAAATATTGCAAAAGGGGGGCGTATTCGCCCGATCATCAGAATGGGGAACCCTTTGTTAACAAAGATTTCAGATGATATTGAGCCTGAATCAAAAGAAACAATGTCTATTATCAAAGATATGGCGGCGACTATTATCGATATTGGGCAGATTGCTGGGCTGGCAGCGCCGCAAATAGGCTATCTTAAGAAGATCATCTACTATCAAGTTGTTGCAAGCAGAGGCGATAGTTATAATCCCGAAGGGGTTAAACCCGTATTTTTAATTAACCCCACATATAAGTCAGCCGGAGCAGAAAAAATAGTTAAATGGGAAGCCTGTTTATCAATCCCGGGATTGACCGCAAAAGTTGAACGCTTTCTTTCCATTCATTTAAAAGCGACAGGCTGGGATGGGAAGTCGTTCTATGACATAGATAAAATCATTCACGGTTATGAAGCAAGGGTCTTGCAGCATGAAATAGATCACCTTCAAGGTATTCTTTATGTCTTAAAACGTATATCCCCATCAAGTCTATCTTACATAGAAGCATTGGAAACATAGCCCCCTAAGTATTGGCGGTTATACAGAGGTTTCGTTTTGGTTTCCTTCTCCTGGCTCCATGCTTGGTAAAGACATTACTTTTCCCCAATAATTTATGATTACTTTAATCCCTTCTTCGTAAGATATTTTGTCTTGTACTTTGCGCATGAATCCAGCCGCATTATGTTTATAACAGTCGATCATCTGTTGGCGACTTATGGAATTCGTGACAATAACAACAGGAATATCTGACAGATGTCGGTCCCTTTTTATTTCTTTCAAAAGAAAATAACCATCTATTTTAGATGTTTTCAATTCTGTAATAATAAGTTCTGGTTTTGGGAACTTAATCAGGCCTATCTTGCTTTTTAAGAAATTAAGCGCCTTATCACTATCGTGAAAAGACAAGATATTCGTGTCTACATCCGATTCTTTTATCGCTTGTCTTAGCAAAAGTTCATCACTTGCATCTTGTTCAATAATGACAATATCAATGGGTTTGGTCCGACTTGCCGGAATGGTTTCTTCGGGGGAGGATAAATAGTCATCATTTGGTTCGTGATATCCATCAAAAAAGAAGTTTGGGTGAATGCTGAATATTTTTGATAGTTTATACATCACCCCTGCAGATACACGGGTGGTGCCTTGTTCATATTTCTGAATTTGTTGATGCGAAACGGTTAGTTTCTCTGCAAGATCAGAAAGTGTCCAGTTTAATTTTTGCCGGCGTTCCCTGATCCTTGCCCCGACATATATATCTAAAACATTGCTTTTATCGGTCATTTTGTCCAAACTTTCTTCTATTATGTTAGCTTTTTCCCTATGGTTCCTTAACCGCCAGAAAGCAGCAAGTTTAAAACTGTAAAAAATGCTAAATCTTTTGGCGTTAAAGATATACTTTTATAGTACATAAATAGAATTATTATAGAATTTTACTTCTGTCAAGGGTGTTAATTTTCATTTAAAAAAATGGGAAAAAGTGTTATATAGGAAGAATGAGAAATTTTAATTCTTTCAAAAATAATCTTTATAAGATGTTCTTGGCCCTTCCCACACTGACTTTTTCGGCTGGGTCATTTTCCGTTTGTCCTTTTTGCCTGCCTTTTTATGCAGGGGTTTTCGGATTTCTTGGCTTGGAAAAGGGAACAACGACTTATTATTTGTTTATTGTCTTGGCCATGGTTTTGGCCGTTTCTTTGGTTTACGCCTTATGTCTGGCCATAAAGTCAAAACAATATTGGCAAGCCGTCTTTGTATTGTGTGGATTTTTAATCACGTTTTATGCAAAAATATATGATATGAAAATTTTGTTGTACCTTGGTTTGACGGTTTTTGTTATATCTATATTTCGAATAAAAAAATCATGTAAAAGTTGTAGTATCAGTGAACATAAAAAAACCAAAAATTAAAAAAATTAAGATAGACTTGCCAAAAGTCTTACAAGTTTTGCCTGCCTTAAACACAGGTGGCGTGGAACGTGGGGCGGTTGATGTCGCAATCGAACTTAAGAAAAGGGGCGCTGTTCCCATGGTGGTTTCATCGGGCGGGCATTATGAAAGCCTTTTAAAAAGACATGGAATTATGCATGTTAAGTTACCGGTTGATTCGAAAAACCCTTTGACCATGATTCTTAATATTTTTCGTCTAAAAAAGATTATAGATATTTATAATATAGATCTGGTTCATGCCCGCAGTCGCGCCCCAGCCTGGAGCGCTTATTATGCAGCAAAAAAAATGGGCGTTAAGTTTGTAACAACCTTTCATGGAACTTATAATTTCAGTAACAATCTTAAACGTTTTTATAATTCGATTATGACGCGTGGGGACAAGGTTATTGCCGTTTCGAAACACATCGCAGATCATATTAAAAAATTCTATGAAATCAAGAAAAAGACCATAGAAACGATTCATCGTGGGGTCGATATTTCTATGTTTGATCCAAACTCTATTTCCCAAGGACGGATAGATACCGTGATGAAGAAATTTAGTTTGCCAGTTGATAAATCCATTATTCTTTTGCCAGGCCGCATCACCCGATGGAAGGGGCATCTTTCGTTGATTAGGGCGATGGGGGAAATCAAAGAAAAAGATTGTATATGCTTGTTTGTGGGGCCTACAAACAAAAAGAATACTGGCTATCAAAAAGAAATTCTTGATATGGCTGCCAAGTATGACGTTACGAATCAAGTGTATATATATGATAGTTGTAATGATATGCCGGCTTTGTATAAAATTGCGCATGTGACTGTTTCTGCCTCTACGGACCCAGAGGCATTTGGCCGTGTAATGGCAGAGGCTGGTGCCATAGGATGTCCTGTCGTTGCAACAAACCATGGGGGCGCAGTTGAGATCATTAAAGGTGAAAAAACGGGTTGGCTTTATGATTTAGAAGACACAAAAGGTATGGCAGCCGCCCTGGATAAAGCTTTGTCCTGTTCCAAAACAAAAAGAATGGAAATATCAAGGGCCGCCCGCAAGCATATCAAGGAAAATTTTTCAAACGATATGATGTTGGAAAAAATAATTAATTTGTATCGTTCTTTGTATAAAAAGAAGTAACTATGCCGAAAAATAAGGTTTTAATCATCAAGCACGGGGCGCTGGGGGATATGATCTTTGCAAATGGGGCGTTCCAGGCGATATCTAAACATCATAAAAAGGATCACATTGTTCTTTTGACCACATCTGCCTATGCATCCATGATGGAGATGTCTGATTATTTTGATGAGGTTTGGGTGGATAATCGCCCCCGTCCCTTAACAAGCCCCATAGAATGTTGGCGATTATTTCAAAAATTGCGTCAGGCCAAATTCACAAAAATATATGACCTGCAAAAATCCAAGCGTACAAAGCAATACAGGCAACTTACAGACCGGTGGTTTAATCCAAAACCTGATTGGTGTACGAAACATGTTGGGGCAAAGTATGCCTATGCAGACCCTGCCCAATATGATTTGCACATATATGATCGTCATGCAAATATGCTGGCTGTTGCCGGGATTAAAAACGTTCCAAAACCCAATATTGACTGGATGAAATCTGATATTAAAGGTCTGAAACTTCCTGAAAAATACTTTATTTTTGTCCCGGGGTGTTCTCCTACGCAGCCCCATAAACGGTGGCAGCCTGAAAGTTATGGCGAAGTTGCAAAATGGTTGGTTAAAAAAGGCATTATCCCCGTTATTATTGGAACAAAAGATGAGGCAGGTATTATCCAAACCATTCAATCCATTTGTCCGCAGGCAATCAGTCTAGAGGGAAAAACATCCTTGTTTGATATTGCTGAAATTGGGCGCCATGCTGTGGGGGCGTTGGGGCATGATACGGGGCCTATGCACATTGTGGCGGTTACGGGGTGTCCTTCGGTTATGTTGTTTTCATGGTCATCTATTCCCAAGCATTACGCCCCCAGAGGATTCAAGGCAACGATCTTTCACCAAAATAATCTGGAAGATATTTCTGTTGCCGAAGTTATAAAATCTTTACCCATAAAATAATATGTATACATATTAAAAATGTTTTTATAAGAAAACTGACCGGAATTCTATTGTCCCATAAAACAGTTCAAGAATAAAAATTTGCCTTTTAGGTTAAATCCTATTAAATATAGGGTAGAGCAAATTAAGTTAACACGGGTGCGTTGTTATTGCGTTCCTCTCCTACCTAATGTAGGTGTCGTCGCTTATGCCCAGCACCATCGATACTTAAATTTGTTACATTTAAAGAATTAACTGAAAAGGCAAAAATGGCAAAAGAAGATTTAATTGAATTTCAAGGGGAAGTCTTAGAACTTCTTCCCAATGCAACATTCCGGGTTATGCTGGAAAATGGACATGAAGTAATGGCCC
The DNA here is from genome assembly GCA_913061155.1 of uncultured Alphaproteobacteria bacterium. Classification (GTDB taxonomy): domain Bacteria; phylum Pseudomonadota; class Alphaproteobacteria; order UBA7879; family VGCX01; genus CAJXSI01. The sequence goes on from CAJXSI010000001.1 coordinate 33,867, forward strand.
ATACCTCTGGCCGTATGCGTAAGAACCGTATCCGTGTGTTGGCGGGAGATAAAGTTACAGTGGAAATGACACCGTATGATTTAACAAAAGGGCGGATTACTTTCCGACATAAATAATGCCGCAGTTGATTTTGGCATCAAGCTCTGTCGGCCGTAAAAATTTACTAGAGCAAGCGGGGTACAAGATTGATAAAATTTTGCCCCAAGACGTGGATGAATCCCCCATAAGGGGAGAGCAACCCCGTGACTATGTCAAAAGAATTGCCAAAGCAAAATTTGATGCTGCAGTCCGCCAAAATTCAAATGATACAATTATCAGTGCAGATACCATTACGGTAACAGGGCGCTGTATTTTTCAAAAGCCAGAATCAGAACAACAGGCCCATGATATGCTGTCCCATTTTTCTGGACGCCGCCTTAAAGTTATGACATGCGTTTATATCGGTAATGGTAAGGAATGCAGATCCCGATTTATTATTTCGGCTGCCAAAATTAAACAGCTGTCTAGCCAAGAAATAAAGGCTTGGGTGGCAACGAAAGATTGGGTTGGTGTGTCCGGGGGTATAAAATTGCAGGGCTTATCATCAATTTTCATTGAATCAATTCAGGGATCATTTACCAATATTATTGGATTACCCATGACCCAAACTTATAACCTTTTAAAATATTTCGGAGTCCTTCCAGAATGGCAGAAAAAATAAAAAAATGTCCGATCTGTAAAAAAGAAACGATGCAAGAATTTCGCCCGTTTTGTTCCAGACAATGCAAGAATATTGACCTGAATAGGTGGCTTTCTGGTACTTACGTTGTGCCAGGGGATGAACTGGTAAATGATCAATATTCCCAACAAATTGATACAGAGTCTGAAGAAACCTAATAAAAGTTAATTTTTTTAATAGACAATAGATTGTTTTTTTATTATAGATACAGGTATTCGTAATGAATGCCCAGGTAGCTCAGTTGGTAGAGCAGAGGACTGAAAATCCTCGTGTCGGTGGTTCGAGTCCGCCTCTGGGCACCACTTCCCTTTTTATTTCCCTTTTATAACGCCCCTTTTTTCATTTTAATAATTATCTGATATGCCCAGTGATCCTGAAATAGCGGGCTTAAAATGACAAATTGTCAATAAACCTCCCATAAAATTAAGCTAAGCTATTGATTCCTGTCCAAAAGAGAAATAGGATTCCGTACGTGTACAGGAATAATACAAAATGAAAACAAACAAAATACAGGCAATCAGGACGCAGGAAATGCGTGTCGTCGCAGCAATATATAAATATAAAAATCTTTCAAGGGCTGCAGAAGAATTGGGTCTGACATCAAACTACGTCAATGTTACTTTGCTTAGGTTGGAAGAAAAATTAGGATGCACCCTATTTTCAAGACGACAAAGGGCAGGGACAATAGCCTTAACAAAACATGGAATGATTCTTGCCCCAAAGTTGAAAGAGATGGCTGACATATATCTTTGGATATTGGAAAACAAAGAAAATATAAAATAATTTCAGATGTGTTCGTTTCAATCGTTGAATCATGCAATGGATGAAAAACTTTTTTAGTCAACTTATGAAGTGCCGTGTATTGGCTTTTTGGCCGTAGGCACGCGATCTATATCGGAAAATAATTTCAGCCGATAAATAAAATAGCCCCCAAATAATTCCCCCAAGGTCCTTATGTAATAAAAACATAAAATACATGTTTAATAAACATTGTAATTACTTTCGTTTACTGTTGATTTTCATTTATTTACTTGATAGAAGACAAGTATACAAACAGTAAATCTAGGAGATGAGATTATGAAAAAAGCATTATTACTTGCATCAATACTATCAACAACTTTAATATCCAGCAATGTTTTTGCAGCAGAAGCAGAGGCTATTACGACACCAAAATCAAAATTAAACAACCCGCAGACGCCAGCTACTGTAATCGTGGGGCAATTTACGCCCACACCAGCAGTTGGAGTTGAAGATGCGCCTCGTCGGCGACACGTTCGACGTAATTTAAGTGGTATTCAAGAAGTCGCAACACGTCTTTTCTAGGCCAGTTTTCTTGATTAACAAAAAACCCTTACAAAGTTGTAAGGGTTTTTTTATTTTATGCTTGATTCTTTCCTATGTTTTGTATTAGAAACAAATAATAAATAAATAAAACAAAATAAATAAAAATTCATATTTGTTCGGAGGTCACAATATAACCTTAAAAAAAGGAGTGACCGATGGAAGGCTTAAATAATAAATTATACAAAAAAGGTTGGACTTCTGAAGAAGTCAGAAGGCTTAAATCTTTGTATGACGGCGGATTAAGTTCCGAAGAAATTGCCTGTAATCTTGATCGCACAAAATCAAGTATTTACAAAGCAATTGCGCGATTTAATTTGACCCATAAAAACAGGCGTAGGGGCTATGATCCTGAAAAAGATACTGTCTTGGGGGATAGGTTCATTAATGCGCCTGAATTAAATCAGAAACTTCATAAAATGAAGAATATCATAGAATGGTTTCGTAATAATTCCATGACATCTTTAGAGGTGGATCGCAAAAGCCAAACAGCCCATTTAAAAGAAATAAACTATGCCAATGAAGATACGCATATGAAATATTTTGAAAGCCAGCTAGAGCTTTTGACATATATAGATGATGTGCGAAAAAAGTATAAGGTGTCGTTGCAAAAATAAAACGCCAAAAATAAAAAATATGCTATGCTGATTGTCAATAATATAATAATTGACAGGAAAATAGATGGCTAAATTTTTGTGGGTATTTTTGGTGTTGTGTTTAACCGCATGTGATGATGATCAAATAAAAGTTCCCTATGAAGATACCCCAACTTTCAATGCAAAAGATCCTGTTGGGGTATTTTGTCGCGCCGATTGCTCTGGCTGTGATTTTAATGCAGATAGGTGCAAGCAAATGGTTCAATCAAACCTTGGGTCTTTATGTGATAATTCCATCGAAAGCAATTGCTATACAATTTGGGTGAAATATTCCCAAACTTGTGAATATCTTTGTCGTCCAAATGATCCACAGCTGGCAAGTCAGGCAGACTTTGTAAATATTACATTTAATGAAGGTTTCCCTATGTAGAATCAATGGACACTTGCGTGTGAGTGTATTATACATTGAACTGTAAAAAGAAGAGTATTATGAAAAAAATTACAGAAAACACGATTTTGGTTACTGGCATCGCGGGTTTTATTGGCTTTCACGTGGCAAGAAAATTGCTGGAAGAAGGCCATAAAGTTATTGGGATAGACTGCGTTAATGATTATTATGATGTAACTTTAAAAGAGGCCCGCCTAAAGCTTTTGCACGATAACCATGGTGATTTATTAACTTTTTATAAAATTAATATAGAGAACAAAGAAGATGTGGAAAAAGTATGGAAATCTGCCAATCCAAAAATTACACATGTTGTTCATTTGGCGGCCCAGGCAGGGGTGCGTTATTCATTAGTTAACCCTTATTCATATATTTCCAGCAACGTAATGGGGCATTTGGTTTTGTTGGAAATGGCCCGACACCAAAAAGATTTTGAACATTTTGTTTATGCCAGTTCTTCTTCTGTTTATGGATCAAATGAAAAAATGCCATTTTCAGAATCAGATCCAGTTAACCAACCTATGGCTTTGTATGCAGCAACAAAGCGGTGTGATGAGTTGATGAGTTATTCTTATAGCCATTTATACGGATTGCCCACAACCGGATTGCGGTTCTTTACGGCTTATGGTCCATGGGGACGTCCTGACCAAGCCCTGTTTATTTTTACAAAAAAGATTTTGGCAGGGGATCCCATTCCAGTATTCAACTATGGAAAAATGAAAAGGGACTTTACCTATATTGATGATATCAGAGATGGGGTTTTGGCAGCGCTGCGTCATATCCCTAAGAAGACAGAAAAATCTTTGCCACAAGAAGTTTATAATTTGGGTAACAGCGGTGTTTCTACTTTAACAAGCTATATTCAATTGATTGAAGAAAATTTAGGGAAAAAGGCAATTTTAGATTTGCAGCCTATGCAGCCAGGGGATATTCCAGCTGCGGCTTCAGATATTACTAAGGCAAGGAAAAACCTTGGCTTTGACCCAAAGATAAATACTGAAACAGGGGTAAAGAATTTTATTGAATGGTATAAAGATTATTATAAAGTTGATTGATCGTATAAAATTTCTTAAGCTAGGTATATGAAAAAACAAAGACCAATATCACCACATTTACAGGTATATAAACCACAGTTAACGTCAATTTTGTCAATTACGCATCGCCTTACAGGGGTTGCCTTGTCGGCTGCTTTGGTGGTTCTGTGCTATGGCGTGTTGGCCTTGAACTTAGGCGGTGAATCATACAATTCTTTTTTAAACCATGTTGGCGCATGGTATGGAAAGACTTTGATGATTGGCTGGGGATTCAGCTTTTATTATCACTTATGCAATGGGTTAAGGCATTTTTATTGGGATATTGGAAAAGGCTACAGCTTAAAAACAGTTTACAGAACAGGCTGGATGGTTGTTGCAATTGCGATTGGGTTAACACTGATAACAGCAATGAAAGTGGTTTAGCATGGGAAAAAGGTTTACACCAAATATTATTATCGCCCCATCTGAAAACAAAGGATCTGGCCATTGGTTGGGCCAAAGAATATCAGCAATATTTTTAACATTCTTAGGTCTGTGGTTTGTTTGGTCAGTTGTTAACGGCCTGGGTCAGGATTATGACAAGACTATTGAATGGGTCAAAGCCCCCAAGAATTATGTCCTAAGTCTTTTGTTTTTCTTAAGCTTGACTTATCACATGTATTTGGGGCTTGAGGTTATCATTGATGACTATATCCATATTTCTTTTTGGCATACCTTTAGCCAATTTTTATTAAAACTATTTTCAGGGATTCTTTTGATAACATTTATCTGGAATTTCTATTCAATCATTTTTTAAAAAGTAAAAGTTATGACAAACGCATATAAAATTATAGATCACCAATATGATGTTGTTGTTGTTGGCGCTGGCGGGGCAGGCCTTCGGGCAACACTGGGGATGTGTGCAACAGGTTTGAAAACAGCCTGTATATCAAAAGTATTCCCAACACGAAGTCATACAGTGGCTGCTCAAGGCGGAATCAGTGCTGCCCTTGGAAACCTTGATGAAGATAATTGGCGTTTTCATATGTATGATACGGTGAAAGGGGCGGACTGGTTAGGGGATCAAGATGCCATTGAATATATGTGTCGTCATGCCATACCAGCCGTTTTAGAGCTTGAGAAATTTGGGGTCCCTTTTTCCAGGACAGAAGACGGAAAAATATATCAGCGCCAATTTGGGGGGCATACCAAAAATTATGGGAAAGAGATGGCTCGCCGGGCTTGTGCCGCAGCAGACCGAACGGGCCATGCGATTCTGCACACACTTTACCAACAATGTCTAAAGCACAAAGCTGAATTTTTTGTGGAATATTTTGCCTTAGATTTAATCTTTGATGAAAACGGAAAATGTTGCGGCGTTATGACTTGGAATTTGGAAGATGGAACCATTCATCGTTTTCAGGCACATATGGTTGTTTTGGCCACCGGGGGCCATGGACGCACTTTCTTTTCTTGTACTGGCGCGCACACCTGCACAGGGGATGGGAATGGCATGATTCTTCGGGCAGGATTGCCTTTGCAAGATATGGAATTTATTCAATTTCACCCAACAGGTATTTACGGTGCCGGCTGTTTGATTTCAGAAGGTGCCAGGGGTGAAGGGGGGTATTTGACAAATTCCAAAGGCGAACGCTTTATGGAAAAATATGCCCCCAATGCCAAAGATTTGGCATCCCGTGACGTGGTATCCCGTGCCATTACGATTGAAGTAAATGAAGGGCGTGGGGTTGGTGAACATAAAGATCATGCCTGGTTGCACCTTGAACATCTTGACCCTGCTGTCTTGCAAGAAAGATTGCCTGGTATCAGCGAAACAGCCAAAGTATTTGGCGGCGTTGATGTAACAAAAGAACCGATTCCAGTTGTGCCAACAGTGCATTACAATATGGGCGGAATTCCAACCAATTATCATGGTGAAGTCATATGTCCAACAGCAGAAAATCCAGATGCCGTGGCGCCCGGATTAATGTCCATTGGCGAAGCTGCCTGTGTTTCTGTGCATGGGGCAAACCGCTTGGGGACAAATTCATTGGTTGATCTGGTTGTGTTTGGAAGGGCTGCAGCCTTACGTGCAAAAGAACTGATCAAACCAAATACAGCCCATCCAAAATTAAAGGCAAATGCAGGGGAGGAAGCCCTGGCAAAACTGGATAGAATTCGCCATTCAAAAGGCACAACACCCACCAGCGAAGTCCGCCTTGATATGCAAAAAACAATGCAAAAATATTGTTCAGTTTTCCGGACGCAAGAAATATTGGATAAAGGGTGTCAAGAAATTGATCGGGTGGCCAAGCGGTTTGGTGATGTGCGCATTGCTGATAAATCCATGATTTGGAATACAGATTTGATGGAAACCTTAGAACTTGAAAACTTGTTAGGACAAAGCGTTGTTACAATGCATTCAGCGGCCAAGCGTGAAGAAAGTCGTGGGGCACATGCGCGGGATGATTTTCCCGATCGTGATGATAAAAAATGGATGAAACATACGGTGTCGTGGATGGATAGCCAAAACAAAGTTAAACTTAGTTATCGTCCCGTCCATACCCATACCCTGACGGATGAAGTAGAATATATTAAACCACAAAAAAGGGTTTATTAATGGTTGAATTCAGACTGCCAAAACATTCCAGAGTTATCAAAGGAAAAACATTCAAGGCACCGGAAGGGTCTGCGAATATACGTAAGTTTCAGGTTTATCGTTACAACCCTGACTCTGATCAAAACCCCCGTGTTGATATTTATGAATTAAATATGGATGCTTGCGGCCCCATGGTGTTGGATGCTCTGATCAAAATTAAGAATGAAGTTGATTCAACCCTAACCTTTCGCCGGTCCTGCCGGGAAGGGGTGTGTGGCAGTTGCGCCATGAATGTGGATGGTACGAATACGCTTTCCTGCATTAAACATCTTGATGAAATTAAAGGGGATGTGAAAATATATCCATTACCCCATATGCCAGTCGTTAAAGATTTGGTGCCTGATTTATCTGTAGCCTATGCCCAATATGAATCAATCAAGCCTTGGGTGCAAAATGATGACCCTGCGCCCGAGGGACAAGAACGCCTGCAAAGTACAGAAGAACGTAAAAAACTGGATGGCCTTTGGGAGTGCGTTTTATGTTTTTGCTGCACAACAAGCTGCCCAAGTTATTGGTGGAATAGCGATCGATATTTGGGACCGGCAACATTATTGCAATCTTACCGTTTTATTCAAGATAGCCGGGATACGAAAACAGATGAACGTCTGAAAGACCTTGAAGACCCTTTCAAGCTTTATCGGTGTCACACCATTATGAATTGCACCAATACCTGCCCAAAGGGTTTGAACCCAGGTCAAGCCATTGGCGAAATCAAAAAGAAAATTGCTGCCAGTAAAATAGGCAAATAGAATAATCACGGTATGCGCAAATCGCATTTGATTAAGGATATTTTTTGCGTGTACATTGTTTTTTTAACATGGAGGAAAAAATGAAAGGGCCCATTCGCATGTGAAGTGCGCCAAAAGAAGTTTCATTCAGGTCTTCGTAAAACACTTCTGCTAGCGTTCTATAATCCAGGATTGTTTTCTAAAGAAGAAGTATTATATAAAATATATCAATAACTGGATAGGCGAATTTTTTTAATGATTCCCGTTAGCTTGTTAAGAAAATGTCAATGTGATGTCTTTATAACATTATATGGTACAGCCCCTTAAATAATTCTTGGGAAATATTGTGGGAAATGATATCTTTCAGTAAATCTATTTTGAAAATATAAAAGCACGTGCAACAGAAAAAATCAATTATGAAGATATCTTTAGTATTATTAACAACATTATTTTGCATCCTAAATTATCAAGTTGATGCCGCTGCCGCTGCCGCTGCAAGTGAAGCTCTACCTGAGTCTGATCCTAAGTGGGGCGTTTCACGCCGTAAAGGAAAAACTCTTTTATTGACAACCCCAGATTTTAGTTTTGATAAGAGACTTTTTGGTTCCCCCAGTATGAACTTTGAGGATGGGATTCTACTTGAGCTTGTCCAAAAACTCGCCGAAATATACGGGTGCACTACTGAAAAAGTGAGGAAATCAAAAAAGAGAGAATTCGATACAGCTGCTGGAGAAGGGACTCCTTATATTTTCTTTGAGCCTGGAGGAAATCCTTCAAAAACTTCTTTTTATCCCAAGGATATTAAAGAACCGAAGGGCCTGCGGTTAGATGTTGAGGGGAATGTGACAACTCCTGCTAAAAAAGGTTTAAAGTATTGGGAGGATGCTGCTTCTGGAGGTGCTTCTTCGGAATCAAGAGTGGAGACTCCCACGCACGTAAGTATTCAGTTTCAGTATGGTACAGGTCGGCGACCTTCTAGTGGGGGCGCTTATGCTGCTGTTCACGTAAAAAAAGGAATAGCATATGCCCCACTTCACCTTGTGTACTGCATAATCTGGAGCCATTATGGAAAATCAACTTTAGCTACAGTAAATCCACCAGCTATTCGCACTGATTACTCAGATGATCCAAAGGAAAAAGCAAAGAAATATGGGAAATAAGAACCCATGTAAAGAAGGGGGGGCATTGTTCCCCTTTTTTACTATCGTAAACAATATATAGATTGACTGCCGTTTTTCTGGTTTGTATCCTTGTTCTTAGTGAGAATAAAGAGGAGAGGTCATGAAAATTAAAATCTTAGTGCTTTTAATAAGTTGTCTATCAATAATTTCTATAAATTCTACGGTTGCTGCTGAGGCTGATGGGGCGAAACAAAAAAGTGGAAGCAAGTCCAGAGTACGCGTGGGGAGTAATGTATCAACTGGTTCTGCAAGGAGAGATATGGGGCTTAGAATAAGAATACCAGATTTGAATGGTGCCGAAAGGTCAACATATGGATTTTCCAGATAATAACATTAGGTATCAACCCCTAGAATAATTTTTCCCGGAGTGTTGCAAGGTGCGATTTTTTGTCGATTTTTAAATTTGTATTGTGTGGATTCATACTACTTTTCCCACAAGCTTGCGGCAGGCAGAGCCACTATATCCTTATCCATAAATATAGGCTTATTCCCTTGATATAAGATAATCCCCTTGTAAAACTTTTCCCCACTTAGTTCTTTAAGTTTTTTTAGGCCGCTTAGGTCACTTAGATTGCAAGATTTTTTATATTTAACCTCTATGCCTACTATTTTCCCCTCTGGTCCTTCTAAAACAAAATCCACTTCCTGACCTGTATGAGTTCTAAAATGATGTAGTTCAGCATTTACGTCTGACCACCCCATTTGCTTTACAAGCTCCATACATATAAAATTCTCAAAAACATGGCCTCCAAGTGTTTTATTAGATTTAAGGGCATCTCTATCTAATCCTAATAAATGGCATAATAAGCCTGTATCATTTAAAAATACTTTGGGGGATTTAACCAATCGTTTTTCCCGATTTGTATACCATCCAGGAACGTCAAGAATTAGGAAAACCATCTTCAATAAAGCAAAATAACGTTGCATGGTGGTTGTTTTTATGCGGGATACTCTGCCCACATCAGATAGGTTAATAAAATTCCCTACCCTTGTGGCAAGTATGGAAAGGATGTTTGGGATTTCTCTTAACCCTTCTATATCAGACAAGGTCTTGATGTCTCTTTGTAATATTGTTGCTAAATAAGATTTAAACCATATATTCCTTTGCTTATGAGTTTTAGATCTTAAAGAGGCTGGGTACCCCCCTTTTATAAGAATTTCCGACCATTCATCATCACTTAATTCTTCTGTATTTTTAAAAATAGCATCTTTTTGGAATATTTTATTAATAAAGTTATGAGAGGGTAGGTCCCTAATTTCACTTTGTGATAAAGGCCACATTGTGTAAATCATCATACCTCCTGCAAGAGATTCAGAAAGTTTGGGGAGCATTAATACATTTGCAGAGCCAGTCAGCAGAAACTGGCCATATTTTTTTTGTTCATCTACAATCTTTTTTAAAGGTATGAAAATATCTGGTGCCCTTTGTATTTCATCTATGGCAACAAGTCTATTGTATTGTTTTAAGAAAGAGACGGGATCTCCTTGTAGAGAAAGTAAATCTTGATCATCATCCAGCGTTACGTAATCTAATCCAATTTTCTTTGATAGGGATTCTTGTATAAATGTACTCTTTCCTACCTGGCGGGCACCGTTTATCAATACCACTGGCTGGTTTTCTAAGCTTTCAATAATATCTTTTAAAATATAACGTTTGTACATAATAAACAACTATTACCCATGGTGTGGGTAAATGTCAACCACTGCAGAGGCTCCGCCAACAAGCCCCTTATAGAATCTAAATTATTTTTTCTCTTTTCGGCTTTTTTGGTATCGCTATCAATTTTGTAGGCTATGTAATGATTTCTGGAGATAAATATTAATGGCCACTACCGTTAGACCGGCCCCAGCAGATAGGGTGGGATTTATTTATTTTCTGGCCTTGTCTTCATTCGTATTAACAAAAATTTTACTGCAATAGGGGCATTGAATCTTTTCCCCATCCTTTAGTTTAAGAAAAATACGGGGGTGACCGTAAGGGGAAGGTTCCCCATTGCAGGCAACTGTTGTTTGCTTTGTTAATGTAATACCAGTTTTCATATATTAAATTTACTATTTTAGGGGCTTAAAATACAAGATTAAATTTCTTTTCGAAAGATCGCCCGGTCTTCGGCTGTGTGATATTTACCGGCTTTATACGTTTCAAAATCTTTTTGCTTCCAAGTCAATGCAACATACCCTGTTGTGACGGGTTTTTTGTTTTTTGGAAACAGCCCAAGAATTTTTTCTTGCGCTGTTTTTGTTTGGCTTTCATCATCTACCAAGATTTCAATTTCTACGAAGTTGCCTAAGTTTTTTACCTGGTCCACGCAAATGGTTGTTGTTCCTTTTTTATAGGTCTCCCTGGTTTTATCCACCGTGATTGATTGTGAAAGATTGTTTTGGGAAAGAAAAGAATCAAATGAATTAACCCCATCTTTGTTTAATCCAAGTAGATCTAAAAGATCATGCAGGGCAGGGATTTTTTCAGCTTTAAAAGGAATATCAAAACTATATTCATTACAGTGGGTATACTCTTCAGAAAAACGTTCAGACTGGATATCTCGCATATTAAATTTGAAATCCAGGACATCTTTGTTTCGAGCCCTTATAAAAATACCTTTTTTAAATAAGTCATTTTTTGAGTTATCATAATAGATGTCTTCTAAACGGTTTGTTGAATCATATGAAAACCCTTGATCCAATACTGCCTTGATATCATCTTCACTATTAACCTCAAATTTTAATTCAACTTCTATTTGTTTCATCACAACCTATTCTTCTAATTTTTTAAGGACATCTTCATAAGATTCAAACTTTGTTGCCCAATCTAAGCCAATATTGCCAGGCCAAGTTGGTTTCGCCACAGGGATCTCTTTCTTCAAAATTTCAAAAAACTCTGGGCTAACCAGTTTGGTTAATTGGGTGACTGGCATATTTTTTAATTTATTGATGACTTCAATCCCTTTTTTGGGAGGTATCTTAGACCCTTCCTTCCAGTTATCTCTAAGAGAATCATGAAAATCAACCGTTTTCCGATCAAGAAACCTTATGGCTTTGATGAGCGCTTGAAATTTTTTATTGGGGTTATAAAGCCTGTATATAGATGTGCCTTTGGGGCTGACAAAATCAGGGGTGTGAGTATCTTTGTAAAATTCTATAATAATCTTTTCAATTGCTTCACTGTAGGGTTTTGATGTTAATAAATATGGAGCTGTCCCATCTGGTATTTCAAACCCTTTAAGATAGTCAGGAATGAAACTATCTGTTCGTTCGTCAAGCTTTTTAACATTATCAATTTGTTCAAGAATGTCCCTTGTTGCAGGAAGGTCATCGGGATACACTTCACGGAAAAGGTTATAACGTGTCACTTGACGTAACTGATAATCACTAAGACGATCAATAGACTTAATCACTTGAAGTCTTTTTTCTAAATTGTACATAAAGGGAATTTTTCTGGCAATTTGAAGCCACAGATCAAATTTTTCACCATTTAAAAATACAGCATTGCTGTATGTCTTGGCTTTTTTTCCAAAATTATTTTTACTCAAGCGGACAACTGCCTTCAATAATTCTAAGCGTTTTTCTGCAGTAATGCCCGTTGTGGTCATTTCTGTGACGATCCTTTTTATTGTATCTGCTTGGCTAGGTTCCAGACCTCTTAAAAGCTCATCCACTTTTTTCCTGACATCAGGGGATATAGATTTGTCATACCACAGTTTTTCATGTCTTTTCCCAAATTTAGTATTTTCGCTTTTTGTTGCTTTCCAACCCCCGTCAGGTGCAAATTCTTTTTCCAATATTCCTTTTGTTTCTTTTAAGGCTTTGCCAAAGCTGATTTTTAAGGCTTTTTCAGTGTTAAGTTTCTTCTCTTGTACAGTTTCTGGAAAGTGGAAAAAACTAAATTCATTTTTACTAAATTCGATAGACGTTGGGGCTTTCCGCCCGTTATCTTCATGAATGAATTTTACTTGCCGGTGTAGGATGTTTATAAGCCAATACAACAGCTTTTTATCTTTCTCTGTTTGTGCCTTATCAAGTTTTTCTAAAGTTGATAGGCCATATTTGTCAAAAGCTTTTTCATAGGAAATACCATCAAATTTCATGTCTTTATTTGCATTAAGGCACTGTTCAGTTGATTTATTGCTGCATACCTTGCGCCCATCCAGCACATCAGATGAATCGCTGGCTGCTTTACAGGCATAATATATATAAGGGTCTTTACAGTTTGATGCGTTACAAACAGAGGAACATGCCTTGTTTCCACCGCCAAAACCAGTATCAATTATGTTTCCACAAGCATACAAACCAATTTGGCACATGTTATCGACACCTAATAATTTTTCTTTATTGTCTGTATATAGTTCAAAATTATGGGCAGTAACGTGTTGCCCAAATTTAGTTGCTGCAATTATAAGAAGAGGCCCCTTTGATCCAATTATTGTGGATTTTGAAGATCGTTTGATGGATGGTTTTGGGCATTTTTTATTTTTTATAAGCGTGATATAGTTTGCACATGTTTTGAACATGGCATAAATATTGGGACGTTCTGCATAAAGGCTGCTATTGAAGGCGCTTGCTGTATTGGATAAAGCCAAAAACCCCGCCACCAATAAAAATATTCTAATTTTTTTCATTTTATGCCTCCCTAATCTTAAAATAGGATACCAGAGTTTAAAAACGAGTTAAATTTATTTTTAAAAGTTTCTTGATTTTTCACTCAAGAAAGGGCATTTTTCAAGTACAAATTGGGGGTTAAGTCACAATTTGAAATATTTATTGATTTTACGAAATACCTTTTCAGCACCATATTAAAATCTGAAAATATTAATTTGCGCCTGTAGCTCAGCTGGATAGAGCGCTGCCCTCCGAAGGCAGAGGCCAGGGGTTCAAATCCCTTCAGGCGCACCAATGACAGAGACAAAGATGGAAAAGCCAAGTCAGCCAATACAGTTTATTGATTTAAAATCACAACAAGACAGGATTCGCCCTGAAATAGATAAGTCCATCCAGAAAGTTTTGGATCATGGTCAGTATGTTATGGGGCCAGAAGTGTTCGAGTTGGAAAAACAATTGGCCGAATTTTCCCACCGCAAATATGTTGTTTCTTGCGCAAGTGGAACAGATGCCTTGACGATGGCTTTGATGGCTATGGAGGTGGGGCCAGGACAGGCTGTTTTTGTGCCTTCTTTTACCTTTACAGCCACAGCAGAGGTTGTCGCGGCTTTGGGCGCAACCCCAGTTTTCGTGGACGTTGATGAGCATACATTTAATTTGTGCTCCGATAGTCTTGAGCAAGCCATTGATATGGTGAAAAAAGACTATAGCAGCTTAAAGCCATCAGCCGTTATTCCCGTTGATTTATTTGGCCAACCTGCGGATCATGATCAAATAAAAGAAATTGCCGATAAAAATGGCTTGTGGGTTTTGGTCGATGCTGCCCAAAGTGCCGGGGCCACATATAAAGGAAAATCAACTTTGTCCAAAGGGTTGATGGCCACCACCAGTTTTTTCCCCGCAAAACCTTTAGGGGCATACGGAGACGGCGGGGCAATCTTTACGGATGATGAAGGGTTGGCCGCAAAATTAAAAGCCATAAGAATCCACGGTCAAGGAAGTGACAGGAATGAAAATATTTGTATTGGGTTGACGGGGCGTTTGGATACACTGCAGGCAGCCATTCTTATTGAGAAATTAAATATTTTTAGGGAAGAAATTAATTTACGCCAAAAAGTGGCGGATTATTATACGGATCATCTAAAGGATGTTGTTCAGGTTCCTTATGTTATGGATGGGTGTGCCTCTGTTTGGGCCCAATATACATTAAGAATTCCTGGAAAGAATAATTTAGATCTTCAAAAAGTGTTAAAAGAAAAAGAAATTCCCACAGCTGTTTATTATCCAAGGCCTTTGCATTTGCAGCCGGCGTATAATAAGTTTCCTGTGGCACCAGATGGCCTTAGAAATACAATGCAATTATCTGAGCAAGTCATTAGTTTACCAATGTCACCATATGTGGCAGAAGCAACACAAGACTATATAATTGAAGGAATTACAAAAGAATTTCAGTAAAATGTGATTTTACAGTTGACAAACAGGGGTAAAATCACCTATCTCCCTAGTATATAAATATTTTTAACTTGTGTTGAAATCCCGGAGGGGTGGCCGAGTGGTTAAAGGCAGCAGACTGTAAATCTGCCCGCGTATGCGTACGCAGGTTCGAATCCTGCCCCCTCCACCATTCACACAAAATATGCGGGTGTAGCTCAAAGGTAGAGCCCCAGCCTTCCAAGCTGGTAGTGTGGGTTCGATTCCCATCACCCGCTCCAATTTATTTAGAATATTTGTAGGGAAAAGAAAAAAGGTAAGGAGAAGAAAGAAATGGGAAAAGCGAAGTTTGAAAGGACGAAGCCGCACGTAAACATAGGAACGATTGGGCACGTGGACCATGGGAAGACGACATTAACAGCGGCGATTACGAAAGTATTGTCTGTGGGTGGTGGCGCAGAATTTAAAGCGTATGATCAGATTGATGGAGCGCCAGAAGAAAGAGAACGCGGGATTACGATATCAACAGCCCACGTTGAATATGAAACAGCAAACCGTCATTATGCGCACGTTGACTGTCCAGGACACGCCGATTATGTAAAGAACATGATTACGGGTGCGGCCCAAATGGATGGTGGTATTTTGGTTGTATCGGCAACAGACGGACCGATGCCACAAACGCGTGAGCATATCTTGTTAGCGCGCCAAGTTGGTGTACCAGCCTTGGTTGTGTTCATGAACAAGTGTGACCAAGTGGATGATCCAGAATTGTTAGACTTGGTGGAAATGGAAATTCGTGAATTGCTAAGCAGTTATGAATTCCCAGGGGATGATATTCCAGTGATCCGTGGGTCAGCTTTGTGTGCATTGGAAGGGACCAATCCAGAGCTTGGTGAGCAGGCAGTTACGAAATTGATGGAAGAGGTAGATAACTATATTCCAGCACCGGAACGTGATAAGGACAAACCATTCTTGATGCCGATTGAAGATGTCTTTTCAATTCCAGGACGTGGAACAGTTGTAACAGGACGTGTTGAAAGCGGAGTTATTAATGTTGGTGAAGAAGTAGAAATTGTTGGGATTAGAGACACAGTAAAGACAACAGTAACGGGCGTTGAAATGTTCCGTAAGTTGTTGGATCATGGTGAAGCTGGTGACAACATTGGTGCATTGTTACGTGGGACAAAGAAAGAAGATGTGGAACGCGGTCAAGTATTGACAGCGCCAGGAAAGATTAAGCCGCACACAAGATTCATGTGTGAAGCCTATGTCTTGACGAAAGATGAAGGGGGGCGTCATACACCGTTCTTCTCAAACTATCGTCCACAGTTCTATTTTAGAACAACAGACGTGACGGGATCGACAGTATTGCCAGAAGGGACAGAGATGGTAATGCCAGGAGATAACATCACAATGGAAGTAAGTTTAATTGCACCGATTGCTATGGACGAAGGACTTCGTTTCGCAATACGTGAAGGTGGCCGTACTGTTGGTGCCGGTGTCGTTACTAAAATTATTGAATAATAATCTTAGTAATATAAAATATTACTTAGGGGCCTTGACGTAGGGCCCCTAATATCTATATTAATAGGAGCGTAGTTCAATTGGTAGAATACCGGTCTCCAAAACCGGGGGTTGTGGGTTCGAGTCCCTCCGCTCCTGCCATTATATAGATAGCGCAGTGCGTAACAGAAGTAAGAGTAAAATTTATGATTAGCCCAATACAATTTGTACAACAGGTAAAGCGAGAAGTTTCAAAAGTAACTTGGCCAACGCGTAAGGAAGTTATTACAACAAGTATTATGACGTTCATTCTTGTGATGCTGGCAGCAATTTTCTTTTTGTTGGTGGATCAGGTGTTGGTTCGTGTTGTTCGTTTAATTCTAGGGCTAGGGGAATAGTTAATGAGTCACCGTTGGTATGTAATCCATGTATATTCAGGTAATGAAAATAAAGTAGCGGAATCAATTCGTGAACAAGCCAAAAAGCATGGTTTGGACGAAAGTTTTTCTGAAATTATGGTCCCAACTCATGAGGTTGTGGAAGTTAGACGTGGAAAAAAAGTAACGGCAGATAAAAAGTTTTTCCCTGGATATGTTCTGATTAAGATGGAATTGACAGATGAATCCTGGCACCTTGTCAGGGAGACACCAAAAATAACTGGCTTTCTAGGGTCAAAAGGTCGACCAACACCTATAAGTAATTCTGAAGCAGAACGTATGATTCAGCAGATAACGGATGGTGTTGGAAGTGGGAAAGATGGTCTTCATTTTGAAATAGGTGAACAAGTTCGCGTATGCGAAGGACCATTTGCTTCGTTCAATGGGGTTGTTGAAGAGGTTGATGAGGATAAATCAAGATTAAAGGTGACTGTGACGATTTTTGGTCGTGCAACGCCTGTTGATCTGGATTATTCTCAAGTTGAAAAATTATAGTTTGGTAAGTTGGCCATAGCTGTGTACCACACTATATAAATACTGAAAGAGGATAAAATGGCAAAAAAGATACAAGGTTATATTAATCTTATTATACCTGCTGGCAAGGCAAATCCATCGCCACCAGTTGGTCCGGCTCTTGGTCAAAGAGGGCTTAATATTATGGAATTTTGTAAGGCGTTTAATGCGGCGACACAAAAAATGGAACCTGGTGTTCCGATTCCAGTCGTAATTACTGCATATTCCGATAGAACATTTTCATTTATTACAAAAACACCACCTGCAAGTCACTTGTTGAAAAAAGCAGCAAGCAAGCCAAAAGGGTCAAGCGCCCCAGGTCGTGAAAAAATTGGAACTGTAACAATGGCGCAAGTGCGTGAAATTGCAGAAACAAAGATGAATGATTTAAATGCGAATGATATTGATGCTGCGTGCCAAATCATTAAAGGTTCAGCAAGGTCAATGGGTATCGAGGTTACGGAGTAGAAAATGACAGTAGTAGGAAAACGTTTACGTAAGGTGTATGAAGGTATTAACCGCGAAGGTGTATACAAGATTTCAGATGCTCTTGCGCTTTTGATCGACCCAAAGGGTGCGACAAAATTTGATCAGACATTAGATTTATCAATGAACTTGAATGTTGACGTTCGCAAGGCAGATCAGCAGGTTCGCGGTGTTGTGCAACTTCCGCATGGAACAGGCAAGAAAATCCGTATTGGTGTTTTTTGTTCCCCGGAGAAAGCTGAAGAAGCCAAGAAAGCCGGTGCAGATGTTGTTGGTGGTGAAGACTTGGTGGAAGAGGTTTCTAAGGGTCAAGTTGATTTTGACAAATGTATTTCAACGCCAGATATGATGGCAAAAGTTGGTAAGCTTGGTAAAGTATTGGGGCCAAAGGGTCTTATGCCAAACCCCAAGGTTGGTACTGTGACAATGGATATTGCCGCAGCTGTTAAGGCCTTGAAGGCAGGGCAGGTTGAATACCGTGCAGAAAAAAATGGAATTGTGCATGCGGGTGTTGGTAAGGTTAGCTTTGATGTTAAAAAGCTAGAAGAAAACCTTCGGGCCTTTGTGTCAGCCGTTCTTAAGGCGAAACCTAGTGGTGTTAAAGGGACTTATCTTAAAAAAGTGACTATAAGCACGACGATGGGACCTGGTTTGAAAATTGATTTAACAGATCTTTAAAATAAAGGTTGATTTTCAAGTTAGTATCGTTATATTAACATTAATTAAGTCGAAGATTGTAGGTGCGCTAAGCGTATAATATTTAACCTGCATGAGGCAAGGTTTAAACTTTCCTCCCAGGAAAACTCCTTCGACAAAAAAATGGAGACTAAGAGTGAATAAGCAACAAAAGCAAGATTTTGTTCAAAACCTTCGTAAAGGACTTGGTGATTCCAGTGTGTTGGTTGTAACCACACAATCTGGTATGACAGTGTCTGAAGCTGCTGAATTACGTGCGAAAATGCGTGAAGCAGGTGCTTCGTTTAAGGTGGTTAAGAACACACTTGCGAAAATAGCAATCAAAGATACGAAGTATGAAAAAGTAAGTGATCTTTTGAAGGGGCCAATTGCTTTGGCATACTCAAGTGATCCAATTGCAGCAACCAAGGTGGCTGTTGACTATGCTAAGGCAAATGAAAAGCTTCAGCTGGTTGGTGGTATCATGGATGAAAGATTGATGGAAGTTGCTGATGTTAAAAAATTGGCGTCCCTTCCGTCATTGGATGAGCTTCGTGCAAAAATCGCTGGTGTTATTATGATGCCTGCGACACAGATTGCCACATTAATACGTGAGCCCGCTGCAGGAATTGCAAGGGTCTTACAAGCTCGTAGTCAACAAGGTTAATTGTATTTAGTAGAGGAGAAAAAAATGTCTAATAACCTAACACAAATCGTAGAGTCATTATCAAAATTAACAGTTATGGAAGCTGCAGAACTTGTTTCCAAACTAGAAGAAGAATGGGGTGTTTCCGCTTCTGCTGTTGCTGCACCTGCCGCAGCTGCTGCTCCAGCTGAAGCTGCTGCTGAGCAAACAGAGTTTGATGTTATTTTGAAAGCTGCAGGCGCAAACAAAATTTCTGTAATTAAAGAAGTTCGTGGTATTACAGGTCTAGGGCTTAAAGAAGCTAAAGATTTGGTTGAAGCCGCACCTAAAGCTGTTAAAGAAGCAGTTTCAAAGGATGAAGCTGAAGAAATCGCTAAGAAACTTAAGGATGCTGGTGCAGAGGCTGAAGTTAAATAGTCAATGCCATTGGTGTTTATTAAGAAATAGAACAAGCAATGTGTGCCGTTTTCGGCATGCATTGTCCTATATGAAATTTAAATTTGTATCACACAGACTAACGATTGTATAAAAGTTAGTTCAAACAAAGGATGGGGTCACGTATGTCAGGAGCATCAATTCGTCGTGTTCGCTTAAACTACGGAAAAATTGCCCAAGTTGCACCAATTCCGAACTTGATTCAGGGGCAAAAAAGCTCTTATGAAGCATTTTTGCAGCAAGGTGTATTCAAGAAAGATAGGAAAAACGCAGGTTTGGAATCAGTATTCCAAGCGGTTTTCCCAATTTCAGATTTTTCTGGTAGAGCGCAATTAGAATATATTTCATATGATTTTGATGAGCCTAAGTATGATATTGAAGAATGTCGTCAACGTGGTGTCACTTATGCTGCACCTTTAAGGGTTAAGCTTCGTTTGATTGTTTGGGGTGTTGATGAAGATACAGAGGCAAAATCTGTAAAAGATATTCGTGAACAAGATGTTTACATGGGTGATATGCCCTTGATGACAGAGGAAGGTACCTTTATTATCAACGGAACGGAACGTGTTGTCGTTTCCCAGATGCACAGATCGCCTGGCGTTTTCTTTGATCACGATGATGGTAAAACGCATGCATCCGGCAAGCTTTTGTTTGGCGCACGTATTATTCCATACCGTGGGTCATGGATGGATATTGAATTTGATGCCAAAGATATGGTCTATGTTCGCATTGATCGTCGCCGGAAAATTCTTGCAACCACAGTTTTGATGGCATTGGAAGGTGCTGTTGCTAAAGTTTCAAAGAAAAAAGATGGTAAAGATTTTGTTGATGGAATGGACTCTGAGGAGATTTTAAAAACATTCTATGATGTTTTAGAGGTGTCCCGAGATAAGAAATCTTGGGCTATTGATTTTATCCCATCTTCAATGCGAGGCGCAACGCCAAATAGTGATGTGCTTGAAGCAAAAACAGGCAAGGTACTTCTTGAAAAAGATAAAAAAGTAACCCCAAGACTGATCCGTAAGTTGGAAGAATTGAAAGATCTTAAGATCTCTGTGGAATCTGAAGATTTAATTGGTCGTTATTTTTCTCATGCCATTGTTGATGGGAAAACAGGTGAAGTCATCGCCGAAGCTGGTGATGAAATTACAAAAGAAATTTATATTGAGCTTGAAAAAGCAGATATAAAAAGCTTTTCTGTTCTTGCGATTGATAATATTAATATTGGTCCATATATACGCAATACTTTGGCAGCAGATAAAAATACATCTCGCCAAGAAGCTTTGATGGATATTTATCGGGTGCTTCGTCCAGGTGAACCGCCAACATTAGAAGGGGCGCTTGGTTTATTCAATAGTTTGTTTTTTGATCCTGAGCGTTATGATTTGTCTGCGGTTGGTCGTGTGAAGATGAATGCTCGTCTTGGGTTTGAAGCTTCTGACGTGCCAGGAACGCTTCGCAAAGAAGATATTATTCAAATTACAAAAATGTTGGTTGGGCTACGTGATGGCCAAGGTGAAATCGATGATATCGATAACCTTGGGAACCGTCGTGTGCGTTCAGTCGGTGAATTGCTTGAAAACCAATATCGTGTTGGTCTGTTACGAATGGAAAGAACCGTTCGTGAAAGAATGGGATCGGTAGAGCTTGAAAGTGCTATGCCGCATGACTTGATCAATGCAAAGCCAACAGCTGCAACAATCCGTGAGTTCTTTAGTTCTTCCCAATTGTCACAGTTTATGGATCAAACAAACCCATTGTCTGAAATTACGCACAAACGTCGTTTGTCTGCGCTTGGGCCGGGTGGTTTATCCAGAGACCGCGCTTCTTTCGAAGTTCGTGATGTTCACCCAACGCATTATGGGCGTATTTGTCCAATTGAAACACCAGAAGGTCCAAACATTGGTTTGATTAACTCTTTGGCGACTTATGCACGCGTTAACAAATACGGGTTTATTGAAAGCCCTTACCGGAAGGTTGTGAATGGTAAGGTGACTGATGAAGTTGTTTATCTTTCTGCTATGGAAGAAAGCCGTTATACAATTGCGCAAGCTGATGTGCCTATGGACAAACAAGGCAAAATCACACCTGATCTTGTGACATGTCGTTCAAAAGGCGATTTCGTTACCATTGCAAATGACCAAGTGGATTATATAGATGTATCGCCAAAGCAGCTTGTTTCTGTTGCTGCGTCTTTGATTCCATTCTTGGAAAATGATGACGCCAACCGTGCTTTGATGGGGTCAAACATGCAACGCCAAGCTGTGCCTTTGTTGAAAACAGAAGCCCCCATGGTTGGGACTGGTATGGAAGCAAAAGTGGCACGCGATTCTGGTGTTGTTGCAATTGCAAGACGTGCCGGTACGGTTGAGCAAGTTGATGGGGAAAGAATTGTCATCAGGGCCATTGGTAAAGATTCTAAGGAACAAGGGGTTGATATCTATAACTTAAATAAGTATCAACGTTCCAACCAAAACACTTGTGTTAACCAACGCCCACTTGTGAAAGCTGGCGACAAGGTTTTTGAAGGTGAGGTTATCGCAGACGGTGCTTCAACTGATAAAGGGGAATTAGCGCTTGGTCGTAACGTTTTTGTGGCTTTCATGTCATGGAGTGGTTACAACTTTGAGGACTCCATTATGATTTCCGAACGTGTTGTTCGTGATGACGTCTTTACATCAATTCACATTGAAGAATTTGAAGTTATGGCGCGTGACACAAAGTTAGGGCCAGAAGAAATCACACGGGATATTCCAAACGTTGGGGAAGATGCTTTGCGGCATTTGGACGAAACGGGTATCGTGTACATTGGTGCTGAATTAAGCCCGAGTGATATTCTTGTTGGTAAAGTAACGCCAAAAGGCGAAACACCTACAACGCCGGAAGAAAAATTGTTAAGGGCCATCTTTGGTGAAAAAGCATCTGATGTAAGAGATAGTTCTTTGCGTTTGCCTCCAGGGGTGAATGGTACAGTTGTGGATGTTCGTGTTTTCTCCCGTCGTGGTATTGAAAAAGATGAACGTGCACTGGCTATTGAAAAATCAGAAGTTGATCGCTTAAACAAAGACCGGGATGCTGAAATTTCTATTCTTGAGCGTAGTTATTTTTCAAGATTAGGTGAGTTATTAGAAGGTCAAATTGTTTCCAAGGGGCCCAAATCTATGCAGGCTGGGTCACAGTTAACAAGAGAAGCCTTGAAAGAATTAACACATGGTCAATGGCGACAAATTTCAGTTAAAGATTCTGCCACAATGGAGAATATTGAGGTTATTACAAAAGATTTTGATGGCCGAGTAAAATTCATCAAAGAACGTTTTGAAAATAAAACTGATAAGATCCGTCGCGGAGATGAAATGCTTCCGGGTGTTCTGAAGATGGTTAAAGTTTTTGTTGCTGTGAAAAGAAAACTTCAGCCAGGTGATAAAATGGCGGGGCGTCATGGAAACAAAGGTGTTATTTCAAGAATCACACCAGTTGAAGATATGCCTCATTTAGAAGATGGAACAGTCGTTGATGTTGTGTTGAACCCTCTTGGAATTCCATCACGTATGAACGTTGGGCAAATTCTTGAAACTCACTTAGGATGGGCTTCGCATGGACTTGCTAAGCAAATTACGAAAGTCTTGGATGAGGTTCGTAAAGATTCCAGCAAAAAAGACGATCTTCGTAAGAAAATGGAAGAAGTGTACGGTAATACGTCGACTGGCGAAGAAGTTAAAAAGCTGACGGATACCCAAATAAGGCAAGTTGCTGAAGGTATTGGCAGCGGTGTTCCCATTGCAACACCAGTTTTCGATGGTGCAAAAGCGGAAGATGTTTCTGATTTGCTTGAAAAAGCAGGAATGGATCGTTCAGGGCAAGTTGTCTTGCTTGATGGGCGTACGGGACAGGCTTTTGATCGTAAGTGTACGGTTGGGTATAAGTATATTCTTAAGCTTCATCACTTGATTGACGAAAAAATCCATGCAAGGTCCATTGGACCCTACAGTTTGGTAACGCAACAACCATTGGGTGGTAAGGCCCAGTTTGGTGGCCAACGTTTTGGTGAAATGGAAGTTTGGGCCCTTGAAGCTTATGGGGCTGCGTATACTTTGCAAGAAATGCTTACAGTTAAATCTGATGATGTATCAGGAAGAACCAGAGCATATGAATCAATTATTCGTGGGGAAAATACCTTCGAATGTGGTGTTCCAGAATCATTTAACGTTTTGGTAAAAGAAATAAAATCTTTGGGTTTGAATGTTGAGCTTAGAGATAAAAAGTCTGAAGAATAGGCGGGAGATACAGCATGAGTAATGCACTACAAAAAGTTATTAACCAAGTTTCAAACCCTCACCAGTTTGAAGAAATTGCAATCTCTATAGCAAGCCCTGAAAAAATTAGGTCTTGGTCATTTGGAGAGGTTAAAAAACCAGAAACGATTAACTATAGAACATTTAAGCCTGAAAAAGACGGTTTGTTCTGTGCGCGTATTTTCGGTCCAATAAAAGATTACGAATGTTTGTGCGGTAAATATAAACGCATGAAATTCCGTGGCGTAGTGTGTGAAAAATGTGGTGTTGAAGTCACATTATCAAAAGTACGTCGTGAACGGATGGGGCATATTGACCTTGCTGCGCCTGTTGCACATATATGGATGTTAAAATCTTTACCAAGCCGGATTGGTATCCTTCTTGATATGCCTTTAAAAGAATTGGAAAAAGTTCTTTATTTCGAGAGTTATATCGTTATAGATCCAGGCTTGACAGATTTGAAGAAAAACCAACTTCTTTCTGAAGAAGCCTTGTATGAAGCCCAAGATAAATTTGGGGAAGATGCCTTTAATGCAAAAATTGGGGCAGAGGCAATTAAGGAAATTTTATCCGAAATTGACGTAGAAGTAGAATCAAAACTTTTGAAGGAAGAACTTATTACGGTTACTTCCGAAGCACGCCGCAAAAAAATTGTTAAGCGTCTAAAGCTTGTTAATGCACTGCATGAATCTGGCATAAATCCTGAATGGGTTATTATGACCATTATTCCGGTTATACCGCCTGAATTAAGGCCATTGGTTCCATTGGACGGTGGGCGTTTTGCAACTTCAGACCTGAATGATCTTTATCGTCGTGTTATTAACAGAAACAATCGTTTGAAAAGATTATTAGAACTTCGCGCACCAGACATTATCGTACGTAACGAAAAAAGAATGTTGCAAGAATCAGTTGATGCTTTGTTTGATAATGGTCGTCGCGGTCGTGTAATGACAGGCGCAAATAAACGTCCTTTGAAATCATTATCTGACATGCTTAAGGGTAAGCAAGGGCGTTTCCGTCAGAACTTGCTTGGGAAACGTGTTGATTATTCAGGACGTTCTGTGATTGTTGTTGGGCCGTCTTTGAAGCTACATCAATGTGGTATTCCAAAGAAAATGGCTTTGGAATTGTTTAAGCCCTTCATCTATTCAAAACTTGAAAGAAGAGGCATCGCGACAACGATTAAAGCTGCCAAAAAAATGGTTGAAAAAGAACGTGCCGAAGTTTGGGATATTCTTGAAGAGGTTATTAGAGAGCATCCGATACTTCTTAACCGTGCGCCAACGTTGCACCGTTTGGGAATTCAGGCATTTGAACCTATTTTAATTGAAGGAAAAGCTATTCAGCTTCACCCCCTTGTTTGTACTGCTTTTAACGCGGATTTCGACGGAGACCAAATGGCCGTTCACGTGCCCTTGTCTTTAGAGGCCCAACTTGAAGCACGTGTATTGATGATGTCCACGAACAATATTTTAAGTCCAGCAAATGGTCAGCCAATTATTGTTCCAACAAAAGATATTGTTTTGGGGCTGTATTATTTATCAATTCAACGTAATAACCAAAAAGGGGAAGGTAAGTTATTTGCTTCTCTTGGTGAAATTGAAAAAGCATTGGAAGAAAAAGAAGTTTCCCTTCATGCAAAAATCAAAGCACGTGTAGATGATATTGATGAAGAAGGTAATCTTGTTACAAAAGCTGTTGAAACAACGCCAGGAAGATTTATTTTAGGAACGTATTTACCAAAGAATAAAAAGCTTGGTTTTTCAGCAATAAATAAGCTTTTGAAATCATCAGAAATTTCTGAACTAATTAGCTTGGTTTACCGTCATTGTGGGCAAAAAGAAACAGTTCTTTTCGCTGACAAAATAATGGGGCTTGGTTTCAAGTGGCTTACATTATCAGGTATTTCCTTTGGTAAAGATGATCTTGTTATTCCTAAGACAAAAGAAAAATTGGTTGCGGCGACTCAAGCACAAGTCAATGAATACGAGCAACAATACCAAGATGGTTTGATTACCCAAGGTGAAAAATACAACAAGGTAGTTGACGTATGGGCACAATGTGGTGACAAAGTAGCAATCGAACTTATGGAAGAAATTGCGACAGCTAAAGATGAAGAACAGGTTAACTCTGTTTATATGATGGCGCACTCAGGTGCACGTGGATCCATTCAACAAATGAAACAGTTGGCTGGTATGCGTGGTTTGATGGCGAAGCCTTCTGGTGAGATTATTGAAACACCAATTATTTCAAACTTTAAAGAAGGTTTGAATGTGCGGGAATATTTCAACTCGACTCACGGGGCACGTAAAGGTCTTTCTGACACCGCTTTGAAAACAGCAAACTCAGGTTATTTGACGCGTCGTCTTGTTGATGTGGCCCAGGATTGCGTTGTCCGAGAAGAAGATTGCGGCGCGAAAAAAGGTATTACTATTGATACAGTTGTTGATGGTGGTAACATTATCGTATCCTTGGTTGACAGAGTCTTAGGTCGTACGCCATTAAACGATATTATTGACCCGGTAACGGATAAAGTAATCGTACCGGCTGGGGAATTGATTGAAGAGGATCATCTTGATACGATCAACCAATCAAGCCTTGATTCAATCGTTGTTCGTTCGACATTAACTTGTGAAGCGGCAAAGGGTGTTTGTATGAAGTGTTACGGGCGGGATCTTGCGCGTAATGAAAAGGTGAATATTGGAGAAGCAGTTGGTATTATTGCTGCCCAGTCCATTGGTGAGCCTGGAACACAGTTGACGATGAGAACATTCCATATCGGTGGTGCGGCACAGGGGGGGACAGAACAGTCCTTTGTTGAGGCGCCTGGTGATGGTGAAGTTCTGTTGAAAAGCGCAGTTCTTATCGACAAGGATGAAAAGACAAAGATCGTTATGAATCGTCAAACAGAGCTTTGCTTGTTAGATGGTCAAGGACGTGAAAAATACAAGAAAAAATTACCGTATGGGTCTGTATTATCTGTCGGAACTGGGGATAAAGTATCCAGGGGTGATAAGATTGCTGAATGGGATCCTTATACAACGCCAGTCATGACAGAGCTTGCTGGTACTGTTAAGTACGAAGATCTTCTTGATGGGGCGTCTATGCGCGAAGTTACAGATGAAGAAACGGGTATCAGTAACCGTGTTGTTGTTGACTGGCGTCAACAAACAAAGGGTGCAGTATTGAAACCACGTATCATTATTTGTGATAAGCAAGGGGAGCCTTTGAAATTGTCTAATGGCATGGAAGCGCGTTATTTCTTGCCTGTTGATGCGATTGTCAACGTTGATAATGGTGTGGAGGTAAAGGCAGGGGAATTCTTGGCACGTATACCAAAAGAATCTTCGAAAACACGCGACATCACAGGGGGGCTACCCCGTGTTGCGGAATTGTTTGAAGCCAGAATGCCTAAGGATCACGCAATTATTTCAGAATGTGACGGACGTGTTGAATTTGGTCGTGACTACAAATCTAAAAGAAGGATTGTGGTTGTGCCTGAAGATAAAACGCAAGAGCCAGTGGAATATCTGATTCCAAAGGGACGTAACATGGCTGTTCACGAAGGGGATTATGTTCAGAAGGGGGATGCCTTGCTTGAAGGGAACCCAGTACCGCATGATATTCTACGTGTTCTTGGTGTCGAAGCCTTAGCTAACTATATGGTTGATGAGGTTCAAGAAATTTACCGCTTGCAAGGTGTGAAGATTGATGATAAACACATTGAAGTGATTACACGTCAAATGTTGCAAAAAGTTGAAATTGTTGAACCAGGTGACACAACTTTTGTTGCAGGGGAACAGACAGAGCGTGAAGAATATGAACTGGCTAACAAGAAAATGGAAGAAGAAGGGTTAAGGAAAGCTGTTGCTCGTAATATTTTACAAGGTATTACAAAAGCTTCATTGCAAACTAAATCATTCATTTCTGCTGCAGCCTTCCAAGAGACGACACGTGTCTTGACAGACGCTGCAGTGTCTGGAAAATCAGACAGCTTGATTGGCTTGAAAGAAAACGTACTTGTGGGTCGCTTGATCCCGGCTGGTACAGGGTCTATTGTTCGTAA
Source organism: uncultured Alphaproteobacteria bacterium (assembly GCA_913061155.1). Lineage (GTDB taxonomy): Bacteria > Pseudomonadota > Alphaproteobacteria > UBA7879 > VGCX01 > CAJXSI01. The sequence continues at coordinate 61,628 of CAJXSI010000001.1, forward strand.
GTTTGAAGAAATTGCGGAACAAAGGGATTCTGAAAAGCTAGAAAAACCAAAAACTGCTGGGGTTGGAGCGATTTCTTAAAAATCGCTCCCTGCCACGCAGGAGATACCTTCAAAGTGATTTTTTTCACTTTTGGTATTTAAAAACAAAATATTTATACTATATATAGAATTGAGGGTTGACGCATTGCAGAAGTCAGCTTAGTATTCAAAACAAAGTTTTAACATTGTGAATAGAGGAATGTATGCCTACAATTAACCAATTAATTCGCAAGCCTAGGAAAAGGCCTGTTGTGCGAAATAAAGTTCCAGCTATGCAAAGCTGTCCGCAAAAAAGGGGTGTTTGTACTCGTGTAACGACTATGACACCTAAAAAGCCAAACTCAGCCTTGCGTAAAGTTGCACGTATTCGTCTAACAAATGGTTATGAAGTTACTGGTTATATTCCAGGTGAGGGGCATAATTTGCAAGAACACTCCGTTGTATTGATTCGTGGTGGTCGTGTAAAGGATTTGCCGGGTGTACGTTATCACATTCTACGTGGTGCGTTGGATACCCAAGGTGTTAAGGACCGTAAAAAAGGTCGTTCTAAGTATGGCGCAAAAAGGCCAAAATAAGGAGCAATAATAAATGTCACGTCGTCGCGCAGCAGAAAAAAGGGATATACTCCCTGATCCAAAATATAACGATAAGGTTATAACAAAGTTTGTTAATAATCTTATGGTGGATGGTAAAAAGTCTATTTCTGAGAAAATTTTGTACGGAGCTTTGGAAATAGTTCAAGGCCGTATAGGGAAAGACCCGTTAGAAGCTTTTCATGAAGTGTTGGAAAGTATTAAGCCAAGTGTTGAAGTTCGTTCACGCCGTGTTGGTGGTGCAACGTATCAAATTCCGATGGAAGTTAGTGCGCGTCGTTCGCAAGCATTGGCAATTCGTTGGGCTGTTGATATGGCGCGTAAGCGTAATGAGAAAACAATGGTAGATCGTTTGGCTGGTGAATTTACGGATGCCTTGAATGGCCGTGGTTCTGCAGTTAAGAAAAAAGAAGATACACATAAAATGGCTGAAGCAAACCGTGCTTTTGCTCACTATCGCTGGTAATAGGAATTAGGTATGTCGCGTATAACACCATTAAGTAAATATCGTAATATTGGGATTATGGCCCATATTGATGCGGGTAAGACAACTACAACAGAGCGTGTTTTGTACTACACGGGTCGTTCTCATAAAATTGGTGAGGTTCACGAGGGTGATGCGACTATGGACTGGATGGAGCAAGAGCAAGAGCGTGGTATTACAATCACGTCAGCTGCGACAACATGTTTCTGGAATGATCATCGTATCAATATCATTGATACCCCTGGGCACGTAGATTTCACTGTAGAAGTTGAGCGTGCTTTGCGTGTATTAGATGGTGCGGTTGCTGTTTTTGATAGTGTTGCAGGTGTGGAGCCGCAATCTGAGACTGTATGGCGTCAAGCAGATCGTTATAATGTTCCAAGAATGTGTTTCGTGAACAAGATGGACCGTATGGGGGCTGATTTTTACCGCTGTGTTCAAATGATGAAGGATCGTTTGGGGGCGAAGCCATTATTGCTTCAGTTGCCAATCGGTTCAGAATCTGATTTTGTTGGGGTTGTTGATCTTGTCAAAATGAAGGCAATTCGTTGGTTGGAGGAGTCCTTAGGGGCAAAATTTGTTGAAGAAGATATTCCTGCTGATCTAAAAGACAAAGCGAATAACTATCGTGCACAGCTGGTTGAATCAGCTGTTGAGATGGACGATGCTGCCATGGAAGCTTATTTGAGTGGTGATGAGCCTTCAGCGGAGACTTTAAAGAAATGTATTCGTAAGGGGGTCATTGCGGGTGGTTTTGTTCCCGTTCTTTGTGGGACAGCCTTTAAAAACAAGGGTGTTCAGCCATTACTTGATGCCGTTGTTGACTACTTGCCGTCACCTGAAGATGTTGATTCTGTTGAAGGTGTGTCTGTAACGGATGAGAATATGAAAGTTCTTCGTAAGTCAGATGATAATGAGCCGTTTTCAGGTTTAGCCTTTAAAATTATGAATGACCCATTCGTTGGGACTATTACATTCGTACGTATTTATTCTGGTAAAATTGAATCAGGTTCTAACGTTTTGAACTCTGTTAAGGACAAAAAAGAACGTATTGGTCGTATGCTTTTGATGCACGCCAATAGTCGGGAAGACATTAAAGTCGCTATGGCTGGAGATATTGTTGCCTTGTGTGGTTTAAAGAATGTTACGACAGGGGAAACTTTGTGTGATCCATTGAAACCAGTTATTTTGGAAAATATGGACTTCCCAGATCCGGTTATTGAAGTTGCGGTTGAACCTAAGTCAAAAGCTGACCAGGAAAAAATGGGTATTGCTTTGTCTCGTTTGGCAGCTGAAGATCCATCTTTCCGCGTTACATCTGACGAAGAATCAGGTCAAACGGTTATTAAGGGGATGGGTGAGCTTCATCTGGAAATCATCGTGGACCGTATGAAACGTGAGTTTAAGGTTGAAGCAAATGTTGGGGCGCCTCAAGTTGCTTACCGTGAAACAATCACGGGAACTGCAGAGATTGACTACACACACAAAAAGCAATCCGGTGGTGCTGGGCAGTTCGCGCGTGTCAAAATTATATTTGAATCCAGAGAGCCTGGTGAAGGATATGAATTTATCAGTAAAATTGTGGGTGGTTCTATCCCAAGGGAATATATCCCGGGTGTTGAAAAAGGTTTGAAATCTTGTATGGATTCAGGACCTTTGGCTGGCTATCCAGTTATCGACTTTAAGGCAACGTTGATTGATGGGGCTTACCACGATGTGGACTCAAGTGTTATGGCTTTCGAAATTGCTGCCAGAGCAGCTTTCCGCGAAGGTATTCAAAAGGCGAAACCAAAGCTTCTTGAGCCGATGATGAAGGTTGAAGTTGTTACACCTGAAGAATATATGGGAGACATTATTGGGGACTTGAATAGCCGTAGAGGTCAAGTAAACAGTATGGATCAGCAAGGAAACGCCCGTTTAGTAACAGCAATGGTGCCATTGGCTTCCATGTTTGGGTACGTAAATACGCTTCGCTCTATGAGCCAAGGTCGCGCTCAGTACACGATGCAGTTTGATCATTATGATCAAGTTCCGCAAAATGTGGCTGATGAAATTAAAGCAAAAACAGCATAAAGAAAAAAGGTAAGGAGAAGAAAGAAATGGGAAAAGCGAAGTTTGAAAGGACGAAGCCGCACGTAAACATAGGAACGATTGGGCACGTGGACCATGGGAAGACGACATTAACAGCGGCGATTACGAAAGTATTGTCTGTGGGTGGTGGCGCAGAATTTAAAGCGTATGATCAGATTGATGGAGCGCCAGAAGAAAGAGAACGCGGGATTACGATATCAACAGCCCACGTTGAATATGAAACAGCAAACCGTCATTATGCGCACGTTGACTGTCCAGGACACGCCGATTATGTAAAGAACATGATTACGGGTGCGGCCCAAATGGATGGTGGTATTTTGGTTGTATCGGCAACAGACGGACCGATGCCACAAACGCGTGAGCATATCTTGTTAGCGCGCCAAGTTGGTGTACCAGCCTTGGTTGTGTTCATGAACAAGTGTGACCAAGTGGATGATCCAGAATTGTTAGACTTGGTGGAAATGGAAATTCGTGAATTGCTAAGCAGTTATGAATTCCCAGGGGATGATATTCCAGTGATCCGTGGGTCAGCTTTGTGTGCATTGGAAGGGACCAATCCAGAGCTTGGTGAGCAGGCAGTTACGAAATTGATGGAAGAGGTAGATAACTATATTCCAGCACCGGAACGTGATAAGGACAAACCATTCTTGATGCCGATTGAAGATGTCTTTTCAATTCCAGGACGTGGAACAGTTGTAACAGGACGTGTTGAAAGCGGAGTTATTAATGTTGGTGAAGAAGTAGAAATTGTTGGGATTAGAGACACAGTAAAGACAACAGTAACGGGCGTTGAAATGTTCCGTAAGTTGTTGGATCATGGTGAAGCTGGTGACAACATTGGTGCATTGTTACGTGGGACAAAGAAAGAAGATGTGGAACGCGGTCAAGTATTGACAGCGCCAGGAAAGATTAAGCCGCACACAAGATTCATGTGTGAAGCCTATGTCTTGACGAAAGATGAAGGGGGGCGTCATACACCGTTCTTCTCAAACTATCGTCCACAGTTCTATTTTAGAACAACAGACGTGACGGGATCGACAGTATTGCCAGAAGGGACAGAGATGGTAATGCCAGGAGATAACATCACAATGGAAGTAAGTTTAATTGCACCGATTGCTATGGACGAAGGACTTCGTTTCGCAATACGTGAAGGTGGCCGTACTGTTGGTGCCGGTGTTGTTACTAAAATTATTGAATAATAATCTTTAGTGAGGGGGCTCTTGAAGTCGTTCAATCCCCCTATTATATGAGAAAGTAAGATGGAAACACAAAATATTAGAATACGTTTAAAATCGTTCGATCATCGTATGTTAGATCAATCAACAGACGAGATTGTTAATACAGCAAAGCGTACAGGCGCAATAGTAAAAGGACCAATTCCTTTGCCCACGCTAATTAAGAAATTTACTGTAAACCGTTCACCACACATTGATAAAAAGTCTCGTGAACAGTTTGAGATGCGGACTCATAAAAGAGTTTTGGATATAGTAGATTGGACGCCACAAACTGTAGATGCTCTAATGAAATTAGAGTTAGCATCAGGTGTTGACGTTGAGATTAAATTATAATGATTTTAGAGAATAGGAGCCTGACGATGAGAACGGGGCTAATTGGGAAAAAGATTGGAATGACAAGAATATTCACAGAAGCTGGTGAGCATATACCAGTAACTGTGTTGGAAATTGATTCTTGTAAAATCGTAGGCCATAAAACAATAGAGCAGCATGGATACAGTGCAGTTCAGGTTGGTTATGGTGTTGCTAAAGAAAAAAATCTTAAGAAACCAGTTCGCGGATTTTATGCGAAAGCTAAGTTGCCAGTAAACAAATATATTGCAGAGTTTAAAGTTAACCCTGATAGCTATATAGATGTTGGTGCTGAGTTAGATGTTAACCATTTTAAGCCTGGTGCTTATGTTGATGTTGTTGGTCAAAGTATTGGTAAGGGCTTTGCTGGTCCTATGAAGCGCCATAACTTTGCTGGTAACAGGGCAAGCCATGGTGTGTCACTTTCACACCGTTCACATGGGTCAACTGGTCAATGTCAAGATCCAGGAAAAGTTTTCAAAGGTAAGAAAATGGCCGGCCATTATGGTGACCAAAGAACAACAGTACATAATCTTCAGATTGTACAGGTTGACATGGAAAGCAAATTGATCTTTATTAAGGGATCAGTTCCTGGGGCAAAGGGATCGTACATTAAAGTACGTGACGCAATTAAAAAGAAAGCTTCCTAAAGAGAGTCAAACAATGAAGTTAGCATTAGTAGATATAAATAATAAAAAGCTTAGCGACCTTACTTTGAACAAAGATGTGTTCGGTGTAGATGTTAGAAAAGACATATTACAACGCGTTGTTTCCTGGCAGTTGGCTAAAAAGCGTAGCGGTAACCACCAAACAAAAGAAATTGGTGATGTTAGCGGGACGACTAAAAAGCCATTCCGTCAAAAGGGAACAGGAAACGCACGTCAAGGTAGCTTAAGGTCTCCACATATGCGTGGGGGGGCAGTTATTTTTGGTCCGCATAAAAGGGATCATTCATACAGCTTGCCTAAGAAAATCCGCCAACTTGGCATGAAGTGTGCTCTTTCATCAAAAATGGCAGATGAAAATCTGATTATTTTGGATGAGGCAAAATTGACATCCAATAAGACAAAAGATTTATTAGCCTTGTTGAAAAGCAACGGTTGGGAATCTGCTTTATTAGTTACAGGTTCTGACGTTGATGTGAAATTAGGTCAAGCAGCAAGTAATATTGCTAATTTGGATGTTTTGCCGCAGCAAGGTGTAAATGTTTATAGCATTCTTAGGCGTGACAAATTAATTTTGACAAAGGATGCAGTTCATCATTTAGAAGCAAGGTTATCATCATGAGTAATGTAGTAAATAAAAAGCAAATTAGTGAAGAAAGGGTGTATGAAATCATTCGCTCTCCATTAATTACAGAAAAGGCAACAGCTCTTTCCCAGTTTAATCAATATGTGTTTGAGGTAATGGGAAATGCGACTAAGTCAGAAATCAAACAAGCAGTTGAAAAACTTTTCAAGGTAACTGTTTTGGGTGTGAATACGGTTTTGACAAAAGGTAAGACCAAACGCTTTAAGGGTCGTATGGGGCGTCGCCAAGATCTTAAAAAAGCCATTGTTTCTGTCAAGCAAGGTCAAACAATCGACGTAAGTGTAGGAGTGTAAAATGGCATTAAAAAAATTTAAAGCAATGACTCCAGGGACGCGTCAGCTTGTATTGGTTGACAAGTCCAGCCTTTGGAAAGGTGAGCCGTATAAAAAGCTTACAGAAGGCGCAAAAAGCAAAGGTGGTCGTAATGCAAATGGACGTATCACTTGTCGTCACCAGGGTGGTGGTCACAAACGTCGTTATCGTATTATCGATTTTAAAAGAAATAAATTTGATGTAAAAGCAACTGTGGAACGTCTTGAATACGATCCTAATAGAACAGCTTTTATTGCTTTATTAAAGTATGAAGGTGGAGAATATTCATATATTGTTGCGCCTCAACGTTTAAAAGTTGGTGATATTGTTGAATCTGGTAAAAATGTTGATATTAAGCCAGGTAACTCGCTTCCTTTGGGGAATATTCCTATTGGAACGATCGTTCATAATATTGAAGTTAAGCCAGGTAAGGGTGCGCAAATCGCAAGATCTGCAGGGTCTTATGCTCAATATGTTGGTCGTGATACAGGTGTTGCTATTATTCGTTTGTCTTCAGGGGAAACAAGATTGATTCATCTTGAATGTATGGCGACTATTGGTGCGGTTTCAAACCCAGATCAAAAGAATATAAACCTTGGTAAAGCAGGTCGTTCCCGTTGGTTAGGTCGTAGGCCAACCGTACGTGGTGTAGCAATGAACCCTGTAGATCACCCTCATGGTGGTGGTGAAGGGCGTACTTCAGGTGGACGTCACCCCGTAACGCCTTGGGGTAAGCATACCAAAGGTAAGAAAACAAGAAAGTCAAAACCTTCTGACAAATATATTGTCAGCAGACGTAAGAAGAAATAGGAGTACATAAGAGTGTCACGTTCAGTTTGGAAGGGTCCATTTGTAGACGGTTATCTTTTAAAGAAAGCCGAAAAAGTAAGAAGCTCAGGTCGCAATGATGTTATTAAGACTTGGTCACGTCGATCAACGATCATGCCTCAATTCGTAGGTCTTACTTTTGGTGTCCACAATGGTAAGAAATTTGTTCCAGTTTATGTTAGTGAAAACATGATTGGTCACAAATTTGGAGAATTTGCTATGACGCGTACCTTCTATGGACACGCGGCAGACAAGAAAGCTAAAAGAGGTTAATTATGGGTAAAAAAGCATTACCAAGACAGCTAAGTGAAAAAGAAGCAATCGCAAAAGCAAAGATGATAAGAACATCTCCAAGTAAGCTTAGTCTTGTTGCTGCCAGCATTCAAGGTAAGAAAGTTGGAAAAGCATTGGCAGAGCTAGAATTTTCAAGAAAACGTGTTGCAGATGAAGTTAAAAAAGTATTAACTGCAGCTATTGCGAATGCTGAAAACAATCATAACTTGGATGTTGATCAGCTGGTTGTTTCACAAGCCACAGTTGGAAAAGCTTTGGTAATGAAGCGTTTTCGTGCAAGGGCAAAAGGACGGGCAGCAAGAATTTTGAAGCCTTTCAGTAACTTGAGAATTATTGTAAAAGAACTGGGCGAGGAGAAAGCGTAATGGGACAAAAGGTTAACCCAATTGGATTGAGATTAAATATCAACAGAACATGGGATTCTCGTTGGTTTGCAGATAAGGCTTATGGCGATTTATTGAACCAAGATCTTAAGATCAGAAAATTCATTATGGCAAAGCTTAAGCAAGCTGCTGTTTCCAAGGTTGTGATTGAAAGGCCTGCAAAAAAGGCGAAGATTACAATTTATTCCGCCCGTCCAGGAATTATCATTGGAAAAAAAGGTGCTGATTTAGATTTCTTAAAAAAAGAAGTTTCTAAAATTACAAATTCTGAAGTTTCCATTAATATTTTGGAAATTCGTAAGCCAGAATTAGATGCAAAATTAATTGCAGACACAATTGCTCAGCAACTTGAACGCCGTGTTTCCTTTAGAAGGGCCATGAAAAAGTCAGTTCAATCTGTCTTAAGATTAGGTGGCCTAGGAATTCGAATTAACTGTTCTGGTCGCTTGGGTGGATCTGAAATCGCCCGCATGGAATGGTATCGCGAAGGACGTGTTCCTTTACATACTCTGCGTGCTGATATCGATTATGGTGTCGGGACTGCCTTTACAACTTATGGTGCAATTGGTATTAAAGTTTGGGTGTTTAAAGGTGAAATTATGGAACATGATCCAATGGCTCAGGATAGGCGTGTTCGTGAAAATGTAGTGAATCGTTAATATAAGGTAATAGTTGATGTTAAGTCCAAAACGTACAAAATTTAGAAAAGCATTTAAAGGGCGTATCCACGGTACTGCGAAAGGTGGAACAACTTTAAACTTTGGGGCGTATGGTTTAAAAGCTTTAAATCCTGAAAGAATTACTTCTCGTCAGATTGAAGCAGCAAGGCGTGCGATTAGTCGCCATTTGAAAAGATCAGGACGTGTTTGGATTCGTATTTTTCCAGATGTTCCCGTTTCTTCCAAGCCTGCGGAAGTTCGTATGGGTAAAGGTAAGGGGGCGCCAGAATTTTGGGCGGCACGTGTTAAGCCTGGGCGTATTATGTTTGAAATTGAAGGGGTTAGTGAACTTCTTGCGCGGGAAGCCTTTATGCTTGCTTCTGCGAAACTGCCAATTCAAACAAAATTCGTGACTCGGGCATTTTAGAAGGGTTGAATTATGAAGATAGCAGAATTACGTAAGAAAAAAGACGAAGATTTAGTGAAGATGGTTATTGATCTTAAGAAAGAGTTATTAAACTTAAGGTTTCAAAAGACAGCTGGGCAATTGCAGAACACAGCACGTATTCGACAAGCTCGTCGCCAGGTAGCAAGTGCAAAGACGGAATTGCATGCGCGTAAAAAGAAAATAAATAGTAAATAAAGGTTGTAAAATTATGCCACGCAGAGTATTAAGAGGTACGGTAGTTAGTGCTAAAGGAGACAAAACAATAACTGTTTCCGTAGTGCGCCGGGTTATGCATCCGGTTTATAAAAAGTATATCAATAAGTCAAAGAAATTTGCTGCACACGATAATGATAATGCGGCAAAAGAAGGTGACATAGTTGAAATCCAAGAATGCAAGCCTATATCTAAGACAAAGACGTGGGAATTAATTGCTACAACAAGTGAACAAAAGTAGCAGAGGTTTATTATGATTCAAATGCAAACAAGACTAGAAGTAGCGGATAACTCAGGGGCGCGTAGCCTTCAGTGTATCAAGTTACTTGGTGGGTCGAAAAGAAAATCTGTTTCTGTTGGTGATATCATTGTGGTCTCAGTTAAGGAGGCAATCCCACGTGGTAAGGTTAACAAAGGTAAAGTATATAAAGCCGTAATTGTTAGAACGGCCATGCCGGTTAAAAGGAGTGACGGAACAGTTATTCGTTTTGATAAAAACGCGGCAGTGTTGTTAAATAACCAGAACGAACCCATTGGGACTCGTATTTTTGGGCCAGTTACACGCGAACTTAGAGCGCGTAACTTTATGAAAATTATTTCTCTAGCTCCGGAGGTACTATAAAATGGTAGCAAGAATTAAAAAAGGCGATACGGTTGTTGTTACAACTGGTAAGAATAAAGGAAAAAAGGGCGAAATATTAAAAGTCTTTTTAGAAAAAAATAAAGCTTTGGTAAAAGGTGTGAATGTTGTAAAAAGACATATGAAGCCGACAGCAGCAAATCCAAATGGAGAGCATGAAAAAGAATTACCAATTCATGTATCTAATTTGATGCACTTGGATCCAAAAGATGGAAAGCCTACAAGAATTAAGGTTGAAGTTAAGGACGGTGTTCGTCAACGTGTGGCCAAAAGGTCTGGGACTAAAATAGATAAGTAATGAGTAAGGTTATGATGGCTCGTTTAAGAGAAGAATACGAAAATAAGATCAAGCAAGATTTGATCAAGCGGTTTAACTTTAAATCACCTATGCAAGCACCACGATTGGAAAAAATCGTTTTGAACATGGGGATTGGTGAAGGGACACGTGATGATAAGAAAGTTGTAGCTGCTTTAAAAGATATGACAATCATTACGGGGCAAAAGCCTGTTATCACAAAGGCGCGTAAATCCATTGCAGGATTTAAGTTGCGTGATGGCATGAAAATTGGTGTGAAGGTTACCCTTCGTGGCAATCACATGTATGAATTTATGGATCGTTTGGTAAATATTGCTTTGCCGCGTGTTCGTGACTTTAGAGGGTTGTCCCCTAAAAGTTTTGATGGAAATGGAAATTATTCTTTAGGTCTTAAAGAACAAATCGTTTTTCCTGAAATTGAATACGATAAAATCGATCAAATCCGCGGTATGGATATATGTGTTGTAACCACCGCAAATAATGATGAAGAAGGAAGAGAGCTTTTGAAAGCTTTTGACTTCCCATTTACGAAATAAAGAGGAATAAATGGCAAAAAGTAGTGCGATAGAAAAGAACTTAAACAAAGCAAAAAAAGTTAAAGAATTTGCTTCAAGAAGAGCTCAATTAAAAGCAAAGATAAAAGACTCAAATTCTTCTGTAGAAGATAGATTTGAATTTTCTATTAAGCTAAGTGAATTGCCAAGAAACTCTTCAAAAATCAGACTAAGGAATAGGTGTGAGCTTACAGGACGCCCCCGTGGTTATTATCGTAAATTTAAAATTTCCAGAATTGCACTTAGGGAATTAACTTCCCAAGGTCAAATCCCTGGAATGACAAAGTCAAGTTGGTAAGGAGACGAATATTATGTCAATGAGTGATCCGATTGCAGATTTAATCACTAGAATAAGAAATGCCCAAGCTCGTAAAAAAGGCACAGTACGTGTTTTGTCTTCTAAAATGGCAAATAACTTATTAGCTGTCTTAAAGGAAGAAGGTTTTATTGGGCCTTTTAAAACAGTGAATGTTCGTCCAAATATAGACGAAATAGAGGTGACTTTAAAATATTTTGAAGGTGAAGGTGTTATACGCGAAATTAAACGTGTATCCACGCCAGGAAGACGTACTTATTCAAAAATCAAAGATATGCCAAAGCCTTATAATGGTTTGGGTGTTGCGGTTTTAACTACGTCAAAGGGTGTTGTGTCTGATAATGCAGCACGTCAGTTAAACATTGGTGGTGAAGTACTTTGTACTTTATTTTAGAAGGTTGTTGATATGTCAAGAGTTGGAAAAAATCCTATAAGCATTCCAGAGGGTGTTAATGTAAATATTAGCGCACAGGAAATTATTGCAAAAGGAAAAAATGGGGAGCTTTCTATGAAGGTTCCAGCCCACGTAAGTGCAAAAGTTGAAGGTAATGTTGTCGTTGTGGCACCAGCTGATAATTCTAAGAAAGCACGTTCATTATGGGGGACTTATCGTAGTATCGTAAGTAACCTTGTGCAGGGCGTTTCTGAAGGTTTTACAGTTAAACTTGAAGTGAATGGCGTTGGTTATCGTTGTCAAGTTCAAGGCGAAATTCTTGTCATGCAGCTTGGTTTTAGTCATGAGGTTCGTTTCCCAATTCCAAAAGGAATAACAATTAAGTGTGATAAGCCGACATTGATTTCAATTCATGGAGCTGATAAGCAGGCTGTTGGTCAAGTCGCTTCTAATATTAGAAAATATAGATTGCCTGAGCCTTATAAAGGAAAAGGTATTAAGTACGAAAACGAGCAGATTCTAAGAAAAGAAGGAAAGAAGAAGTAAAATGGCAAATAAAGCACAAAAAAACCTTTTGCGCCGTAAAAAAAGGGTTAGCTATAAAGTCCGGAAAAAAACACAAGAAGGTACACCAAGACTTTCAGTTTTCCGATCAAATAATCATATTTACGCACAAGTTATTGATGACATTAAGGGTGTGACTTTGGCTGCGGCATCTTCTTTGTCCAAAGAATTTGACACAAAGAAATTTAAAGGTTATGACGTTGAATCAGCGGCAAATGTCGGAACATTGGTTGCTGAAAAAGCAAAAAAAGCTGGCGTTACAAAAGTCGTTTTTGAAAGAGGCGGATATATTTATCATGGTCGTGTGAAGGCTTTAGCTGAAGCTGCGCGCGAAGGTGGATTACAGTTTTAAGCTTAAGGAAATAGAATGTCACAACAATTAAAACAAGATAAGCAAGAACAGCAGATCACTGAAAAGTTGGTGAGTATCAACCGTGTTGCCAAAGTTGTTAAAGGGGGGAAGAATTTCTCCTTCTCAGCATTGGTAGTTGTCGGTGATGGTAAGGGTCGCGTTGGATATGGTTTAGGTAAAGCCCGGGAAGTTCCTGAGGCTGTCAAAAAAGCATCTGATAAAGCCAGAAAAGCAATGATTAAAGTTCCTTTACGGGAAGGTCGCACAGTGCATCACGACGTAATTGGTCGTTTTGGGGCGGGTCATGTTGTTATTCGTTCCGCACCAGCGGGGACAGGGATTATCGCAGGTGGTCCAGCACGTGCTGTTTTTGAATCTTTAGGGATTCATGATGTTGTTTGTAAGTCCATTGGAACTTCAAACCCGCATAACATGGTAAAGGCAACACTTCAGGCTTTGAAAATTGTGACGTCTCCGCGTGAAGTTGCGACAAGACGTGGTAAGAAAATTGGTGAAATTGTTTCCAGACGGGAATATAAGGTTGGTGACAAGGTTTCTGTAAAAGAGGTTAGCGATGTTAAAGAAAATTAAAGTAACCCAAATCGCAAGTACGATTCGTCGTCAAGAATGGCAGACGCAATGTCTTAAAGGCTTGGGGCTAGGGAAAATGAATAGAGCTAAGGTTCTTGTTGATACGCCTGAAGTAAGAGGTATGGTCAACAAAATTAAACACCTTGTAACAGTAACTGAAGCATAAGTGGTAGGACGATAATGAAACTAAATGAATTACAAAATAATTCTGGCGCAACAAAGAATCCAAAACGCGTAGGTCGCGGAATTGGTTCTGGGACAGGTAAAACTGCTGGTTCAGGTCAAAAAGGTCAGAAATCCCGTTCAGGTGTTGCTATTAAAGGATTTGAAGGTGGGCAAATGCCTTTGCAAAGGCGTCTACCGAAAAGAGGATTTTCACATATTGGAGAGCCAACATGTGCAATCAACTTATCTGATATTCAAGAAGCTATCGATGCGAAGAAATTATCTGCATCAGTTGCTATTACATCAGAAGTGTTGGCAAACGCAGGTATGATTCGAAATGCAAATTGGTCTTTACGAGTTCTTGCAAAAGGGGCTTTAAAAGATAAAGTAACCATCAGTGCGAATCATTTCAGTAAATCCGCAAAAGAAGCAATTGAAAAAGCTGGCGGAAAAGCTGAAGAAATCAACAAAAGCAAGTAATACCAGGAGGTTACATGGCATCTGCGGCAGAACAATTAGCGGCAAATCTAAATTTTAGTGCTTTTTCTAAGGCTAAGGATCTTAAGAAACGTATATGGTTTACGTTACTTGCTTTGATTGTTTACCGTTTGGGGACGTATATTCCTTTGCCAGGTATTGATATGTCTGTGATGGCAGACATTGCAAAACGTAATGCCTCAGGTATTCTTGGTATGGTTGACATGTTTTCTGGAGGTGCTTTGTGGCGTATGACAATTTTGGCATTAAATATTATGCCTTATATCTCTGCCAGCATTATGATTCAGCTGCTTTCTGCAATTCATCCGCAACTTGAAGCTTTGCGTAAAGAAGGCGAATCGGGGCGTAAGAAATTAAATCAATACACCCGTTATGCAACAGTTGTTCTTGCAACAGTTCAGGCATTTGCTATGGCAAAAACCCTTCAATCAAGCGGCGCTGCGATGGACCCTGGTATGTTTTTTCAGGTTAGTACTGTTGTTACAATTGTGGGTGGCACAATGTTTTTGGTATGGTTGGGTGAGCAAATTACGGCCCGCGGTATCGGTAACGGAATATCTTTAATTATCTTTTCTGGGATTGTTGCTAACTTACCGCAAGCCGCATTAAGAATGTTGGATCTTGGACGTGAAGGGCAATATCATGTGGCCTTTATCCTGGGTATCCTGGTTCTATTGGCGGCAGTCATAGCTTTTATCGTATTCATGGAGCGTGCCCAACGTAAGGTTTTAATTCAATACCCTAAGCGTCAAATGGGTAACCGCGTTATGGGCGGCGAAAGCAACCACTTACCTTTAAAGTTAAATAATGCCGGTGTTATTCCCCCAATTTTCGCCAGCTCTATTTTGTTGTTGCCAGGAACATTGGCTTCCTTTATTACAAATGGTCCAGATTGGGTTCAAACAATTCTATATAACTTAAGTCCTGGTCGCCCAATATTTATGATATTGTATGCTTTCTTTATTGTGTTCTTTGCTTTCTTCTATACAGCATTGATGTTCAATTCTGATGATACAGCCGAAAACCTTAAAAAGGGGGGGGCATTTATCCCAGGTATTCGCCCAGGAGCAAGTACATCCGCTTATTTTGACTTTTTGTTGACGCGTTTGACAACGATTGGTGCCGCCTATCTCGTTGCTGTTTGTATTTTGCCAGAATTCTTAAAAGTTAAATACAGTTTGCCTTTTTATCTTGGGGGAACAAGTTTGTTGATCGTTGTAAGTGTAACAATGGATACGGTTTCACAGGTTCATTCACACTTGATGTCACATCAATATGAAAACTTGATGAAAAGATCAAGGTTGAATTCTAAAGGTCGCCGTAAATGATCGTAATACTATTAGGGCCTCCAGGAGCTGGAAAAGGAACCCAGGCTCAAAGGTTGAAAGAAAATTATGGCTTGATGCATTTGTCAACTGGTGATATCTTGCGTCAAGAGATAGCAAAAGGTACGGAACTTGGTTTAAAAGCTAAGGAAGTCATGGATGCAGGCGGGCTTGTTCCAGACGAATATGTTATCAAGATGATTGAAGACAAAATTAATCAGCCTGATTATAAGGCTGGGGTTATATTGGATGGGTTTCCAAGGACAACGCAACAAGCGATTACGTTGGACGAAATGCTGGAACAATATAACAAGAAAATTGATGCTGTTATTGAAATCAAAGTTGATGATGAACAGTTGATAAAACGTATTTCTGGTCGTTATTCTTGCGCAGAATGTGGTGTTTGTTACAACAAATACTTTAAAAAACCTGCAGAAGAAGGTATATGTGATGTCTGTGGTAGTACAGAATTTAAACATCGCAGTGATGATAACGAAGAAACGGTGAAGAAACGCTTGGAAGCGTATTATAAGGAAACAATGCCAATAATTCCTTATTACGTGGGAAAGAGTATTTTGAAAACAGTTGATGGTATGCGGGATATAGACGAAGTGTCCGCAGAAATTAACAGCTTGTTAGAAAAAAAATAATATTTTACTAGGAATAGTAAAGATTAATACCTAAATAGTATGAAAAGGAGAAAATAAAAGTGGCTCGTATTGCTGGTGTAAACATACCTACAAATAAAAAAATAGCAGTTGCCTTGACCTATATCTTTGGGATTGGGCTTACATCTGCGAAAAAGATTTGTGAACAAGCAAAAATTGATACAACTAAGCGCGTGAATGAACTTAGTGAAGATCAAGTTGCAGTTATTCGTGAAGTCATTGATCAACATCACCAAGTAGAAGGTGAATTGCGCAGTGAAATTTCCATGAACATTAAGCGTTTAGTAGACCTTGGTTGTTACCGTGGAATTCGTCACCGTAAAAGACTTCCAGTTCGTGGCCAAAATACGCATGCCAATGCGCGGACACGTAAAGGAAAAGCTGTTGCTATCGCAGGCAAGAAAAAGTAATAAGGATTAAATAATGGCACAACCAGCATCAAGACTTAGAAAACGCGAAAGAAAAAATATTGCAACAGCTGTTGCGCATATTTCTGCCACGTTTAACAATACTTTAATTACAATCACAGATGTGCAAGGAAATGCAATTTCATGGTCATCTGCGGGTTCCAAAGGTTTTAAAGGATCAAGAAAGTCCACCCCTTTTGCGGCGCAAATGGCAGCTGAAGAAGCTGGACGTAAGGCAAAAGACCATGGGGTGAAAAACCTTTCTGTTGAAGTTAAGGGTCCAGGTTCGGGACGTGAGTCTGCTTTAAGGGCATTATTGGCTGTAGGATTTAGCATTTCTTCTATTAGAGATGTGACCCCAATTCCGCACAATGGAACGCGCCCGCCTAAGCGTCGCCGTGTGTAATTTAAGAAAAATATATAATTTTAGGAGCAGCTAGTGATACAGGAAAATTGGCAACAACTGATTAAACCAAGCAACATTAAAGTAGAAACTGGGGATGACCCTCAATTTAACGCTACTCTTTTTGCAGAACCTTTGGAAAGAGGTTATGGGACAACTATTGGAAATGCATTACGCCGCGTTTTGCTTTCTTCTATTAGAGGTGCTGCAGTAACATCTGTTCGCATTGATGGGGTTGTTCATGAATTCTCTACGATTCCAGGTGTTATGGAAGATGTATCAGAAATCATTCTTAACCTAAAGACTTTGGCGATCAAGCTTCACTCTGAGGGCCCAAAGAAAATCACCCTTGTTCATAAAGGAAAAGGTGTTGTTACAGCTTCGATGATCGAAGTAGGTTCTGACGTTGAAATTTTAACACCAGATGTTGTTATTTGTAACCTATCTGACAATGCTGTTTTATCAATGGAATTAACGGTTTCCCACGGTAAAGGATACGTTCCTGCCATACATGGTTCATCTAAAGAAACACAAATTGGCGTAATTCCAATTGATGCCTTTTTTAGCCCGGTTAAAAAAGTGGCTTATCGTGTTGAAAATACACGTGTTGGACAACAGACTGACTATGATAAATTAATTATGGATGTTGAAACTGACGGAACGGTTATTCCAGAAGATGCTTTGGCCTTGTCCGCAAGGATTTTGCAAGAACAGTTTGCACCATTTATTAATTTTGAAGACCCAATTGAAATTAAGCAAGAAAAAGAAGAAGATGAACTTCCAATTCCAAGGAACTTGCTAAGGAAAGTATCTGAACTTGAACTTTCAGTTCGTGCTGCAAATTGCTTGAAAAATGATAATATCATTTACATTGGTGATCTTGTTCAAAGGTCAGAAAATGAAATGCTTAAAACACCTAACTTTGGTCGTAAATCATTAAATGAAATCAAAGAAGTTCTTACAGAAATGGGGCTAGGATTGGGAATGGATATCCCAGGTTGGCCGCCTGAAAACATTGAAGACTTGGCAAAACGCCTAGACGACAATAATTTTTAAGTTAATACGAGGAAAAGATGCGTCATAAACTAAAAGGAAGAAAGCTAAATAGAACATCAAGCCACAGAAAGGCTTTGTTCAGCAATATGGCTAACTCATTAATTGCCCACGAACAAATTAAGACAACTTTGCCAAAAGCAAAAGAGTTACGTGGTGTTGTTGAAAAGTTAATCACAATTGGTAAAAAAGGGGGGTTACATGCCCGTCGCCAATTGATCAGTCAATTGCAAAGCAACGAAAATTCTAGCAAAGTAATTGATGCTTTGGCAGATAGATATAAAACCAGGTCAGGTGGATACACACGTATCATTAAAGCCGGTTTCCGTTATGGAGACTCAGCACCTATGGCTGTTATAGAACTTGTTGACCGTCCGGCAGAACCAATTGTTGGGGATGAAAAATCAGCAAAAAATACGACTTCTAAGAAAACAGAAGAAGCTAAAAAAGACAAAAAATAAGTTTTTAAAAGCATTTTAAAACCCAGCATTGCTGGGTTTTTTTATGCCTAAATTTTACTATTTGCCGCTTCTTCAGTGCCTGTCTAAATACCAATATCAAATCCACCAATTTAGGGGGATCAAAAGAATTCTGTTTTCAGGCCTTTTAAGTCCGTTATTATTAAGCGCAGGGTAGCAACTTAAAAATCCATGATGTCACACCCCCATCTGGAAAGCTGTTTGGCGTTATTATCGTGCCTAATTTCCAGGGCATTTCCATTCTTCAAGTATTTGATCAATCATATTTTTTGCAATAGAAACAAGTTTAGGGTTTGTTTGGGTATAATAAGGAATAATAATTAAGGCAATAGATAACGCCCAACCCCGTCCCCGTGTCCATGTGTCCTCGTCAATATCCAAGTGATTTTTGAAAGTTTTTCTGGCGCCCGCATCAAACAGACACCATGCTGGAATTAAATCACAAGCTGGATCTCCTTTGCCAAATAATCCGAAATCTATAATTCCATGTAATTTTCCTTCTTTAATAATTAAATTACTTGGTAGCAGGTCGCCATGCAGCCAAACCCCTGGCTTATGCCATTCGGGTGCTTGCAAACAATCTTTCCACAGAGCCGCTATAGCTTTTGGATCATATAGGCTTTTAAGGTCAAGGATGGCTTGTTGGACAGCATCATTTTGACTTATTAGGGGGAGGCCCCTTTTTGCTTTGGGTGCGAATTTTGCGCTTATTTTATGGAGTGAGTTGATGAAATTGGCAAGCAATTTTGCCGTATCATTTAAATTTATTGGCTTATTATCATAAGCCTCAACCCCTTCTATCCAGTTATAAATTGACCAAACATAAGGGTATTTATTATCAGGTTTGCCTATGTCAATAAGCTCAGGGGTATTCAAAGGTAAATTCGGCCCTAGCTTAGGCAGCCACTTTTGTTCTTTTTTAATTTGATTTTCGCCTTGTTGGGTCCTTGGCAGGCGGATGCATTTATCTTTCCCCAATTTATAGACGATATTATCTGTTCCTGAATAGGTGATTTCTTTAATGGTTTCCTTTTTCCATTTTGGAAATTGTAAGTAAACAAGGTCTTTGACTATATCAATATTTATTTTTGCTTCATTTTTATGCATGGCTGTTTGCTTTGTCCAAAATAAACGGGTTGTTCAAAAAGTATACCCGTAAATTTAAAAAATAAATAAGGTTTTTGCTTGAAAAAAATCTTTTTCATGGTAATATTCAAATCAATTGCGGGAGTAGCTCAGTGGTAGAGCACAACCTTGCCAAGGTTGGGGTCGAGGGTTCGAATCCCTTCTTCCGCTCCAAAAAAATCCCTTGATATAATCAAAATCCAGTGTGGAACGTCGCATTAAAAACTGATATTATATTTACTTATATTAAAGGTTTTATTTATGACGCACATGAACGACGATAGCATCAAACAAAAACAAGCCATAATAAAGGCTGTTGTTGATTCTTCAAAAATAAAAGCAAAAGAAATTAATTCTTTTAGCTCTATTTTATACTCTGGAATAAGTTCAAACGAGATAGCTGAAATGGAAAAGGCTAAGCTTACAGAGTTTCTGAAAGAAAGCTGGAAAGAATTTCAAAACCGCAAAGAATATAACATTTCCGTCGTGCCAGTTCATAATAAGAAAGAAGATCTTTCCTATACACAAATAATTATTTTAAATAGAAACAAACCTTTCCTTGTGGATTCGATTACTTCCTTAATTAATGGTTTAGGTTTCAATATTAATTTCTTAATTCATCCTGTTATAAGGGTTAATCGATCCAAAAAGGGGGATCTTGATTCTTTTTCTGTCCCTGAAGTCAAACAAGTGGATATAGAGGCTGAGTCAATAGTATGCATTGAACTGCAAGAGTATTTAGAAAAAGAAGAAGTATCTGATCTAAAAAAATCGATTAATAATGTTCTTGATGATGTCCGCCGATCAGTGAAAGACTGGCATAAAATGCGTAAGAAACTTACGAATGCTTTGTTTGACCTTGATTCAAGAAAACTGTCTTGTAAAAAATATTCGAATATAGAAATTCAATCTTTTCTTCAATGGTTGGATAGGGGGTATTTCACCTTTTTGGGCTATCGGGAATATGACCTTGATAAAAAAGGATATGCAAACCTAACGGATGCCTTAGGTTTGTTGAAAAATTTCAAGCAGAGCCTTTTTACAGGCTCTGTCAAAGACGATCAAATGATTGTCCAAGAACGTATGATGAAAGATATTTCCCCCTTTGATATCACCAAAACTCTTCGCAATTCGACGGTACACCGGGCGGTTTCTATGGATGTAATCCGCGTTGCAAAAGTTGATAAAGATGGAAATATAATTGGCGAACGGCAATTTTTTGGCTTATTCACATCGGCTGTGTATAACCGAAGTATCAGGGATATTCCTTTATTACGCCAAAAAGTTCAGAATGTTTTGTCAAAATCAAATGTCGCAGCAGACTGGCATGATGGGAAAGCTTTGACCCATATTATGGAATCTTTCCCCAGGGACGAGCTTTTTCAAATAGACGAAGAAAAATTGCTTAAAACAACCCAATCAATTGTTCAGCTGCAAGAACGCCAGAGGGTCGCATTGTATATGCGCCAAGATAAACTAGGGCATATTATTTCTTGCTTGGTTTACGTGCCACGTGATAGGTACACGTCTGATTTACGACAGAAATTTTCAGGTATTCTTGAAAAGAGTCTTGAGGCGAAAACGTTAAGTTTCCATACAGAAATTGGCGGAAACCTTTCTTTCGCGCGGGTTAATTTCATTTTGTCCCCCCGATCATTAAAAACAAAAACAAAAGTTTCCTTAAAAAATCTTGAAAGTGATTTGGAATCTGCCTCTATGCGGTGGGAAGACTTGTTTATAAAGCAGGCCAAGAAAGAATTCCTAAGATCACAATCTAAAAAAATGATTGAACAGTACGTTCATGCGTTTCCGACTTCTTATCAGGAGTCTTTTAGTGTTGAAAGTGCCTTTGCCGATATTGGTTTTGCAGAAAAAGCCCTTCAAGAAAATAAATTAAAAATACAATTTTATGACTTTAAAAACAAAGGTAAGCCAGAGTTTTTATTAAAGCTTTATAACCCAGGGTCTGCAATTGTTTTGTCTTCTATTATGCCGATTTTGGAAAATATGGGGCTTCGGGTTATAACAGAGTCCCCGTATTCTTTGAAGGTTGGAAAAGAAGGCGCCAATATATGGATGCACTGTTTCAGAACACAATTCAGAGTTGAATGCTCTAGCTTTATCTTTGATGATATTGCCGATAACTTTGTGGAATGTCTTAATAAGGTTTGGCAAGGGGAAGCTGAAAATGATTGTTTCAATGCTTTGGTTGTGGAAACAGGCCTGGATTGGCGTCAAATAAGTTTACTTAGGGCTTACTATAAATACCTTCGGCAGATTCATTTTTCATTCGAAAAAGATTTTGTTAAAGATACTTTTAGTCAGCACCCAAAAATAACATTGTCCCTGGTACATCTTTTTGAAAGCCTTTTTAACCTAGAGACAAAAATGCTGGCAAAAGAAACTGTTCAAAAAAAGATTTCGGCCATAAAAAGTTCTTTGGAACGGGTATCAAGTGCCAATAGTGACCATGTCTTTAGAAGTTTTTTGAATTTAATTACCGTAACAATTCGGACAAATTATTATCGGAAAGACAAGTCAGGCCATCACAGAAATTTCTTGTCCTTCAAGTTCAACAGTGCGGAAATTACGGGCTTGGTTCGACCGCGTCCGGCATACGAAATATATGTTTATTCATCTTGGATGGAAGCCATTCACCTAAGGGGTGGCAAAGTTGCCAGAGGGGGTATTCGTTGGTCTGATCGATCAGAAGATTACCGTACTGAAGTTCTGGGGCTGTTAAAAGCACAAATGGTTAAAAACAGTGTTATTATTCCGGTTGGGGCAAAGGGTGGATTTATAATTAAAAAATCCCTTGATGGCATGACTTATCCTGAACGTCAAAAAGAAGCAATCCATTGTTATAAAACAATGATCAGGGGCCTTTTTGATGTAACAGATAACTTGGTTAATGGAAAAATTGAATCCCCTGAAGGGGTAAGATGCCTTGATGATGCAGATCATTATTTGGTTGTGGCTGCAGATAAAGGAACAGCAACCTTTTCTGATATCGCAAATGAAGTGGCGGCGGAATATAATTTTTGGATAGGCGATGCCTTTGCTTCGGGTGGATCTGTTGGATATGATCATAAGAAAATGGGAATCACCGCAAAGGGGGCATGGGTTTCTGTCATGCGCCACTTTAGGGAATTAGGGGTTAATACCCAGAAAGATCCGTTCTCTGTTGTTGGTGTTGGGGATATGTCAGGGGATGTCTTTGGAAATGGAATGCTGTTATCAAAGAAAATAAAATTAATTGCCAGTTTTAACCACTTGCATATTTTTATTGATCCAAATCCTGATCTTGAAAAAAGCTATAAAGAAAGAAGTCGACTTTTTAAATTACCTAGGTCTTCATGGGGGGATTATGATCAGTCATGCCTTTCCAAGGGGGGCATGATTATAGACAGAGCTTCGAAAAAAGTAAAACTCACCCCCGAAGTTTCAGCCATCTTATCCTTTCATAAATCTGAGGTCACGCCTAACGAACTTATTCAAGTTTTGTTAAAAGCGCATGTTGATTTATTGTGGTTCGGTGGGATCGGTACGTTTATTAAATCTGAAGATGAAAGTCACCATGATGTTGGGGATCGTGTGAATGATGCCATTCGTGTGAATGCTTCGGATTTAAGGTGTAAAGTTGTTGGGGAAGGGGCTAACTTAGGGGTGACCCAACGGGCGCGCATTGAATATTCTTTGGGCGGTGGCTTCATTAATACAGATGCGATTGATAACTCTGCCGGCGTGGATACATCAGATCACGAAGTTAATATCAAGATTTTATTACAAGATCCTAAGATAAAGAAAACGTTATCAGAAGGTAAAAGAAAAACGCTACTGACATCAATGACAGATCATATTGCCGAATTGGTTCTAAGGAATAATTATTTACAATCACAGGCTGTTTCTATGGTTCATTCAAGGGGATACCGCGTATTGGGGCGCCAAAGCCGACTTATGCGATCTATTGAAAAAATGGGCAAGCTGGACCGTGATGTTGAATATTTACCAAATGAAAAGTCTTTGAGCAAAAGAACCCTTAGTCGCACAGGTCTTTCAAGACCAGAAATTGCCGTTTTGCTGGCTTATGGAAAGATATTCGCCTATGAACAAATAATTGAATCAAGCCTTCCTAAAAACAAGTTTTTGAAACACACTTTATATGATTATTTTCCAGAAAATATAAATAAAAAATATGCTGCATCCATTGACAAGCACCCTTTGCGGGATGAAATTATCTCTACGAATATAGCCAATAGCCTTGTAAACAGGGTTGGCCCAACATTCTTAAATGAAATGATGGATATTTCAGGGGCAAAATTAACAGAAGTTATTCATGCCTACCTGGTTGTCAAAGAAAGCTTTGGGCTTGAAAGTTTTTGGACAGATATTGAAGGTTTAGATTATAAAATCCCAGCAGATATACAAATGCAAATGCTGATAG
The DNA here is from genome assembly GCA_913061155.1 of uncultured Alphaproteobacteria bacterium. Classification (GTDB taxonomy): domain Bacteria; phylum Pseudomonadota; class Alphaproteobacteria; order UBA7879; family VGCX01; genus CAJXSI01. The sequence goes on from CAJXSI010000001.1 coordinate 85,163, forward strand.
ATATTGTTGAGCTTATTGAAAAAAATGTTCTATGGTTACTGCATAAAAATAAATCACTTGATTTAGAGGGGTGCGTCAAACTTTACTCTAAGAAAGTGAATGAATTGCATAAATGTGCGGGGAAAAATTTGTCCAGCATTGTTTCTTTGGCAATAAGTAAAAAGCAAGACGGCTATAAACAAAAGCAAGTTCCGGCAGAAATTGCTGAGAAATTTTCTGAATTAAACCTTATGAATTATGCCTATTTATTAATTGATTTATCAATCAGTACCAAGGTAGGCATAGAAAAAACATCACAGATGTTTCATAAAATAGGGGATAGATTGGGAATAGATTGGCTGTTATCAGAGCTTAAAAAACAATCGTCTGAAAATACGTGGACAAAAAAGGCACTGTATAATCTGAGGGATCAACTTATAGAAATTAAAGACAAAATATGTTTCAAACTTTTGACACATTATAAAGACCTATCGATGGACGAGGCGATTGAAACTTGGTTGCGCCAGAATAATTATTTGGCAGAAAAAACAGAAGAAGTTCTGGAAAGTTTGAAAGATAATGATAAAATCGACCCAACAATGTTGTATGTGGCGGTTCGTCAGCTTGCATCACTTGTTTAAGGTTACCCCTTGAAATATCTTTTTTTGACCCCATATCTATAGTATGGAGCGAGGTATAAAACACATGTCAAAAAATAACATTATTTCATTAAATAAAAAAAATAACCAACAAGAAAGTATCGATGTATCTTTATCATATACTGTTGGGAAAATAAGAAAAATTATAGATCAATATGATGTTGTTGATCAAATTTCTGAAATAACAAAAGTTATCAAAAATTTACAATTGGGTGAAAACCCGTATACAAAAATGGTCATTTCATATAAGGAATGTATGTTTTTCAGGCATCAATTTAACTTAATGGTTAAGAAATTGCCAACCATGGTAACAATAGAGTTAATTGATATTTTGGGAAGTATATGGCCCAAAGATGCCGTGGTTATGGATAGGTTGAAAATGATTTTAATTAAGTCCTTAGAAACAGGCATGAACATGAAACAGATTCAGCAGATCTTTTTCAAAGACATGGATACCTGTGATTATTTATTAAAAGGGGCCATCGATTTTGAAAAAAGCATCCTGGGCGATAATATCGTAGAATTTCCTAAAAATCGTTGGGGGCAATAAACCCAAAAAGCCTTAAGAGGGTTAGTAGTCTTTGTTTACTGTGGCAATTTTTGTTGCAACAAAAATAAAGACCATGGATAAAATTATCATATAAGTAATGTTTGAAGTTTCTACACTGCTTAGGGCTATTTTCTCTGATATAAAAGGGGTTGCCCCGGTCAAGGTGGCTTGCCCAAGTGAAAAAGGAACAGCAAACCCAGAGTATTTATACTTAGAAGGGAACATTTTCTGAATCATTAAGAACACAGGCGCCCCCTGGAAAGCTGTTAATATAGCAATCAAAAGCTGGCAGCATATAATAAGGGATAAAATATTATATGAGATAGCAATATAAAAAATAATAATAAGGATGACGTTTAAAATTAAAGAATAATAAAGCAATTTTTTATGGCAAATATAGGTGCTAAGCCAGCAGAAAAAGATCATAGATAAGCCGCATACAAGCATCATCACAGAAGACAATAATAAAACAGGTGAATCATCAATAAAGAATGTTGCTTTTATATGGCCTGACAGCCAACTGGCGCCAATGTAAAAAGGCACCAGCAACGCAGAACCAAATAAGAATACAGATATTATATTTTTGGGATACTTTGTGACAGCGTGGATGAAAGGGATAACTTCTTTCGATTTTTCAGATTTTTCCCAGGTTTCAGATTCTTGCATGGAATCTTTAAAAGCATACAAAAAGATACCGTAGACAGCCCCAAATAAGAACGGAATTCTCCAGCCCCAACTTGGCATAAAGCTTAAAGTTGATCCAGCAGAGATAGATGTACCCAATAAAGCCCCAAAAAATCCCATGGATAAAAGGATGCCCATGTTAACATTCTTTTCTTTTTTTGTGCTGGATTCCCCAACAAAGGTAATGGTTCCATAAAAAGCCCCACCGATGCTGGCCCCTTGAAATAACCGACAGATAATCAGTATAATAGGGGAATAAATGCCAAGTGTTTCATAGCCTGGAAGAATGGCAATAATAATGGCTGGGAAAATACTGGAAATAAAAGAATAAGTTACCGCTTTTTTTCGGCCAAACCTATCCCCCACCCAGGAAAATATTCCGGCTCCGAAGGGGCGCATCCAGAATCCAGCGGCAATTGCCGCATAGATTCCCAGCATTGTTTCTTTGGAATCTTCAGTAGACGGAAAAAATTGAAAAGCAACTAAAGGGCCAAAAAAGGCAAACAATGTATTTTCATAATGCTCATAAATATGACCTAGAACAGCATATACAATTGATTTATTTCTTTTTCCTGTCATCTAATCCAATAATTTTTGCCACCAACCTTTGCGGTTAGAAGAAGGTTTTCTTTCGACAGCCGCAGGTTTTCTTTCACCTTGAGAGTTTCTGTTTGTGTCAGAATTTGACCCACTGTTTTCCTTAGGGCTGGCTGGTCTATCACCACTTTCCTTAGGCGTAGAAGGCTTCCTATTATTTTCTTTAGGGTTGGCTGGTCTATCACCACTTTCCTTAGGCGTAGGGGTGTTTCCCCCACCGTCTGTTTTTCTTTGAGAGTTGTTTTGCTCAAGATTTTTTGGTGCAGAAGAATTATTCTGCTTTCTATTCCTGCGATTTTGCCTATAGTTATTTCTGCGATTTTGCTTAGGAAGATTTTCTTTTTTTGGTTCTTCCGCAGAATTCACAGAGGTTGCGGCTTCAGGTTCTTTCTTGTGCTGATGAACGGGTTCTTTTTTATGCTGGTGGACAGGCTTTTTATTTCGGTTCCCAGAAGAATTTGCATTTTGGGAATTGGGTTTAACATCTTTCTTTTTATGCCGGTTGCCTTGGTCTTTTTGCTGTTGATCAGACGCACTTGTATTTCCATGTCCGTCGGCAACAAAGGCACCGTTTTCATTTTCAATTTTGAAACCCGTGTTAACCAGCCTATTGTCTTCTTTTAGGTCCAATTTTAATTGGAAACGTTGTTCAAGATCTGAAAGTTCGTGACGTTTTGTCGCAAGCAGATAAAAAGCAACATTTGATGGCATATGAATTGTAATTAATCTGCCACATTTTTTGCTTAGACAGGTTTCTTCAATCACACGTAATAGTTGTAAGCCAATAGACGCAACAGATCTAACAACGCCACTTCCGCCGCAGTTATCACATTTAATCGTACTGGATTCCATAATGCTGGGGCGTAACCGTTGCCGTGACATTTCAAGTAATCCAAATTGGCTGATGCGGCCTGATTGAACCCGGGCGCGGTCAACGACTAAAGATTCCCTTAACTTTCTTTCAACCAGTTGATTATTTTTTGAATCACTCATGTCGATAAAGTCAATAACAATCAACCCGGCATAATCACGTAGGCGTATTTGTCGGGCGACTTCTTCGGCGGCTTCCATGTTGGTATTTAACGCCGTCGTTTCGATATGACGTTCCCTTGTTGCACGTCCAGAGTTAACGTCAATGGCAACCAAAGCCTCTGTTTGGTTTATAACGATATACCCCCCAGATTTTAATTTAACAGTCGGGGAATACATTTGTTCGATCTGTTGTTCAACTTTGTATTTAAAGAACAAAGGACATTTGTCATCTTTATAGGGTTGAACTTTTTTTGCATGGCTTGGCACCATGGCTTTCATATATTTTTTGGCGTTTTTATAACCTTCTTCACCCTCTACATAGACGGCATCAATTTCTTTTGAATAACCGTCACGGATTGTTCGGCGAATTAGGTCGGCTTCCTCATAAACCAGGCAAGGGGCTGTGGATGTCACTGTTTCCGCACAGATTTCTTGCCATAGCTTTGTTAAATAAGCATGGTCCCTTTTAATTTCTGGCTTACTGCGATCAAGCCCTGCTGTTCTTACGATCAAAGAACTGCCTTCTGATAAGCTAAGATCTGAAATAATACTTTTTAAGCGACGACGATCGCCGCTATCTGTTATGCGTCTTGAAATACCGCCCGAGTGTTGGGCGTTGGGCATCAACACACAGTACCGTCCAGCTAGGGAGATAAAGGATGTTAAGGCCGCCCCTTTATTCCCGCGTTCTTCTTTTACAACTTGGATAAGAACAACTTGGCGGCTTTTGATAACTTCTTGAATTTTATAAAGCTTGTAGGGGTTGGTTTCTTTTGTTTCTTTTTTCTTTACGACGTCATCGGCATCGACTTCATTCGTGTCATCATCATTATCAAATTCAGGAATTTCATCTTCATTAAAGTCTGATATTTCTTCATCTGTATCATCATCCAAGCCATCAACTGAATCAGAAAGTTTCTTAACATTTTCATCGATTGGTTGGTCAAGTTGTTCCCTGTCACCAACAGGAATTCTGAAATAGTCGGGATGAATTTCTGTGAAGGCAAGAAACCCATGACGGTTCCCCCCATAATCAATAAATGCTGCCTGTAAAGAGGGTTCAACCCTGACAATTTTCCCTAAATAGATATTGCCTTTAAGGGTCTTTTTTGCATTGTTTTCAATATCGAAATCAATAAGTTGATTATCTTCAACGACTGCAACGCGTGTTTCTTCGGCGTGAGCAGCATCAATAAGTAGTTGTTTTGACATTTAATTTTTAACCTTTTATTTAAGCAATAGTCGCCACTTATTATTTTTGGGCGTTCCATTATCTTATAATTACTGTAAATATACATTTGATTCTTTAAAAAAAGTTCACACTTATTACAAAAGTAACTGTTTTGTTATCTTATAATTACGTGAATATAATATTCAGTTTGACCTTATTGGCCGACATATATACCATACAACTATTGAGGGGGATTGTACAATCCCAAAAATTAATTATAGGTATGAGGCAAGTCATCCGAAAAATACTCTTACTTATTCTGGTTATTATATACACAGGAATTCCTTCTGCTGGGTTGGCGCAAAAAATATTAAATGTGCGTTCAGGCGATCAAGGAAAGTTTACCCGTGTCGTTATTGATACCACAAACCGCCCTGATTTCAAAAGCACTGTGAATGAAGGGGGGGGTAGTATCAGTGCTTTTATGCCTTCTGTTACCTTTTCTAAATTCAAAGCTCCTCCTGCTGTTGGAGGTATAAAAAATATTGAAATTATTGATTTACCAAATGGCATGGGGCAGATTTTATTAAAGTTGAAAAATACAGGCCAGATCAAACAGACGTTTGTTTTGCCACCCAAAGGGGATATCAAGCATTTTCGGTATGTTATTGATGTTATGACAGGGCCGAAAAAGCCAAAAACCTTGATTAAAAAGCAAAAAAGTTGCCACAAAAAAGTAAGAAGGATAATAAAGAAGAAAGTGATTGTCATTGACCCAGGGCACGGTGGAAAAGATCCGGGGGCCATCGGACGCAGGGGGATTAAGGAAAAAGATGTAACCCTTAGTGTGGCGCTGCAACTTGAAAAGCATTTAAATGCCACAGGATTGTATGATGTCTACTTAACCCGCAGAACAGATAAATTTTTAAGGTTAGGCCAACGTGTGGCTTTTGCCCGTAAACGCAAAGCAGACTTCTTTATTTCGTTGCATGCAGATAGCCATCCAAGAAAAGATACAAGGGGCTTATCTGTTTATACCTTATCAAGGGTGGCTTCTGATAAAGAGGCAGAGAAATTGGCCATCAAGGAAAACAAAGCGGATCTGATTGATGGGGTGGATTTAAATACGGAATCCCCCGAAGTTGCCAATATTTTAATTGATTTGGTTAAAAGGGAAACAATGAATTTATCCGCCAAATTTGCGTATAATTTAATTAAAGAACTAAGTACATATGTGCTATTGTTAAGAAACACACATCGTTTTGCCAATTTTGCTGTATTGCGCACACCAGATTTACCAGGGGTTTTGGTTGAAATGGGATACATTTCAAATAAGCAAGATGAAAAACTTTTAACCACGCCCAGGTATTGTAATCGCCTTTGCGAAGGTATTGTGAAATCAGTCAAAAGTTATTTTGCAGTAAATAGTTAAAAATAAATAATGAAACAGAAGCTTTATACATTCTCTATTTTTCTTGGATCTTCGTTGATTGTCGGTGTTTTAGGTATCATTTTGATGTTTTGGTATTTTGGCAAAGGCTTGCCAGACTATAAACAATTGGCCGTATATGACCCCCCAGTTGTAACGCGTATGCATGCAGGTGATGGCAAGCTGTTTGCCGAATATGCCTATGAACGCAGGGTGTTTGTGCCCATATCATCCATTCCAAAACATATTGTGAAAACTTTTCTGGCGGTTGAAGATAAAAACTTTTATGACCATCCAGGAATTGATTGGACCAGTATTTTAAGGGCCGTTTTTGCAAATTCTTTTTCATTTATAAGGGGGCGTGGTGCCACGGTTGGGGGATCAACAATTACCCAGCAGGTGGCAAAAAACTTTTTATTAACAAATGAAAAAACAATCATTCGTAAAATTAAAGAGGCCATTCTTGCCTTAAGAATTGAACATACGTTCAGTAAAGATAAAATTTTGGAACTTTATCTGAATGAAATTTATTTAGGGCATGGGGCTTACGGCGTTGCCAGTGCTGCCATAGAATACTTTGGGAAGTCCTTAGATGAATTAACCGCTGCCGAAGCAGCCTTTATCGCAGGCTTACCAAAAGCCCCCAGTACCTATAATCCAGAAAGAAATTATAAGGCAGCCATCACCCGCCGAAACTGGGTTTTAATGCGCATGTACGAAGAAAAATTAATAACAAAAGAAGAAGCTTTGGAAGCTGTGGAAGAGCCGATTATTCTTCAGAAGAGAAAAAATATTTCTGTTGTTGATGCTGGTTACTTTGCCGAACATGTACGTCAAGCAATCATCGACAAATATGGAAAGAATACTTTTTATGAAGGGGGGCTTTCGGTTCGAACGACCCTAGATTCCCGATTACAAGAACTGGCGGACAAAGCTTTGAAAAAAGGCCTGGTTCATTATGATCGGACGTATGGCTGGCGCGGGGCCATTACTTATATTAAAACAGATAACTGGGAAAAGAACTTGAAAAAAATTCCAGAATCTTTGGCTGTCAAGCCTTGGGTTGTGGCTGTTGTTCTTGATGTTTCTGATGTACAGGCAAAGATAGGTCTTAGATCAGGGGAAACGGGCATAATTCCATTAAAGGAAGTAAAGTGGGCCCGTCCACATATTATAGATACGAAAACAAATTACCCCACGGTTGGGGCTGTTGTGAAATCTGTAAAAGATGTCTTGAAAGCTGGGGATGTAATTATGGTGGATTCCCTAAAAGACGGGCAATACAGCCTTCAGCAAATTCCTGAAATCAATGGCGGATTGATTGCGATGGATCCCCATACTGGGCGGGTTCTGGCCATTGATGGTGGCTATCGTTTTTCACGCAGCCAGTTTAACCGTGTTATTCAAGCCAAGCGTCAACCAGGATCTGCATTCAAAGTTATTACTTATACAGCGGCTTTGGAATCAGGTTATACACCTTCAACCCTTGTGCTGGATGCCCCCCTTGTTGTGGAAATGGAAGATGGAAAAGAATGGCGACCACGTAATATTACAAACAAATTTTATGGCTGGGTTCCGTTAAGGAAAGCTTTGGAAAAATCATATAACCTTGCCGCTGTTCGCATTGGCCAGCAGATTGGTCTTAATAAAATCGAAGAAGTGGCTGTCCGCCTTGGGATTTATGATTCCCTGCAAAAAGTATTGGCGGTCTTATTGGGGGCAGAAGAAACAACTTTGATGCGAATGGCTGATGGTTTTGCAAGTTATGTAAACGGCGGGAAAAAAGTCACCCCCATTTTAATTGACCGCATTCAAGATAGGCATGGAAAAACCGTATACAAAGCAGACACACGTCAATGTGAAGAATGTGAAAGCGAAACTTGGTTAGGGCAATTACCACCCCAATTGGATGATACCCGTCAGCAAATTTTAAACCCAGTTGTTGCCTATCAAATGGCATCGATGCTTGAAGGGGTTGTGCAACGCGGTACCGGTAAGCGGGCGCAAGTCCCTGGATACAGTATTGCAGGGAAATCAGGAACAACAAACGAATATTTTGATGCATGGTTTGTTGGGTTTTCCCCTGACTTGGTCGTGGGGGTGATGGTTGGATTTGATAATCCAAAAAGTTTAGGACGCTTTCAAACAGGGGGAAGTTTGGCCGCCCCAATCTTTGGAGATTTTATGAAAGAGGCGTTAAAGCATAAGCCGAAAATTCCTTTCAGAATACCTTCAGGTATCAGCTTTTATAGAGTTGACCCAAACACAGGGGCAAAAATGAATTTTAAAGATAAAAGAGGCATTATCGAAGCATTTGCAACGGGCACAGAACCAAATACGACGCCAACAGAAAAAGCCGGTAATCAAGAAAACTTGATTTCTGGAAATATTAGCGGTATCTACTAAAAATCAGAATATTTTAGGACACAATCATGAAAGCAGAAGTTGAAACTCTCTCAAAAGAAATTAAAAAATCTTTGGATTTAATCCGGAGGTATCTTTGACGTTACGGCCTTAAAAAATCGTTTTGCTGAAATTACAACGCAAACTGAAAATCCAAACTTGTGGGACAATCCAGACCAAGCCCAAAAATTAATGCAGGAAAAAACAGTTGTTGAAGATAGTTTAAATCTTATTTCTTCGTTGGAAACAGATTATGAAGATGCTTTGACTTTCTATGAATTGGGCGAGATAGAAGGGGACCAAGCAACCTGTGATGAAGCTGAAAAAGTGTTAATACAAGTTAAACAAAGGGCGGCCCGTCAACAAATTGCCAGTCTTCTTTCAGGGGAAAGTGACAACAACGATTGCTTTATAGAGGTCAATGCGGGCGCTGGCGGGACAGAGGCCCAAGATTGGGCGCAAATGATTTTGCGGATGTACCTTAGGTGGGCTGAAGATCATAATTATAAAATTCAGTGGATTGACGAAAGCACTGGGGAAGAAGCAGGGATTAAATCAGCCACTATAAAAGTACAAGGGCCAAAAGCCTTTGGGTGGTTAAAGACAGAAAGTGGTATTCATCGCTTGGTCCGTATATCCCCTTTTGATTCCAATTCCAGGCGCCATACAAGCTTTGCCTCTGTATGGGTTTATCCAGAAATTGACGATAATATTGTTATTGAAGTTAACGAAAGTGAACTGCGGATTGATACCTATCGCGCATCAGGCGCTGGGGGGCAGCATATTAATAAAACAGACAGTGCGGTGCGGTTAACGCATATTGCCACGGGCATTGTGGTTCAATGTCAAAACGACCGATCCCAACACCGTAACAAAGCCCAAGCCATGAAAATGATGAAATCCAGATTGTATGAATTGGAAATGCGCAAGCGCGAGGAAGTGGCCCAGGCGGTGGAATCATCCAAATCAGAAATTGGTTGGGGGCATCAGATTCGTTCGTATGTTTTGCATCCTTATCAAATGGTAAAAGATGTGCGGACTGCCTATGAAAAAGGAAACGCGCAAGGGGTATTGGACGGGGACCTGGATGGTTTTCTGGAGGCAGCCCTTTCCCATAAAATTGGGGCAAAAGAATAGAATGCTTGATTTTAATTAAAGGATTCGTCATAAAATGAATTTGTTATGAAACTTATTCGATCTGCTTTATCAGTTGCCAGCTTTACGATATTAAGTCGTGCTTTTGGTTTTATCCGCGAATTACTGCAGGCCCATTATATTGGGGTAAGCGCCATTAGTGATGCCTTGCAGATTGCGATCCGTATCCCAAGTGTGTTTCGACGTATCTTTGCAGAGGGGGCTTTTAATGCTTCTTTCATCCCTTCTTTTTCAAAAATTTTGGCGGGTGAAGGGCGTGATCAAGCGTTGAAATTTGCCCAGAATGTCTTTTCTATATTGGCGATTACCCTGATAATTTTGGTCGGTGTTATTGAACTGTTTATCCCCCAATTAATTCCATTGATTTTCAGAGGTTTACAGGACACGCCAGATCGCCTTCATTTGACGATTGAATTTACCCGCATTACATTTCCTTTTTTAATGCTGATTTCATTTACCGCCTTTTTTAGTGGAATTTTAAATTCTTTTGAACGCTTTGCGGCGGCGGCGGCCTCACCCGCTGCTGGGAATTTGGCCATTATTGGATCTTTGATGTACCTAACCCCCTATGTGGATAATCCAGGATATGCCTTGGCTTGGGGCGTTTTAATGTGTGGGGTTGTTCAGTTTGTTTGGGTTCTTGTTCCTTGTTCTTTGCGATGTTTTCTGGTTAAACCAAAACTTCCAGAGATAACACCACAAGTTCGCCAATTTCTAAAAAAGATGTTGCCCGCGGCTTTAGGATCTGGGGTTGTCCAAATTAATATTTTCTTGGACATGATGGTTGGATCATACCTAAAGACAGGGGGGATATCTTATATTGCTTATGCCGATCGGCTGAATCAGCTACCGCTAAGTGTTATTGGGATTGCAATCAGTACGGCATTATTGCCGTTGTTATCAAAACAAATACGTTTAGGACACCTGAAAAAAGCCAACCATAGTCAGAATATGGCCTTGGAATTTGCGCTATCTTTGACACTACCAGCCTTGGCGGGCTTGATTATGTTGGCCCCAACATTGATTCATTATTTATATCAACATGGGAAATTTGCCCCTGAAGACGTGATGCCTACAGCCCATACCTTAATTGCATTGGCATCAGGTTTACCGGCTTATGTTCTTGTAAAGATTTTCAGTACCAACTTTTTTTCCCGTGGGGATACCAAGACACCGATGTTTGTGGCGGCGCTTTGCGTAACGATTAATCTTTTGTTGAATATTGCCTTGATTAAGCCGATGGCCCATGTTGGGCTGGCCTTGGCAACGGCCATTTCATCTTGGTTAAATGTTACGATTCTTTTGGTCATTCTTCGGAAAAGAAACTTGTTTACTTTTGAATTAACCCTGTTTAAATCAATTTCCAAAATAACCTTGGCATCCTTCTTTTTGGTTGGATATTTGTATTATGCCGTTCCCTTGATTGAAGAATTGGCGCCAAAGATTATGGATGCCCGATGGTTTATTTTAACGATGATTATCGGAAGTTCTGCCGCCTTTTACTACGGAGTTGCCAGTTATATGGGGGTTTTCCACTGGAAAGATTTCCATAAAACTCTGGACACAGAACCTTAATAAGCCCTGAATTTATTTTCTGTCCTTCAACAGTTGATTCATTCTTTCCCAGTGTTGGGTGAAATAAATTTCAAACCATTTTGTGAACTTTCTGTGATTATCAACTTCTTTTTTGATATCTTCCAAACGTACCCATTTATAATCTTCAACCTCCATCGGGTTTGGATTAATGGGGCCTTCATAAGTTCCTGAAACGATATGCACATATTCATGTTCAGTTAGGCCGTTATCAAAAGGGGCTTTATATGTAATTGAAAAATTTTCTTTTAAAGAACAAGTAAATCCCATTTCTTCATTAAGACGCCGTTCGGCCGCCCCAATAACATTTTCACCTGGACGTGGATGACCACAACATGAATTTGTCCATAAACCGCCAGAATGATATTTTCCAGAATATCTTTTGTGAAGTAAGGTTTCCCCTTTTGTATTAAAAACAAAAACAGAAAAGGCCCGATGCAATAAGGCTTTTTCATGGGCCTCTATTTTTTCACACTGTCCGATTTCTTGATCATCTTTGTCGACTAAAATAACATGTTCTTGCATTAATGTGCCTCTGCCCAATTATCCCCAGTCCCTGAATCAACTTTTAAGGGGATCGATAGTTTATAAATATTTTCCATCAAGTCTGTCATAACTTTTATTATTTTTTCTACCTGATTTTCAGGCACCTCGAAAATTAATTCATCATGAACTTGCAGTAATAATTTTGCATCCAGCTGATTTTCCTTTAAAACGTTTTCAGTCTGATTCATCGCTTTTTTGATAATATCCGCATTGCTTCCTTGTAAGGGAGCGTTAATGGCTTGGCGTTCTGCAAACCCACGAAACGCCCCATTTTTTGAATGAATATTGGGGACATAGCAGCGACGGCCAGACAGGGTTAATACATGACCATGGGCCCGGGCATACGCAACCATATCGTCCATATATTTTTGAATCCCGGGGTATTGGATATTATAGGCTTTAATATAATTACTGGCTTCCCCCCGGCTGATGCCCAGTTGACGCGCAAGACCAAAGGCACTGATACCATAAATAATACCAAAGTTAATCGCTTTGGCCCGACTTCGGATATCAGGGGTTATCTTTTCCAAAGGAATTCCAAATACTTGGCTGGCTGTTAAGGCGTGAATATCCTGGCCATTTAAGAAGGCTTGTTTTAATTCTTTAATATCTGCAAAATGGGCCAGTAACCTTAATTCAATTTGGGAATAATCAAACGAGACTAATTTCATCCCTTTTTCTGTAATAAAAGCCTGGCGAATTTTGCGTCCTTCAGGGGTGCGAATGGGAATATTTTGTAAGTTTGGATCCGATGATGCCAGGCGTCCTGTCGTTGTTCCTGCCATTGAAAAAGAGGTGTGAACCCGTTTCGTCACGGGATTAATATCATCAACCAAAGCTTCGGTATACGTATTAATAAGTTTGGCCATTTGGCGCCATTTCAAGATCAAGGCCGGCAAATCATGGTCAAGGGCCAGGGCTTCCAGAACATCAACACCTGTTGCGTAAGCCCCAGATTTTCCTTTTTTTCCTTCGCCAAGTTTCAATTTTGTAAATAATATTTCCCCCAGTTGCTTTGGGGATCCAATATTAAATTCTTCCCCAGCTAGGTCATAAATTTTCTTTTCATGTTCTTTTAAATTCGCTGTGAATTCTTTACTTAATCCCCCCAAAAAAGAAGGGTCAATTTTGAATCCAGTTGCTTCAATTCCCACCAAGGTATCCACCAAGGGGCGGTCAATAATTTCATAAATTGACGTTAGTTTTTCTTCGAAAATTTGGGGTTTCAAAAGGCTGTAAAGGCGTAAAGTATAATCCGCATCTTCTGCCGCATAGATTGTGGCTTCGGTAATGTTAACTTGGTCAAAAGTTTTAATATGTTTACTTTTCCCCAGAACTTCCTTGAAAGAAATCATTTTGTGATCAAAATATCTTTTGGCCAATTCATCAAGATTGTGTGGCCCGGGCGTTAAAAGATAAGATAGTAACATTGTGTCATCATAGGGATGGATACCCACCCCATATTTTTTTAAGACTAACTTGTCATATTTAATATTCTGACCGATCTTTAAAAGGGCCGGATTGATCAACAAAGGTTTTAGATGTTGCCATATTATCTCAATAGGCAGTTGCGCATTCTTTTCAGACAATAAATCTTGTTCATGATTAATTGGAATATAACAAGCATCCCCTTCAGCCACAGCAAGGGAAATACCAATCAGTTTGGCTTGCATCGCATTCAAAGAATTGGTTTCTGTATCAATGGCAAAGGTGCCGGCTGCCTGACATTTTTTAACCCATTCGACCAGTTTTTCTTCTGTTTGAACACATTCATACTTTTGTTCTGATTTTGGTTTGATGGCTTCTTTGGGTTTTGCCCAAACCGCCCCATTAGTATGTTCAAATTTTTTACGGAAGATATTTTCCAAAGATTTAAAGTTTTGCTCTGTTAGAAATTCAACAACTTTTTCAAGATCAGGTTGCCCCAAATGCAAAGCGTCCAGGCCTGTATCAAGGGGAACGTTTTCTTCCAGTGTTACAAGCCTTTTTGATAGGATTGCTTGATCTTTGAATTCAATTAAATTTTCCCGTCGCTTGTTTTGCTTTATGGTATGGGCATTCTCTAAAAGATTTTCAAGCGTCCCAAATTCCTTAATAAGGTCTGTTGCCGTTTTGGGGCCAATGCCAGGAACGCCAGGGATATTATCAGAACTATCGCCGGCCAAAGATAAAATATCCAAAACTTTATTGGGGGGCACGCCAAATTTTTCAATAACTTTTTCTTCATCAATAAAGCGGTTTTTCATGTGGTCATATAAAACAACCTTACCATCATCCACCAGCTGCATTAAATCTTTGTCTGATGAAACAATCGTAACGTTATATCCTTTGTTGACCGCTCTTTTGGTATAGGTTGCAATCAGGTCATCGGCCTCAAACCCTTCCATTTCAAGCATGGGCAGGTCAAAGGCTTTGCAAACTTCGCGAATCAAAGGAAATTGCGGAATAAGGTCTTCGGGGGTTTCCCCACGGTTGGCTTTATAGTCTGGGTAAATTTCGTTGCGGAAAGTTTGACGTTTCGCGTCAAAAACAACAGCAATTTTGCTGGCTTCCATTTCCATTAAAAGCCGCGTAATCATATTGGTAAACCCAAGGACAGCCCCAACAGGCGTGCCATCTTTTCGGGTAAGGGGGGGCATGGCATAAAAGGCCCTAAAAATAAAGCCCGATCCATCAATAAGGTATAAAGTTTCTTTTGTCATTTGTGCATGACTTTATCATGTCTTTCAAAAAAAGCAAAGATGGGGGGATATAAAACAATACCATTATACTGAACCCATTGATTTATGTGAAATTTTCAGATATAAATGAAGTATTGTATAATAAATAATTAATGGGGAACTAAGCTTGTCAAAGCGCGCATTGCTTTTATTGATCTGTCTTTTAACGACCATCAATCCGTGCTGGGCAACCATTTCTGGGCTATCCTTTTCACAAAAAGATCAAAAAACAACAGTTGTATCTGTTGTCACAAGCGAACCAATTAATTTTAAAATCACGCCAGAGTCTGATGAAATTATTGTTCTTGGGGGTTTTCGATTTAAAGATTGGCAAGCCCCAGCAGAAGGCAAAGGACAAGGGGCAGTCATTGATTATTTCGTAGAAGAATACGAAGATGGATCAGCAGAACTTGTTCTTCATACCAATACAGGCGCACGTGTAAAAGGGGGGAAATTCAATATGAATGGATCTGTCCCCCAGTACGATATTTTAATTGAAGACGAGGGCGGTCTACCGAAAGGGGAAGGCATCCCAGTTGTGACAAGCGTTCAAGTTGGTAAAAAGGGGCCCTACACTCGGGTTGTCTTTGCCATGAATGATGCCATTGATTTTAATATAAAATACAACAAAGAAGGGGATAAAATTGCCTTTACCCCTGAACGTAGAATTAAGTGGACGGCGCCAACTTCTGAAAGAAAAGAAATGGGCTTTTTAGGGGGGTATTATTTGGTTGACCTTGGTTCAAAAGTTGGGGTTATTCTTGATGTTCGCCCTGGAACAAAAGTTGCCAATAGTACAATTTTGGATGCCCAATCCAATGCGCCCAAATACGTCATTGATTTGGCCCCTGCCTCTATGGAAGGGATTGCTGATGACATGTTTGATACGGGTGCCAAAAGACCACCCCTTCCTGGAAATATTGGCATGGGAGCTGTTGGCGGAAATAGGGGGTCCCCTGAAAATAAAAATGACCAGAACGTTCAAAGTATGAATATTTTTACGCAGAACACAGATACAATTATTAACTTTACGACCCAAAAACCGACTGAATTTGATATTACAGAAAATGAATATACAAACCAAGTTACTGTTCATTTACCCCGGACAGACTGGACAGCCGTTGAATCAATGGATAAATCGGGTGGGCTTGTTCAAGGGTATAAAGTTGATCAATCAGATCCAAATATGACCAATGTTATATTTAGTGTTCAAGAAGGAACCAATGTTATTGGGCGCAAAGTTTCCTCTGGAGGCGAAGGGCAAAATTCAAGATTCGTTGTTCATTTGAACCAAGATGAAAATAAATCCCCTGATTGGTTGGTGGATGATTCTGTTGACAAGCTTCCCTATGATGAAGCGCATCGTGAAGAAGTGCAAACATCGCAAGTTGTTTATAAAGGCGGCGTTTCTGAATATGCGTCGATTGGGGATGGGTTTTATGGTGGTTTGCAAGTTTCTTATTTTGGATCAGAGCATAAGAATGAAAGTGCAAACACGACACCTGGGGATACGCGTAGTCTAAGATCAGGTTTTACAGGTGTTTCAGGACAGTTCATTATGGGTCTTGGGAAAAAGATAGATAAATTTTATGCTGGAGGGGAAGTCTTTGCTGGTTATATGGGGGCAAAGCAAGTTCATCAACAGCAACAAGGATCAACCAACATTTCCAGCGAGGTTATACCCGGTGTTACCTGGGGGGTTGCCGCCCGTGTCGGCCATTACATATCTCCAGTTGCCTTGCTTTATGGGCGTTTGGGTGTGGTATCGACTGATTTTTATTTTAGATCAACGGATTCAGCCAGGGGGGATGTGATTTTCCCAAGCAGTTACGCCAAACGGAACAGGACAGGTTTCTTGTATGCGATGGGAATAGAAACGGCAATCAGTGATCGAACAAGTTTCCGATTTGAAACGGGCCAGATTAACTATCAAGTTTTTTCCCATAAAACCAATTTGGGGGGACGTAACAATTCAATTGAACACAGGTTTATTATGAACCAACTTTCATTGTCCGCCATTACACATTTAAGCCCAATGTCAGGCCCATCAGCCATCACTTTGTTTGAAGATAGTGTCGTCCCAGGCTTGTATGTTGGTGGGTTGTTTGGTTTTCGAAATATAACTGAAAAAAGGGAATTGGATGGCCTGACAAACATAATTGGGGGAGCCAGTACAAAACTTTATACGGCAGCGGGAAATACAGATCCGGTTTGGGGTTTTTACGCAGGTTATAGCAAGGTTCGCAACCGCTTTGCCTATGCTGGAGAAATGCAACTATCACTGACGGGGGCTTTGATTGAAGAATCAATTAACCGTAAAAACGATGGATCTGGAACCGGATTTGGATTGGAATCTTATAAAGATAGATTGCAGTGGACGTGTGGGTTGGTTGGTAAAGCAGGTTGGATTTTAAATCATGGGGTGACGGCCTGGGCAAAAGCTGGTTTGGTATCAAGTCGATTTAAACGAACACCTTACACGACAGGAACGGGTCGATATTTTGCGGCAGCAAAGGGATACAAGAAAAACATTTTTGGTTTAAGAACAGGGGCCGATCTTGAAATTGCCATTAACAGAATGATGGGCGTCAGGGGAAGTTGGACATTTGACTATTATCCTGAATTTAAAATCAAAGATGCAAAAAATGGCTCGGTCAAAGAAACTGTTGCCATCATGGACAATCGCTTTGGAATAGGTCTGACAGTTTACTTAAGTGAAACACTGACAAAAGCTGGCTTGTTTAGATAAAGTCTTGTCAATTTTTGTGACAAGTAAGATTTAAAAGTTTAGGGTGATGTCGAAAGGTTTCCTTGTGAAAAAAATATTTTTTTTAATCATTACATTTTCTTGCTGTATTTTCGGAATTCAGGCACAGGCCAATATATTGATTTCCAAACAAATATCTGCAGCTGATTTGGTGCCGAATGT
Source organism: uncultured Alphaproteobacteria bacterium (assembly GCA_913061155.1). Taxonomy (GTDB): domain Bacteria; phylum Pseudomonadota; class Alphaproteobacteria; order UBA7879; family VGCX01; genus CAJXSI01. The sequence continues at coordinate 102,610 of CAJXSI010000001.1, forward strand.
TGGGGTGGCTGTTTATGATATTGAAAAACAAAAATTGGTTTTGGGCATTAATGAATTAAGCCTATATACGCCCGCCAGTCTTCAAAAAATAATTACCGCTGTTTTTGTTCTGAATAAATTGAAAAGGGGGTATACCGCCACAACAAAAATTTATAAAAACAAACAAGGCGATATATTTATACAATTTTCTGGGGATCCAAAATTTTCCTTAAAACACTTAAAAACGCTTCTTAAATCTTTTCAGGGGCAATCAGTTGGTAAGGTGTGCCTTGTGGATACATCCTATCAATTACCTTTATTATCACCAGGTTGGACCATTGCGGCAACACAACTTTGTTATGGCGCCCTTACAACAAAGTCATCTATTGGGGGAAACCGTTTGGTGGCCTATGTAACAGCTGGAAAAATTGGAAAACCGGCCCAAATTAAATTCAAAAAAGGCCAAGTTAATTACCCGATTATAAACCAGACGGTAACAAAAAAGCTTTGTTACACTGATCCGTCCGTTGGGTGGATGGATCAAATGCAACGGGATAACATTGATATGACACGGAAAGGGCTGGTTATAAAAGGCTGTGTTCCCCATGACTTTAAAAATTTCAAAGTATGCTTGCCGATCAAACCAGATGATATTGATTATTATTTAAAGAAAGCTGTTGGACAAGCTTTTGATGAATCCAAAGTATTAATAAAAAAGGGTATTTTTAGGGCGTGCAATATGCCGGCTGGGGCTGTTTTAATATCTTCAGTTGAATCCCCTTTGTTAATAGATATGATTAAAGACAGTTTGAAAGATTCAGATAATTTTGTAACTGATTCTTTGTTTAAGGCAGCTGTTGATATTGATGAATCAAAGTTTCCGGCCAATTGGTCTTTTGCTGGTAAGGTCGTGCGCAAAGAATTAAACCATTTAATGGGGTTGACCTTTACAGACAAGGATTTAAAAATTGAAGATGGCTCTGGATTGTCCATGTATAATCGTGTGTCGGCTAAGGCCCTGTCGCAGTTATTGGCAAAGATGCACCAAAAAGATTCCGGGTTTTATAAAATGTTACCAAGGGCAGGGACAGATGGGACATTGACAGATCGCTTGAAAAGCGTAAAGGGAAAGATTTGGGCCAAGACGGGGACGCTGAATGGCATTAATACCTTGGCAGGGTATATCGTAAAAAATGGCCACCCGAAATATAGCTTTGCCATTATGATTAATGGGCCAACAGATCAGCTCACCCGTAATAAAAACTTAATCGATCAAATTGTAAGATCTTTAACGGATTCTTTTTAATTTCGGTAAACCAAGTGCAAAGGTTCTTGCTTATTAAGGTCATTTTGAAGATGGGAGATAAGTTGTTTTGGCATGTGGTTATGCTTTTCCAAATCAGACAGTGGAGCCCAAAAGGCTGTCAGTTGATCTTCGCAAGATTTAATTGTTTGATCAGATGGAAGGTCAAGCAGATCCGTTTTATAAATAAAGGAAATTTCATGGATATCTTTGCCATTTTGCGGGAAAAAGTTTTCCATAATTGCCCAAAGGTCTTTTACCTTGGCTTTCAGTCCAAGTTCTTCTTTAATTTCACGGATTAGGGCTTCCTCTACCGTTTCTCTAAATTCAACATGTCCCCCGGGCATAAAGGAAACGTTAAGTTTTTTGTGTTTGACCAGTACGATTTGTTCATTTTTAACGATTAAAGCCCGCGCAGTAATTTCTATCAGATGCATGCTTAGGCCCGGGACGTTAAAAGGACGCCGGAAATAATCAACAAGATACCCATAACGTATTGCAGGTTTAAAGATTCGCATAAAAAGCAATAACTTAGAATAGGCACAAGAATGAAAGCTAAGGACATGAACATATATCCTTTGTTCAATGGGACATATTTCAAGGCAAAGACATACATGATGGTGCTGGCGCCGTAAAAAATAAGAGCAAGAATAAAGAATTTATCAAAAAGAATTAACCAAGGGGATTTTAATCCGTCAATTTTCCCTGCACTAAGTTTAAATAAAACCTGGCCAATGCTGATAAAAACGGGGGTAAGTATAAGTAATAAATAGTGCATGCAATTCCTTAATGTAATTTTTTGCCATTGGGTATTTCAGTTTTTGGGGCTGCCAGAACGATATTGCCATTTTGGTCTTCGAATCCTAAAAGAAGAAAATCAGAAATGAAACCTGCAATATTCTTTGTTCCTAAGTTCAAAGCGCCACAAACATTTTGTCCAATAAGACCTTCTAATGTATAGTTTTGGGTTATCTGCGCCGATGTTTGTTTTATGCCGAAGCCTTCTCCAAAATCAACCCATACTTTATAGGCAGGGTTTCGTGCTTTTGGAAATTCTTCTGTCTTTACAACTGTCCCGCTTCGAATCTCAACATCGGTAAATTGGCTGTAATCAATAATTTTCATTGGGCACCTCAAAATATAACTCATATTAAGACCAGGATGTATTCCTGTCTAGACTTTTATGCCATTTTTAGGTATGGTGACTGCATAATGGGCTTGTTGCACAATAAGGTTTTTAAGGCGAGTTTTAGGAAAAGTAAAATTGGTGACGCGCAGTGCACTTGATGTACACGACCATCACAAATAAACTTTGACGCGAAAATCGTCCAAAAAGCACGGCTACGCAACAGCCCCATATATTAGGAGAAAAAGACCTGTGGCGATTAATCGTAGTGATATAAAAAGAATTGAAAAATTGGCAAAGCTTAAGCTTTCAGAAGAAAAGATTGATGATTTTTCTGTAAGAATTTCAAGGGTTTTTGACTGGGTTGACCAGTTGAAGGAAGTTGATGTTGAAGGTGTTGCCCCAATGGCAAGTCCATTGATGGATCTTCAAAAGCATACGACTGGCCTTAGAGAAGATACTGTGACGGATGGGGATCGTGTTCATGACGTTATTCAAAATGCGCCCAGTTCACAGCATAACTCGTTCGTTGTTCCCAAAGTTGTTGAATAAATAATAAATATGGATGGTTCTTAATGACTGACTTAACCCGGTTAGATTATGCCTCAATACGTAAAGGCTTAACATCAAAGGCTTTCACAACAAAAGAAGTTGTGCAGTCTTATATCAATAAAATGGATAGTACGCGTCCATTAAACTGTTACATCACAGAATGCACAGATAAAGCATTGAAAGATGCGGCAGCATCAGATGATCGGATTCAAAATAACGAGGCACGACCTTTGGAAGGTCTGCCACTGGCCATTAAAGATAACTATTGCACAAAAGGTATTTTGACAACAAACGGATCAAAAATCCTAAGTAATTTTATTCCCCCTTATGAATCAACAATTACCCATCGCCTTAAAGGGGCTGGGGCCATCGCACTTGGAAAAACAAATTTGGATGAATTTGCAATGGGGTCTTCCACTATAACAAGTTATTATGACCCAACGATTAACCCGTGGAAAAAAGAAGGATCTGATCGTGATTTAACACCTGGCGGGTCTTCGGGTGGATCATCTGCATCTGTGGCGGCAAGATCTTCATTAATAGCCCTGGGGTCAGATACGGGGGGATCCATTCGTCAACCAGCTTCGTTTTGTGGGGTTGTTGGGCTTAAGCCAACCTATGGATTGTGTTCAAGGTTTGGAATTATTGCCTTTGCGTCATCTTTAGACCAGGCCGGTCCAATTACACGGACTGTTCGGGATTCGGCAATTGTTTTGAAACAGATGGCGGGCCATGATCCCCATGATTTTACATCTGTGAAGTATCCAGTGCCTGATTACGAGGCAGCTTTGACAGGAAATATTAAAGGCTTGAAAGTGGGTATTCCAAAAGAATACCGGATGGAAGGCTTGGATTTTGAAGTATCTGAATGGTGGGAAAAAACGTCCCAATGGTTAAGTGAGGCAGGCGCTGAAATAATTGACGTTTCTTTGCCCCACACACGTTACGCTTTGCCTGTTTATTATATTGTGGCTCCGGCAGAGGCTTCTTCGAATTTGGCGCGTTATGATGGGGTGCGTTATGGCTATCGCGCAGAAGGGGCAGAAAGTATCGAAGAAATATATGAAATGACCCGGACCCAAGGATTTGGTGATGAAGTCAAACGTCGTATTTTGCTTGGGACATACGTTTTATCAGCTGGAAAATACGAAGATTATTACTTGCGGGCACAGCGTGTTCGCCAAAAAGTTACAGATGACTTTACAGAAGTTTTTAAATCTGTGGACGTTCTTTTGACGCCAACCACACCAACCACAGCCTTTGAATTGGGCGAAAATACAGCAGATCCGTTGGCAATGTATATGCAAGACTTGTTCACTGTTGCAACAAACTTGGCCGGTATTCCAGGCATTTCTGTTCCCGTCACAACCTCCAGAGAAGGGCTGCCCATAGGGATGCAATTGATTGGCCCCAGGTTTGGGGAAGAAGTTATTTTGAGGACGGCTGATGTAATAGAACGTGTTGCTGGATTCAAGTTGAAGGAAGAATTCTAATGTCAAAAAATTATGTGAAAACATCCACAGGAACATGGGAAGTTGTTATCGGGCTTGAGGTCCATACCCAGATCAAAACTAATTCAAAGTTATTTTCCGGGGCGGCCACAACCTTTGCGGGGGAACCAAATTCCCAAGTATCTTTTGTTGATGCGGCAATGCCTGGCATGTTACCTGTTCCAAACAAAGCCTGTATTGAGCAAACTGTTAAAACAGGATTGGCCTTAAATGCCTTAATCAACTTAGTTTCCGTATTTGATCGAAAGAACTATTTCTATCCTGACCTTCCGCAGGGATATCAAATCAGTCAGTTGTATCACCCCATTGTTGGGCCCGGATATCTTGAAATAGATATTGATGATACGGTTAAAAAAATAGGCATCGAACGTATTCACATAGAACAAGATGCGGGGAAAAGTGTGCATGATGTTATGCCCAGCAGTTCCTTAATCGACTTAAATCGTTCAGGAATTGGGTTAATGGAAATTGTGACCCAACCAGACATTCGATCTGGCGAAGAAGCAATGGAGTTTATCCGCAAGCTGCGTCTTCTTTTATGGTATCTGGGCACAAGTGATGCCAATATGGAAGAAGGCAGTTTACGTGCTGACGTAAATATTTCCATGCACCGACCTGGCACACCATTTGGTACACGGGCAGAAATTAAGAATGTGAATTCCATTCGTTTTATCGGCCAAGCCATTGAATATGAAATCAATCGCCAAATTGGTTTGCTTGAAGAGGGCGAACAAGTTGTCCAAGAAACCCGCCTATTTGATGCAGCCAAAGGCGTAACAAGATCGATGCGCGGCAAAGAAGACGCCCAGGATTATCGTTATTTTCCAGATCCAGATTTACTGCCCGTTATTTTGGATGAAGGCTTTGTCCAAGGCTTGAAAGACAGCCTGCCAGAGTTGCCAGATCAAAAGAAAAAACGATTTATGGAAAGTTATGGTTTATCCAAGTATGATGCATCTGTTATTATTTCCGATATTAGAACCCCTACTTATTTTGAATCAGCGGTTAAAAATGCAGGCGAAAAAGAAGGCACAGCCAAATTAATCGCCAACTGGGTGACAACAGAATTATTCAGAGTTTTAAAAGAAGAAAGCCTTGAAATTGACCAATCAAAAATCCCAGCTGCATCGCTGGCAGAGCTGGTCAATTTAATCCAAGATGGAACGATTTCTGGGCGTACTGCAAAGGAAGTTTTCCTTGATATGTGGACCACTGGGAAACCTGCCAAAATCATTGTCGAAGAAAAAGGTCTTTTGCAGATCAGTAATACATCTGAACTGGAACAGCTTGCCGAAAATGTGATACAAGAAAACCCTGACGTGGTACAAAAGTACAAAGCTGGTAAAGATAAATTATTGGGCTTTTTCGTTGGTAAAATGATGCAATTAACGGGGGGGAAAGCCAATCCCAAAATCGTTAATGAAATCCTTGTCAAAAAATTATCAGAATAATAAGGAATTATTATGACAGCACAAGATAAATTCTTAGGTCAAAACAAAGAACAGCTTTTAAAGCTTTATGAACAAATGTTATTGATTCGTCGCTTCGAAGAAAAATCAGGCCAATTATATGGTATGGGGAAAATCGCCGGTTTTTGCCACCTTTATATTGGGCAAGAAGCCGTGGTTGTTGGGGTTCAAAGTCAACTGAATCAAGATAAAGATACGGTTATTACGGCTTACCGTGACCACGGTCACATGCTGGCTTGCGGTATGGATCCAGGCGGTGTATTGGCTGAACTAATGGGCCGCGAAGGCGGTTTTTCCAAAGGTAAAGGCGGGTCCATGCATATGTTTAGTGTGGAAAAACGCTTTTACGGTGGCCATGGTATTGTGGGCGCCCAGGTTCCTATTGGGACAGGCCTTGCCTTTGCCCATAAATATGAAGAGGATGGCGGACTTGCTGCTGCTTATATGGGTGACGGGGCGGCCAACCAAGGTCAGGTTTACGAAGCCTTTAACATGGCCTCGTTATGGAAATTACCCGTTCTTTATATTATTGAAAACAACCAATATGCGATGGGAACATCAACCGAACGTCATTCATCATCTGAAAAATTTTATTTACGTGGCGAACCTTTTGGCATTAAAGGCGAAGCTGTCGACGGCATGAATATTTTGGAGGTTCAAAAAGCGGCTGCCCGGGCAACCAAGCATATTCGTGAAGGCAAGGGGCCGTATCTTTTGGAAATTGAAACGTACAGATACAAAGGTCATTCCATGTCTGATCCCGCAAAATACCGGGATAAAGAGGAAGTTGATGCTTATCGTAAAGATAATGATCCAATTATCAATTTTAAAAAAGATCTTTTGAATTCAGATTTGTTTAATGACGAAGATTTCAAATCAATCGAAGATCGCATCAAAGAAGAAGTTAAAAAAGCTGTTGAATTTTCAGAGGCATCACCAGAACCAGATGCCAGCGAACTATATACAGATATCTTAGTGGAGTCCAAATAATGACAACATTAACCATTAGAGAAGCCTTAAGAGACGCAATGGCAGAAGAAATGCGCCGTGATGAAAAAGTTTTTGTCATGGGGGAAGAAGTTGCCGAATATCAAGGGGCCTATAAAGTTACCCAAGGCTTATTGCAAGAATTTGGGGCCAAGCGTGTTATTGACACCCCAATCACAGAGCATGGTTTTGCTGGATTGGCAGTTGGGGCGGCGTTCCGTGGATTACGCCCTGTTGTGGAATTCATGACGTTTAACTTTGCCATGCAGGCGATTGACCACATTATTAACTCTGCTGCAAAAACGCTTTATATGTCTGGCGGGCAAATGGGATGCCCCATTGTTTTCCGTGGGCCAAACGGCGCGGCTTCCCGTGTTGGGGCACAACATTCCCAATGTTATGCATCATGGTACAGTCACTGCCCAGGTTTAAAAGTTATTGCGCCTTACAGTGCCGCAGATGCAAAAGGTCTTTTGAAGGCTGCCATTCGCGATCCGAACCCTGTTGTTTTCTTGGAAAATGAATTGATTTATGGAACGTCTTTTGATGTGCCGGATGGGGATGATCATATTATTCCAATCGGAAAGGCAGCTGTCGTTCGTAAAGGAAAAGATGTCACAATCACAGCGTATTCAATTATGGTTGGTAAGGCCTTGAAAGCCGCAGAAGTTTTGGCTGAAGAAGGCATTGACGCCGAAGTTATTGATTTACGGACCATTCGCCCAATGGATACAGAGACAATTATTGATTCTGTTAAAAAGACAAATCGTCTTGTCGCAACCGAAGAAGGTTGGGGACAATCAGGGGTTGCCGCTGAAATCAGTACCGTTGTTCAAGAACAGGCCTTTGATTATTTGGATGCGCCAGTGGCCCGTGTATCTGCCAAAGATGTGCCCTTGCCGTATGCTGCAAACTTGGAAAAATTGGCTTTGCCACAGGTTGAAGATATTGTCAAAGCTGTTAAAGGCGTTTGTTATAAATAATCCAGAGGAATTAATATGCCCATAGAAATTTTAATGCCAGCCTTATCCCCCACAATGACAGAGGGAAACCTTGTTAAATGGCACGTAGCCGAAGGGGATAAAGTCGAAGCTGGAGACTTACTGGCCGAAATTGAAACAGACAAAGCCACCATGGAAGTGGAAGCTGTGGATGAGGGGACAATCGGCAAAATTTTGATTGCAGAAGGTACCCAGGATGTAAAAGTTAATGCGGCGATTGCCCTTTTATTAGAAGAGGGTGAGGCGGCAACTGCTTTGGATGGATATACATCAAAAGGTGATGCCCCCCAATCTGCCCCGGCGGAAAAAGAACCTGATCAACCTCAGACAGTGCAAGAATCTGCGCCAGCACCAGTTGTGCCCACAAATTCACAAGATCGTCTATTTGCCAGCCCACTTGCAAAACGCATTGCCTTAGATAAAGGTGTGGATTTAAACAGTGTCAATGGTAGTGGCCCACACGGACGCATTGTTAAACGTGATGTAGAAGGATTATCGGGCGGACAAGCTGCGCCTGCGCCATCCATTCAACAACCAACCAGCACTGGCCCTGAATTTGAAGATGTTCCATTATCCGGCATGCGTAAAATTATTGCCAAACGTTTATTGGAATCCAAGCAAACAATTCCCCATTTTTATCTGACAGTTGATTGTCAGCTAGATGACTTAATGGCAACACGCAAACAATTGAATGAAGGCTTGGCAGATCAAGGCAAAAAAATCACCGTTAATGATTTTGTCATCAAGGCCGTTGCCATGGCTTTGCGTGATACGCCCGATGCCAATGCCAGTTGGGTGGGGAATGCCATCCGTCGTTACAAGCATAGTGATGTATCTGTTGCTGTGGCGATTGATGATGGTTTGGTGACGCCGATTATTAAAAAAGCCGAATTGAAATCAATTGTGACTGTTTCTGATGAAATGAAAGTATTGGCCAAAAAAGCCAAGGACGGCAAGTTAAAGCCCGAAGAATTCCAAGGGGGCAGTTTCAGCATTTCCAATTTGGGTATGTTTGGTATTAAACAATTTAATGCCATAATTAATCCCCCCCAAGCCTGTATTATGGCAGTCGGGGCAGGGGAGAAACGCCCTGTAATTGTGGATGGTCAAGTGACATCCAGAACTGTGGTAACCATTACTTTGTCATCCGATCACCGTGTTGTAGACGGCAAAGTTGGGGCTGATTTCTTAACGGCCTTTAAGAAGTATATGGAAAACCCTGTTTTGTTATTAGCGCAAGGATAAGATATGACAAAAAAATTTGATGTTGCCATAATTGGTGCCGGCCCAGGCGGATATGTTGCTGCCATTCGGGCATCCCAATTGGGATTAAAAACAGTTGTTATTGAAAAAAATAACCTTGGGGGCGTATGCCTAAACTGGGGATGCATTCCAACGAAGGCCTTATTACGGGCGTCTGAAATTCATCATTTGCTGCACACTGTTGGGGATTACGGTTTTTCTGTCGATAATATTAAATTCGATATGAAAAAAGTGGTTGAACGATCCCGTAATATTGCCAAACAATTATCCTCTGGGATTGCCCATTTATTAAAGAAAAACAAAGTGGAAACCATCAAAGGGTATGCCCGTCTTAAGGGAAATAAACAAATTGATGTGGATGGTCAAACGGTTGAAGCAAAGCATATTATCTTGGCAACAGGGGCTCGGCCACGGATTTTGCCAGGATTGGAACCTGATGGAAAATTGGTTTGGACGTCTAAAGAAGCCATGATTGCCGAAAGTATTCCTGAAAAGTTATTGGTGATTGGGTCCGGGGCGATTGGCGTTGAATTTGCCAGTTTCTATCAAAACATGGGGGCCAAAGTTTCGATCGTGGAACTGCAAGACAGGATTTTACCTGTTGAAGACGGCGAAATTTCAGACTTTGCAAGGAAATCCTTTGAAAAACAGGGCATGAAAATTCATACCCAAACAACTGTTAAGAAGCTGAATAAATCTGACAAGACTGTGACAGCCACTTTGGATAAAAAAGGCACAGTTACAGAAGAAACTTTTGATCGTGTGATTGTTGCCATCGGGATTCAGGGCAATACAGAAGACCTGGGTCTTGATAAAACTAAGGCAAAAGTGGATCGCAATCAAATTCAAGTGAATGATTGGTATGAAACAGCTGAACCCGGTCTGTATGCCATTGGCGATGTGATCAGTGGCCCCTGGTTGGCCCACAAGGCAAGCCACGAAGCAACCATCTGTATTGAAAAAATTGCCGGGCAAAAAGATGTTCATAAGTTAAATAAATTAAATATTCCAGGCTGCACATATTCTCGTCCGCAAATTGCCAGCATTGGCCTGACAGAAGCCGCAGCCAAAGAACGAGGACTTGATATCAAGGTTGGGCGTTTTCCTTTCCAAGGGAATGGGAAAGCCATTGCATTGGGTGAACCTGAAGGCATTGTCAAAACAATCTTTGATAATAAGACGGGCGAATTACTGGGCGCACATATGATTGGGGCCGAAGTGACCGAAATGATCCAAGGCTTTGGCATTGCCAAAACGCTTGAAACGACTGAAGTTGAATTAATGCAAACCATCTTTCCGCATCCGACGCTTTCTGAAATGATGCACGAGTCTGTTTTGGATGCCTTCAAACGTGTGATACACTTTTAGTAATCACAAAATTGGTGTTATATGACAGTTAAACCTATACGCGATAAACAGCCCGAACAAAAGTTGCCCAAGCCAGACTGGCTGCGGGTTAAGGCGCCTGTGTCCCAAGGATACAAGGAAACCAAAATGTTGATGGGTGTGTCGCGTTTGAATACGGTATGTGAGGAAGCGGCCTGCCCAAATATTGGGGAATGCTGGGAAAAAAAGCATGCCACCATTATGGTTATGGGCGATACCTGCACGCGGGCCTGTGCCTTTTGTAATATTAAAACGGGCCGCCCAGAGGCTTTGGATGCGCAAGAACCTGCGCGTGTTGCAGCGGCCTTAAAGTCACTGCAACTTAAGCATGTGGTGATTACATCTGTGGACCGGGATGATTTGCAAGATGGCGGTGGGGCGCATATTGCGGCAACCATTCGGGCCATTCGTGCCGAAAATCCAGGCACAACGATAGAAGTTTTAACCCCAGATTTCCTGCGCAAGCCAGGGGGCTTAGAAAAAGTGGTTGAGGCCAAGCCAGATGTGTTCAATCATAATCTGGAAACAGTGCCAGGGCTTTACCCAACGGTACGTCCAGGGGCACGGTATTTTCATTCCTTAAGTATTTTAAAGCGTGTAAAGGAATTGGATCCCACTATTTTCACCAAGTCCGGCATCATGGTTGGCCTGGGAGAGGAAAAAACAGAAGTTCACCAAGTGATGGATGATATGCGCATGGCCGATGTGGATTTTTTGACCATTGGTCAATATCTGCAACCAACGCCAAAGCACCACCCACTTATGAAATTTGTGACGCCCGATGAATTCCGTAACTACGAACGCATGGCATGGGGCAAGGGATTCTTGATGGTTTCGGCGTCCCCCTTAACGCGATCATCTTATCATGCGGGGGATGATTTTGATCGCCTGCGCAAAGCACGCGAAGCATACCTGGCAAAGAATTAAGCCGTTTCCTTTCTGTGATATCATCATGTTTCCCTTACAAAAGCCAACCGCATTAATAAAAATGACTAGGGCGCGCCGTGCAACAAGCCCGAATAGATGGCCCCAGCACTTACAAACTGCCTGTAATACGGAATATTGCAATTAAACCGTATTCATGATACGGTTTAATTAAAAGGAAACAGATTATGTCTTATGCACAACGTTTTTATCCG
>CAJXSI010000002.1 GCA_913061155.1 uncultured Alphaproteobacteria bacterium
GCAGAGCGGTATCTTCTCTCTTACCTATACTTATATCATACCCACAACTTACAATCCTGGTACTTGATACCAGGATCCAGAAAAGCATAAAGGGCAAATGTATTGTATCCGGTGAACTCAGCCCTGGATCCCGCATCAAGTGCAGGAAGACGGTTCTAATAGTGACCGAATGCCTCGATTCGTCCCCCCGTGCTTGACACGGGGTCCAGGCGGCACTATCCAATTACGATTTTAGTTTGTCATTATATAGTGTTTAATCATTTACGATTTTTACCCATAAAAAAACCCGGACCAAAGGCCCGGGCGTGGTAAGTCTAAAACATAGGAGGTGTTATTGATCTATTGCAAGAAATCCATTAAGAACACCCAGTGGTACTACCACATGTGTTGCATTTCAAGCATGTGCCGTTTCGAACCAGTGTAAAGTTACCGCAATCCCCGCAAGCATCCCCTGCAAAACCCTGAAGACGGGCGGCGCGAATACGGTTGGAAACAACATCTTGGGGGGCGGATGTTTCGGTTGTTGTGACAACTTCCTCAATAGTTTCTGTGCTTGCGGTTTCTAACGTAGCTTCCGAAACCCCAGAGTTGACAACTTTTTTATTGCTGCTGCCGTGCAAAACATAAAGCTTGCGGCGGACATATCCGTTGCTTGCCAACTTTTCTGCTTTTGATTCTTCCCCAGCCGTTGGTGCAGATTCTTTCTTGCTTCCCAAGGCATCTGGCATCAAGTCAGAAGGTTGAACATGGGCCAAATCAGTCCGACCAAGATAGGATATGGCCAATTCACGGAATAAATAATCCAAGATGGAAGTTGCCATTTTAATGGCTTCGTTCCCTGTGACCATTCCAGCTGGCTCAAAACGTGTGAAGGTAAAGGCTTCGACATATTCTTCCAACGGCACCCCATATTGAAGGCCGATGGAAATTGCCATGGCAAAACTGTTCATCAAGCTACGGAAGGCGGCCCCTTCTTTGTGCATATCGATAAAGATTTCACCAATTTTACCATCTTCAAATTCACCTGTACGCAAATACACTTTGTGGCCCCCGACAGTGGCTTTTTGCGTGTACCCTTTGCGACGATCTGGTAATTTATTACGATTTGTTTGGTAAACGATTCTTTCGATAATCTTTTCCACAACCTTGGCTGTCTGTTCTTGTTTGGAACTTGCCGCGATTGTTTCAACTTCTTCGTCGTCATCTGTGTCAGCTAGCCAGCTGGCATTCAAGGGTTGTGATAATTTGGATCCATCACGATACAAAGCATTGGCTTTCAGACCCAATTTCCATGATAGGAAATAGGCTTCTTTACAGTCTTCAATTGTGGCAGAACTTGGCATATTAACGGTTTTGGAAATTGCTCCTGAAATAAACGGTTGGGCCGCTGCCATCATACGAATGTGGCTTTCTGCAGAAAGATAGCGCTTTCCAGTTCGTCCACAAGCATTCGCACAGTCAAAAATGGGCAGATGTTCATCTTTTAAATGCGGCGACCCTTCCAATGTCATGCTGCCACAACAGTATTCATTGGCTGTATCAATATCTTGTTTTGTGAACCCAAATTCTGTCAACATATCAAAGGAAGGACTATCCAATTGGGCTTGGGTGAAGCCAAGTTTTTCTATGCAAAAGTCTTCCCCAAGGCTCCATTTATTAAAGGCAAATTTAATGTCAAAAGCTGACTTTAAGGCCCCTTTTAATTGATCGATTTGATCTGCCTCAAATCCTTTTTCAAGTAATTTGGCAAAGTTAATCGTTGGGCATCCTTCTAAGGTTCCATGACCCACTGTATACTTTTCAATATCTTTAATTTGGTCAGCTGTGTACCCAAGATTTCTTAAGGCACGGGGCGCCATACGGTTGATAATTTTAAAGTATCCGCCACCAGCAAGCGTTTTGAATTTAACCAAAGCAAAGTCTGGTTCAATCCCTGTTGTATCACAATCCATCACCAATCCGATTGTTCCCGTTGGCGCAATCACAGTTGTTTGGGCATTACGATATCCATACTTTTCACCCATACTTAAGGCGTTATCCCAGGCTTTCTTTGCATGGTCGACCAATCCTTTGACAGGGCAGTCAGTTGCATCTAAAGGCACAGGCAGAATTTCAAGATTTTCATAGTCTTCTTTTTCACCATAAGCTGCTTTGCGGTGATTCCGCATGACACGCAGCATATCTTCAGTATTATCTTTATATCCTTTGAAAGGCCCATGTTCTTTCGCCATTTCTGCCGATGTTGTATATGAAACGCCTGTCATAACGGCTGCGATTCCGCCGGCAACGCTGCGGCCTTCTTCGCTGTCGTAAGGAATGCCCATAGCCATTAACAAACCACCGATATTGGCATAGCCCAGACCTAATGTGCGATAATTATAAGTCCCCAAGGCAATTTCATCAGAAGGTAATTGGGACATTGTCACAGCAATTTCCAAAGTCAAAGTCCATAGGCGCACTGCATATTCAAAGCCCTTAATATCGAATTCGGCTTTGCCTTTTGCGGCTTCTTTATAGAATTTGATTAAGTTGATGGAGGCCAAGTTACAAGCCGTATCGTCCAAGAACATATATTCAGAGCAAGGATTGGATGCATTAATGCGCCCATGTTGTGGGCATGTATGCCATTCATTAATGGTTGAGTCATATTGAATTCCTGGATCAGCACACGCCCATGCGGCATAAGCCACTTTGTTCCAAAGGGCAGCGGCATCAACAGATTTAAAAGGTTTTCCATTTGTCCGACGAATCAAATCCCAACTTTCCCCTTTTAAGGCTTTGCGCAAGAAATCATTGGATACACGAACAGAGTTATTAGAGTTCTGTCCAGAAACAGTATTGTAAGCTTCGGATGTCCAGCCTGTATCAAAGGTATCAAAATCAAATGATTTTTGTCCTTGATTGGCCAGTTGCAAAATACGTTGGATATAGTTATCAGGAACCAGGGCATTACGGGCTTTTTTAATGGCCATTTTTAAGTCGTGATTTTGTTTCACATCTGTGACAGCATCCTCTGTCCCATCAGGAAAGCAAGCTGTCATAACGGCGTCAAGGCTTTTCTTTGTTGCTTTTGATCCACAAACCAAGGCGGCAACTTTTTGTTCTTCGGCAACCTTCCAGTTGATGTATTCTTCGATATCTGGATGGTCAATGTTAACTGTTACCATTTTTGCGGCACGGCGGGTGGTTCCCCCTGATTTAATGGCGCCGGCTGCACGATCACCAATGCGAAGGAAACTCATCATCCCCGAAGATTTTCCACCACCAGACAAGGATTCCCCACTGCCACGTAAGGCAGAAAAGTTTGTACCCGTTCCAGAACCAAATTTGAAAAGACGGGCTTCGCGGATCCAAAGATCCATGATGCCCCCGTCGCCAACCAAGTCATCTTTAATACCTTGGATAAAACAGGCATGGGGTTGCGGACGTTCATAGGCCGTCTTTGATTTCACTACTTCTTCTGTTTCAGGATCAACGTACGAATGTCCTTGTGCAGGCCCTTCAATACCATAGGCCCAGTTTAAACCTGTGTTAAACCATTGGGGTGAATTTGGGGCCCCCATTTGTTCACACAAGATATGACGCATTTCATCAAAATAAGCTTGGGCATCTTCTTCTGTATCAAAGTAATCGTGCTTCCATCCCCAATAAGTCCAAGTCCCAGCCAGGCGGTCGAATACTTGTTTGGCGGATGTTTCAGAGCCATACTGTTGATCTTCTGCTAAGTTTTCTAAGGCTTTGTCATCTGGTTTGGATTTTTGCAACCAAGTGGGAATACCTTTTTCAGTAACTTTCTTTGAATGTGCGGGAACACCAGCCTTGCGGAAATATTTCTGGGCGATTACATCAGCGGCAACTTGGGACCATTCTTCGGGAACTTCCAAAGATTCCAGATTAAAAACAATACTTCCATCAGGATTTTTAATCTGACTGGTTGTGGTTTTAAATTTGATTGAATCATAAGGGGATTGTCCGGCAACTGTAAAACGGCGTTGAATTTTCATGGTCCTGTGTTCCTCTCAAAGGCAAAAGTATATAAAAAGTTAAATTTTTTTCTTAATTTTTTCTAATGTAGGTAAAACCTATAAAAACCGCCCATTTAACCATATATTGGGTTATCCGGGGGTGATGGCTTCTACATCTAGTATTATGATTATATAGTTACGATAGCTATTTCAAGTAAAATTTCTGCAAAATAGGAACTTTTTTTTCTTGAATTTTTTTTGAAATTATGTGTCAACTGTATTCATGAGGTCTAGGACACAATTAATAATTTCAGAAGTAAAAACATTTTGTAAACTTGCACAATTTATAGGCAAGGATGTATTCGAAAATAAATATTATGAATCATCAAATAAATTTTTTAGTAAAAGTAAAGCGAATAGTCGACGATGGGTTGTCTATAAAGGATATGCTGAAGGGTCAAAGGTAAGCCCCAATTGGCATGCGTGGCTGCACCATGCCGTTGAAAAGAAACCGGCAAGCCCCAGTAAAAAGACCACATCGTTTGTGCCAAATTTAACAGGCACCCCTTATAAGGACAAACCCAAATTTCAAGAAAAAAGGCATAAAGACGGATACCAGTCTTGGCGACCTTAGGACACTTGTGTATAGTAAATATTAATGGACTGTTGCAAGGCGTCCTTTTTGGATGATTTTTAGTGTCAAAGTTTGGGGGCGGTACTTATGTACATCAAGTACAGCATGCTTGCCCAATTTTGTCTTTCCTAGAACGCATTTCAAAAATATCATCCTGCAGCAAGCCCTTAAATATTAAGGAGAAAATTTATGCGCGGAAATCTTGTTGAAACAATCGCCGGGGGTATCGTTTTAATAATTGCCTGCCTTGTTCTGGTATTTGCTTATAAAGAAAACAGTGGACAGGACGTTTCAGGTTATAATGTAACGGCAAAATTTGACCGTGTTGACGGGTTGGCTGAAGGCAGCGATATTAAACTTAGCGGAATTAAAATTGGAAAGGTCACGTCTTTAAAAATTGATCCAAAAATTTATATGGCTATCGCAACGTTGACAATTTCAGATAATATTAAATTACCCATTGATTCAAGTGCCGCGATTATAAGTGAAAGTTTGTTGGGCGGAAAATATCTTTCCATCACACCAGGGGGGGAAGAAGATATGCTGAAAGAAGGGGATGAAATCTATAATGTTCAATCATCTTTGATTCTTGAATCCTTAATAAGTCAATTGATTTTCAAAGACAAAGATAAAGAAGAAAAAGCATAAGATGACAGGACCCTGTCTGAAAATTTTGATTTTATGCTTTATCACAGGACAAGCAATGGCCTTGCCAGCAAAGTACGTGACATTGCGGGGGCTTGATAAAGTTACGGCGCGTGTTTTTGATTTGGACGCTGAAGTTGGGAAAACATTTCGATTTGGTAATTTGGAAATTGAAATCCATGCGTGTGATAAAACCCCTGAAGTAGAAATTCCTGAATGCAAAGCCTATCTGGAAATATGGGAAAACAAGGCAAACGAAACCCCAAAACGATATTTCAGTAGTTGGATGTTTTCATCCAGCCCTTCCATTTCAGCCATGGATCACCCGGTCTATGATATCTGGATCAGTGGGTGTAAATTCAGTAAAGACAAGAAAAACCTGAAAACCGATTCAGACAATGTGGATGAAATTGATCATATCAGTAAAGAATCCACACTTTTGACAACAGATGAATAAGTTTGAAATGAATGATTTTGAAATAAAATATCTTGCAGATGTTCCTCAGCATATACAAGCTTGTGCAGCTTGGTCCTTTGGCCGGTGGGGTGTACAAAGAAAAGGGGCAAATCTTGAAAACAACCTTAGAATTTTTAAATCCAGTGCCCAGAAAAATCAAATTCCTTTAACATTGGTTGCCATTAATAAAAAAACAAAGTTGCCCATCGGTATGGGAAGTTTATGGGACCAAGATGGGGACGAGTGGCCTGATAAAACCCCCTGGATTGCTTCTATATATACATTGTACAGGTATCGTGGGTTAGGGGTGGCGACTGCCCTTGTCCAAAATTTAGAACGGCAAGCTAAGAAACTTGGCTTTTTAGAAGTTTATCTTCAATCAGGTTCAGCAGCAGGTTTTTATGCCAATAAGGGGTATGAAAGTCTTGAGGTGATAAAAACATCCTGTACTACTTCAGGAACAGCTACCTTGTTTGTTAAAAATTTAAGCAAATAAATGATCTTGTTGATTTGATGTTTTTGAGGGCTTTGATAGGGTCTTTCTTCTTGCAAGCTTTTAAGAATTATTCCTTGGTTTTCTTGCAATTATATTACCATTAAATCTTTCCCAAATCCACTGTTATCAACACTTTTACCCTTTGTTCAGAGCCGATGAACCCGCATCCCCAGCCCAATCTTTTGAAAACTAATTAAGTATAAGCGGGGGGTGCGACAAATTCTTGTTCGCCAATTAAAACGCCCTCTTGACTGAACCTTCTTACTATGACCATTCCTCCGCCGATAAACGCGGTATTAAGACGTAGGGTATCAATATCCGACGTTGTTTTAATCACGCACATATTTTCGCAAGAAATTATTCCGTGGAACCCCCATGTTTTGGCGTCTATGGACAGATAGTCCCCTTCAATACGCCCTTTACCGTCAAGGATACCACAGGAAATATTCAAAAGATTCTTACCAGGCTGTTTCAATAGCCCTAAAATAGATAAAGCTTCTTCAGGATTTTCTGTGTGGACTTGATTTCGATGCGGACCTATGGGGGTATCGTCGTGATAGACCACGCCGCCACATACATTTAACAAAATGGGGGCCGCCCCATTTTCTGGATTAATTTCATCTTCAGCTGCCAAGCATTGACCGTTGAATGTCAAAATAGTTATAATAATAAATAGAAATTGTTTCATCTTCATCCTTTTAAACTTAATTCTCATGTAGTGTTCGATATCAAATTCATCAAGAAGATAAAAGTATTTATTTTAAATATTTCCCAATAATTGCAATTAATTTTTGATTATTCGAAGGTTTAAAGTGGAACACAAGCTTAGGAAAGGCCAAAATTAGGTATCAGGAGGTATTTGTATAAGTGGAAGAGAGAGAGGGATTCGAACCCTCGATACGCATAACGTATACACACTTTCCAGGCGTGCGCCTTAAACCACTCGGCCACCTCTCCAATTATGATCTTATTACTACAATAAATATAGAGATTCCTCAAGATAAAAAAAGGGTCATCTTTAAATTTCTGGACATTTTTCAAAGCCTTGCTATATAAATAAATTTATAAAGAGGTAAGAATGATGAGACTATTTCTATTAATTATAAGTTTAACATTTGCAAATTTTGCAGATGCCGCAGCAGGTATAGAAGAAGACTTGAAAGAATTAAAAGTTACTGTTGTGACACCTTCCCCTTTGGTTGGAAATGCTGCCCTTTTAGTTTCTGGGGATGATAATAAAACTTACGAATGGCTTTGTACTGTTGTTCCTTCATCAAATAAAGAGGAAAAATCATATAAGATGTCTATTTCTTTTTTGATTAATGCATCAGATAAAAAACATGTGCGCGGAATCAGATTTATAAGACCAGGCGAAGTTCCTGTTTCTTTGGGTATTCCTGTCGATACTTGGTTTCGTTTATTTGATCTTAGATCTTAAAAAACCCATTTCCAATTTGAATGACTTTCCGGTATAACTTTTAACTATGGTGGATAAAACACGTATTAAAAATCAGTTACTAAGTATGGGGGTGGATCAACTTATGTCCGAAACCCCAACGGATCGTGTTGCGCAAAAAACAGAAGAACCCAAACCAGAAACGCCCCAACCAAAACAAACGATATCCCGGCCTGCGGTTGCGGCAAAAGGGGTGTCAACCCAGATCCAAGAAACAGAGGCATTGGCTGCCTCTGCACAAACCCTTGATGATTTAAAACGGGCCATTCAAAACTACGAAGGTTTGGCTGTTAAAAAAACCGCATTGAACATGGTTTTTTGTGACGGGAATTCCAAGGCCAAAATCATGTTGGTTGGCGAGGCCCCTGGCGCGGAAGAGGATAAACAAGGCAAACCCTTTGTCGGCCAAAGTGGCCAGATGTTGCGTAAAATATTCAAGTTTGCTGGCTTTGATCTTGATAATATTTACATCAGTAATGTCTTGAATTGGCGCCCACCAGGAAATCGCACGCCAACGCCGCAAGAAATTGCCATCGCCCGTCCTTTTATTCAACGCCACATAGAATTGGTTAACCCCGATATGGTTATTATGGTGGGGGGAACATCCTGTAAGGCATTGATTAATGCTAAAGATGGGATCACAAAATTGCGCGGTAATTGGTACGATTTGGATTTTTTGAAAGAGGGATCAACTGTTAAAGCAACCGCCATTTATCATCCAGCCTATTTAATGCGCAGCCCGTCACGGAAAAAAGATGTGTGGCAAGATGTCTTGAAAATCAAAAATTACGTGGGGTCATGACACCTAAAAGCGGCGGCCTATAACTAAACAATCATCCTCCTGCTGATTCCCAAAACCTGTCAACGAATTTGTGCGCTTATACAGTCCCGGACTTGATGCGGGGCTCAGCCCCATTCTTTACCAGGTTTCCCGTTAAAATTTCCCAAAATCTGGACATATTGACACAGATATGGTTAACCTCAGCCAATGGGTTTTTTCGCTTTGCTTCATAATTGCATTAAAGTGCCTAAAAAATAGGCAGGGAAAACCGCGAAAAATAATTTTTTTATTAAAAAAGTACCTACGCGCGCATGGCTTGGGCAAAATAGGCCCAACCAATTAATGCGGGCTACAGGCCCATAATAAATATAACTAACTGAAATAGCTGACTTATTTACCCATGCGTAAAACGCATACCATTTCCCGTTAATTTTACCCAGCCCCCCTTCATTGTCATTCCGGACTTGATCCGGAATCCACAGCGGTGTTTATTACAGACAATTTGATTGCCGTAGACTTCTAGCACCAGGGCGACGAGGTAAAATAGTCCGCTCATAACCTTAATGACAAACGATCCTACCCTGGTAATCTTATACGTATCGTCATCCCGGACTTGATCCGGGATCCAGTCATAAACTAAACGGCAGGCGGGTTGTATCCAGTGACTACCGCCCTGGACTCCTGGCCAATCCTGGAATGGTAAGCAAGCGGCATCCCAATGCTTGATCAGGGGATAAAGTATTAATTTCCGGTATTTTAAAATTCTACCTTGTTAAATCCCAGCATTTTTTCTATACTGCTGACTATAATTAAGAAATCTATCTGGTTTCTTCATAAGTTTTATTTCAAGGTTATTTAAGAATGCACGCAAATTTACCCCTAACACAAATTACTGTGATTGTTTTATGCGCACTGGTATGTGGATTATTATTCACACGGTTTAAACAGCCCGCTGTTTTGGGGTATGTCTTGGCGGGGGTTGTTCTGGGCCCGAACGTTTTATCGAATGGCGAGGATGTTTCGATGATTCGCGCCTTGGCAGAACTGGGCGTATTCATGTTGATGTTTTTAATCGGGGTGGAATTAAACTTAAGATCGTTTAAGGAAGTATGGCTACAGACCATTGGGGTGGTTACCTTGCAATTTGCAGGCAGTTTGGGGGCGATGTTCTTGGCATCTTTGGTGTTTAAATGGCCCTTTGCGTTGACGTTTTTGTTTTCTTGTATTGTGGCGCTAAGCAGTACGGCTGTCTCTATCAAAATGTTGGAATCAACGGGTGAGTTGCGCACAAATGTTGGACGCCTGACGGTTGGTATTTTAATTGCGCAAGACCTTGCCTTCGTTCCGATGATTATCACCATTCAGTTTTTGGGTGGGGGGGATGTTTCCATTGCCATGCTGATATGGAAAGTCGCCTTAGCCGTTGGTATTATCGCAACGTTGACTTGGTACCTTAGCCGGAATGAACGGATTTCATTGCCAGTGATTCATAAGACATCGCAAACAACAGAACTTGTTCCGTTATTGGCCCTGACATTTTGTTTTGGGTTGGCGGCGATTGCGGGTTTTTTGGGGTTGTCCGCGGCTTACGGTGCCTTTTTGGCTGGATTAGTTCTGGGGAACACAGCCGATCGCCATTCAGTTATTAATGTGACACGTCCGATTCAAAGCACTCTGTTAATGGTTTTCTTCTTATCTGTTGGATTATTGGTTGATCTGAATTACATCTGGGATAATATCCTTAAGGTAGCTTGGTTGTTGCTTACTATTGCCTTGGGGAAAACCATTTTAAACGCCACAATTTTGCATTTTTTCAAACAGCCGTGGTCCATGTCTTTTTTATGTAGTTTGATGTTGGCCCAGATTGGAGAGTTTTCATTTGTTTTGGCAGACACAGCCGTAGAAGCAGGGGTGCTAAGCGTAGATGAAAATAAACTGGTAATTTCCTTAACTGTTTTATCTTTGGTCTTCAGCCCATTTTGGGCAAAGGCAGCCAGTAAATTACAAGGCATGGATACCCTGAACTTAAGGACGTTCCGGGATGGCATTAACACAATTTATGGGGCAGGGTTGCCAACGGCCCAATATGTATCAAAGTACGTTGTCCGCATCACAAAATATGGGAATAAAATTGCCAAAACAATTAAACGTAAATTCCGAAAAAAGTCCTAAGGCCTATGCCCCCAGCTTTGAATTTGAATCAAAATTTAATGGCATTGTGGCAGGTGTTGACGAAGTAGGCATCGGGTCATGGGTTGGTCCCGTGATGGCGGCGGCAGTCATTCTTAAACCAGGGGTTTCCAAAGATATTTTGCAAAATCTGCAAGACTCCAAAAAATTATCCACCCCAAAACGGAATTTTATTTATCATCAGTTGTTAAAGTGTCCCCACGTTATTTATGGTATTGGGCAGGCAAGCGTTGATGAGATAGAGGCCTTGAATATTCGCCAGGCCACCTTTTTGGCCATGTCCCGCGCGGTCGATGCGTTGGGTGTAAAACCAGACGCCGCCATTGTGGATGGAAAGGCGCGCCCAATTTTGCCGTGCCCGATTCAAATGGTTATTAAGGGGGATCAACGAAGTTTTTCCATCGCGGCCGCGTCCATCATTGCCAAAGTAACACGGGATCAATTTATCAAGGACTTGGCTGAAAAATTCCCAGAATATGGTTGGGATAAAAATGCAGGCTATGGAACACAAAAACATCGCGACGCCCTTAATAATCAAGGTGTAACTGACTTCCATCGCAAGGGATATGCGCCGATTGCAAGGCTTCTATGCCCAGAAAGACTTGAAAATTAAGGGTTTTCTTGTTTTTTCGCCTTGAATTATTGTTGGCATCCTCTTACATTATCCGTTGAATAATCATTTTATCATGTAAAAGTAATTTTACTATTGGGCAATCAAAAACGTCGAAACGAAAGGAAACTTAAGAAATGAAGAAAATTTTAATGTGTACAGCTGCGGCAACCATGCTTGCAGGATCCGCCTTTGCAGATAACGGCGCTTACGTTGGTTTTGGCCTTGGGAATACCTTTGCGAATATATCAAATAAAACAAATGCCTCAGCTTATGATGTAGATACAGGCAAAACTGAATATCACTCTTTTGGTAACAGAAGATTAAAAGATAAAACAGGAACTACAGGAAAATTATATGCAGGGTATGAATATGAAATGCAAGAATTTTCATTGCTTTTTGAAGGTGGATATACCCTTGATACTTCTGAGGCTGAATATGGAAATGAAACCAGTGGTGAAAACAATCTGGAATTAGATGGAACACCATCTTCTGTCGGGCCTGATGACAGTGATCCCGTTATTACTTCTATGAAGTTAAAAAGAAACCACATTGTTTCTGTTGGAATGGGGATAAAAAAGGAAGTGGCCGCGAAATTTTCTGTAATGGGTGGTTTGGACCTTTTACATAGTCAATTTAAATTCCAAAGTAAAGGGACGGCTGATTACACGACAGGTGTTAACTCTGTTGTTAAGAAGAAATCTAAGTTTGGACTGGCACCGTGGGTTGGAATGTCCTGGGATGCAGGAATTGTTGAAGCAGGATTAAGATATCAATATTCCAGATATCAACAGTTGAAAACTGGCGGGGATTATACTCCAAACAAGTTTAACATCGCCAATAAAATCAAACCTGAATACCATACAATTATGGTAACAATTTCAAAGAAAATATAAATTTAATAAAAAGTTAAGAGGTTCATTATGAAAAATATAAAAACAATTCTTTTAGGCGCATCGATGCTGATGTCATTAAATTCAATAGCAACACAATACAATAGCTATGATGAATTACCGGCTAAAGCAAAAAGAAGGGCAATTAAGTGCGCAACTGTAGTTCCAGAATACCAAGGTATTACGCCTGAACAAGTTGCACGCAATTTTGGTTGGATAGTCGGAGAGGCTATTCCTAAAAATGATGCAGAAGCACGTGAAAGGTTGAGAACAGCTGCCGCCGCAGCAAGAACAGCTGCCGCCGCAGTTGCTGCCGCTGCTCAACCAGTAGCAGGAGCTCCAGGATCAACAAGATCAGCATTGCGTTCAGCATCTGCAGAATCAGATTCAGAGGACGATGCACAAGCAGGAGCAGGAGCTCCAGGATCATCACGGTCTTCAGTAGCCTCAGGAGCAGGAGCTCCAGGATCAGCAAGAACAGCAGCCGGCGGTAGAACTCCAGGATCATCACGGCATTCAGCCGCCACAGGTAGGCCAACTTTAGCATCACGGCTAGCAGCAGAAGCAGCAGAACCAGATAGCCATGAATCAGGCTACTCTGTTGCAAGGCTTCCTAGTGATTTGGAGGGTATCATTCTTGACCTTGACGCGGGAAATCCTATAAAAATATGGATGGGAAGTAATTCTATTACGATGGATGATCTAGGCAAAGCCTATGGTAAATTAACAGGTTCGGATAAAGATAAGCGTGAAAAACTTGCCCAGGTTTTAAATGCATTTGCCGCGGCGAGTGGAACTGAAGGCTTTCTCGAAGATATGCTAAATGCTTGTGCTTGTCTAGAAGGTGCCGCAGCAGCAGCCGCAGCTCCAGCCGATGAAACTCCAGCAGCCGCCGCTGGCAATGGGACAAAGCCAACATGGGCTACTGTTGTCGCTCCACCAGAAGGTGCAGCAGCCGGCGCAGCCGCAGCTCCAGCAGCTTCACCAGCAGCAGCCGCAGCAGCTCCAGCTCCAGCTCCAGCCGATGAAACTCCAGCAGCTTCAGAAGGTGGTGCAGATGGCGCAGCAGTAGGCGATAGAACTCCAAAAGGAAAAGGAAAATAACCGAAAGGTTAATCTACTAATTCTTTAACTAATATTGAATAAATAAAAAACCCCGCACACTGCGGGGTTTTTTGCATGACAGGGAAAAATTAGGATTATTCATTAACTTTGCCACAATGGCCTTCCGGCCACTCCGTCATCGCAAGTAGCCAAAGGATGCGTGGTAATCCATACGCCATCGACCTCCTCCAACTTCGTCGCCCCGCGCTTGATGCGGGGCCCAGGGCGGCAGTCATCGGACACAATTTTCGTCATTCTGAATTTAGTTCAGAATCCATGTATCTCTGGCAGGTAAGGTATTTGTGATGAACACCGCTGTGGATTCCGGATCAAGTCCGGAATGACAATGAAGAAAGATGTCTAAGGTGGACTGGATTCCGGATCAAGTCCGGGAGGACGATACGTATAAGATCACCAGGGTAGAATCATTTGTCATTAATCCTATGAGCGGACCTATTTTACTTCGTCGCCCCGTGCTTGACACGGGGTCCAGGGCGGCACTCACCGGATACAACCCGCCTGCTTTTTAGTTTATGACTGGATTCCGGATCAAGCCCGGGACGACGATACGTATAAGATCACCGGGGTAGGATCGTTTGTCATTAATCCTATGAGCGGACCTATTTTTATTCGTCGCCTCGTGTATAGGTTCAGTAATTCGATGGCTATTTTACTTCGTCGCCCCGTGTATAAGTTCAGTAATTCGATGGCTATTTTACTTCGTCGCCCCGTGCTTGACACGGGGTCCAGGGCGGTATTCACCGGACACAATTTTCGTCATTCTGAATTTAGTTCAGAATCCATGTATCTCTGGCAGGTAAGGTATTTGTGATGAACACCGCTGTGGATTCCGGATCAAGTCCGGAATGACAATGAAGAAAGATGCCTAAGGTGGACTGGATCCCGGATCAAGTCCGGGAAGACAATGAAGAAAGATGTCTAAGGTAGACTGGGTCCCACGGTCAAGCCGTGGGATGACGGCAAAAAAGAAGTATCAAGGGCTGGGCAGACAAAACGAAGACGTCTATGATTTAAAACCACAAGGAGATGTTAATAACAATTTTCAAGCCACGAGGAGAGAGTGATGAAAACATTAGGGCTACAAGGAGAAGGGGATGAAAACCTTAAGAGCGTGGGTGGGTTTTTGTATAAATCTGTTTTAGTTTTTCCCGGTTAATATCGGTGTAACGTTGGGTGGTGGATAAGGAGGCATGCCCCAATAATTCTTGGATGGTGCGCAGGTCGCCGTCTGTCTCCAACAAATGGGTGGCAAATGTATGGCGTAATGCGTGGGGTGTTACCGTTTCTGGCAAGCCTATTCTTCGCCGGATATCGCGAATTTGTTTTTCCGCCACACTGATATTTAACCGTCCCCCCTTTTCTCCGTAAAACAATGGGCCTGAATCAAAAGGGCAAAAACTTATATACTTTTTAATGGCACTGGCAACCACTGGCAACACGGGAACCAATCGTTCTTTGTTGCCTTTTCCTTTAATCCGCAAAACTGTATCAGCCATATCTTTTTTATCCAGCGCCAATGCCTCACTGATACGAAGGCCGCATCCATAAAGCAGTGTAAATAAGGCCAAGTTTCGTCGGTTGATCCAATCATCGCGATCATCTTCTTCGCAGGCATCCAACAAATCGATTGCTTGGGATTTTGATAACCCACGCGGAATTGACTTTGGTATTTTGGGGGATCTTATATTTTGAATAATGGGATTGTGAAGAATATCTTGACGGTCCAAATATTTATAAAAACTACGTACCACACTTAAGGCCCGGGCAATGGATGATTTGGCCAATTTATTTTCATTCAACTGACCAAGCCAGGCGCGGAAATCAATCGCCTTTAAACCTTCCAATGTTTTCAGGGTGGGCGCCCCCCCTTGATAGTGGGTGATGAAATTTAAGAATTGATCCAAGTCTTTTGTATAGGCCAAAAAAGTATTGGTGGATAATTGGCGTTCTGATTGCACCCATGTTATCCACCTTTTAATGACTTGTTCGATGTTTTGCATTAATCCTCGATAATTGACTGTCCTGTCGATTGCCAATCTTTCAAAAAGGCATCCAGTCCATTATCTGTTAGGGGATGCTTAACCAATTGCTTGAAAACTTTGGCTGGCAAGGTTGCCACATCTGCACCAATTTCTGCCACCTGTTTTACGTGCAGTGGATGGCGCAAGGATGCCGCCAAAACTTGGGTGGTGATTTCAGGATAATTATCATAAACCTGACAAATTTCTGAAATTAATGTCATGCCTTCCTGGCCAATATCATCCAAGCGTCCAATAAACGGGGAAATAAATGTTGCCCCTGCTTTTGCTGCCATCAGGGCTTGCATAGATGAAAAACACAGTGTCACATTGACCAAGATATTTTCTTGGCGCAAACGATAACAGGCCTTTAATCCATCTTCTGTTAGGGGAACTTTGACACACACATTACTTGCAATTTTGGCCAAATATTTTCCTTCCCGGACCATGCCTTCAACATCAGTTGCCGTAACTTCGGCACTGACAGGACCGTCGACAGCTTCGCAAATTTCGGCAATCACATCTTTAATCTTACGGCCTGTTTTGGCAATAATCGAAGGGTTTGTTGTCACCCCATCAACCAGCCCCATTTCTGCCAATTCTTTAATTTCTTTTACATTTGCGCCATCAACAAAAAACTTCATTTATATATCCTTTTGTGTTTGAATTCGTTTACTATATCATACAGAAATATGGATCATATGTCAGATAATTTTGTCAAAATTTTAATTCCGCAAAGAATCGATTTTTCATTAACTTATGGAATACCGAAAGGGATAACTGTGCAAATGGGGCAGTATGTTAAGGTTCCTTTTCGGGCCAAATCCCAATGGGGTATTGTGTGGGGAATTGATGAAAATCCTGAATTTGACAGAAAAAAGATAAAAGACATTACGGCTGTTTCGGACCTGCCGCCCATGAACCAAATTAACCGACAGTTTATTGATTGGGTATCAAAATATACGATGTCCCCCATTGGATTGATTGCAAAAATGGCCATGGGAAATCCTGAGTATTTTGAGAAAATAAAAGAAGGCACAAAGGTCATCCCGAACCTGAATCTTGCGAAATTGGAAGGGGAGCAGAAAAACGCTGCCGCCCATCTTTCAAAATCTGTATCCGCCAAAAAGTTTGCCCCGATTCTTTTGGAAGGTGTCACAGGATCTGGAAAAACCGAGGTTTATTTTAAAGCCATGGAAACATGCTTGAATCAAAACCAGCAAACCCTTATTTTACTGCCTGAAATTTCTTTAAGCACCCAGTGGCTGGATCGGTTTAAAAAACGTTTTGGCTTTGCCCCAATCGTATGGCATTCCGATATTACCAAAGCCCAAAAACGCAATGCTTGGCAGGCCATTATTCAAAACAAAGCCCCTGTTGTTGTGGGCGCCAGGTCGGCCTTGTTCACCCCGTTTGACAACCTTGGCCTGGTTATTATTGACGAGGAACATGACAGCAGTTTCAAACAAGAAAGTCAGGTGATTTATAACGCCCGGGACATGGCTATTAAACGGGCCAGTCTTGGTAATTGCCCTGTTGTTTTATCATCCGCCACCCCTTGTGTTGAAACTTTGTATAATGTGGAATCTGGCAAGTATGATTCCCTGTTTCTGCCCAATCGACATGGAAAGGCCCAAGTCCCTGCAGTTAGTTTAATCGATATGCGGGAAGAAGACTTAAAGGTAGGATCAAGTTGGTTATCAAATACATTGATCGAAGAAATAAAACAAACTGTTGCCAAAGACAACCAAACTTTGCTGTTTATGAATCGTCGCGGATATGCCCCTTTGGCTTTGTGTCGTGCCTGCGGACACCGATTGCAATGCCCAAGTTGTTCATCTTGGTTGGTGTATCACAAACAATCAAACCAAGTGCAATGTCACCACTGTGATTTTCATTATACTTTGCCCAATACCTGTGAAAATTGTGATGAATCAAATTCCTTTATTTTATACGGTCCAGGGGTTGAACGCATTGCTGAAGAATTGGCAGAAAAATTACCAGGCGTTCCCTTTGAAATCATTTCAAGTGATCTGTTGACTACCCCCAAAAAAATGCGCGAAGCCTTTGATCGAATTGAACAAGGGAAAGTTAAAATTGTCATTGGCACCCAAATCATGGCAAAAGGCCATCACTTTCCTAACCTAACTTTGGTCGGTGTCTTGGATGCAGACCTTGGATTGGTTGGCGGGGATTTGCGTGCCGCAGAAAGAACCTTTCAATTACTGCATCAAGTTTCTGGTCGGGCTGGGCGGGCCGAACAACCTGGAAAAGTTTTATTGCAAACCTACAGTCCAAATAATGAAATGATGCAGATTTTACAACAGCAAAATTACAAAGCCTTCGTTGAAATTGAAAAACAAAATCGGGCCGAAATTGGGTTGCCGCCTTATGGCCATCTTGGGGCCATTATTATTTCGGCAAGGTCAACTGATGCAGGGGAATTATTTTGCCGGAAATTAAGCCAATCTATTCCCAAACACGATTCAATTTCTGTTTTCGGGCCGTCACCTGCCCCCATGTTCCAATTAAAAGGTTGGTATCGTTGGCGCTTTTTAATCAAAGGATCCAAGTCTGATAAAATTCAGCCTTATATTGATTCTTGGGTTTCAAAAATTCAAGTACCGTCCACCTTAAAAATGCAAATTGATATTGATCCTTATTCCTTTATGTAGGGGGTTTATTATCCTTGCCCCTTGTCAGGAAATAAGGTAAATTTTATGTAATTAAGGGAATACCTCATGAATCGTATTTTTTACGCACTTATTATAATTTTACAGCTTCTTCCCAACGTTTTATTGGCAGAAGATCAGCCCTCTGAATACACCAATCCTGAAAAAATCCGGGCGGATCTGGATCGTCTTGAACAATATGTTCACAAGAAACTGGGGTTAAATGATTTGGAACAACCAACCGGATTGCCGAAACCTGAAGCTGCTGAAAAAACAGCGTCTATTTATGAAAAAGGTGACCTGTCCCACCTTCATTCAAAACTGGACGATCAAAATACTTTGGTTGCGAATCTGATGGATCGTATTGAAAGATTAGAACATCAAGATGATATTTTTGGCCAGTCAACCCAAAAGAAAAATAATGAAATTGACCAGTTGAAAGAACACTTTGCGGCCCTGCAAGGTCAATTGGATGTTGCCCTTTTAGAAATTGAAAAATTAAAAAAATCTGGGGAAACTGCCCCAAAAGAAAAAGAAGATTCAAAGAAAAAATCTGAAGATACCCCTACGGAAAAGATCGCCCCTAAACCTGTTGAAGAAAATAAAAATGTTGATTTGGATGGAAAGTCCCCGGAAGAAATTTTCGACCTGGGGGAAAAAACTCTTAAGGCCGCAGATTATCAAACAGCCCAAAATATCTTTGATCAATACGTGGAATTGGATGGGGATAAATCTTCAAAATCAAAAGCCCATTATTATCTGGGGGAAATTTGTAATTTAACAAAACAGCCTGCCAAAGCATCCGAGCATTACCTGAAATCTTTCCAGTTAGATACTTCTGGGGATCATGCCGCAGAAAGTTTGGTGAAACTTGGCATTACTTTGCATGACGGCGGAAAGGCCAAAGCTGGTTGTGCCGCCCTTAAAAAAGCAAAAACCGAATATCCGGAAATGACAAGTTCTTCAAGATCTTTATTAGATGCTAAAATCAAGGAATTTAAGTGCCAAACAAGTTAAGGCTGGAAACCACTTTACAGAATTTCTTAAACGGCATAACTTTCACGGCAGATTGCAAAATTGCCATCGCTGTTTCAGGGGGGGCTGACAGTTTGGCCCTGGCTTTTTCATTGAAATCTTTCGAAAAACAATACGGATACAGATTGATTGCTTTGCATGTTAATCACAAATTACGTGCCGAGGCATCGACAGAGGCCACCCAGGTAAAACAATGGATGAATGCCGCCGGAATTCCTTGTTATATTCTTGAATGGGAACATGCGGGCATTTCAACCAAGATCCAAGAACAAGCCCGCGATGCGCGATATAACTTGATATCAACTGTTTGCAAAGACCAAAATATTAAAGGGGTTTTCCTTGGCCATCATAAAGAAGATCAATATGAAACCATTTTATATCGTCTAAGCTGTGCAACAGGGCCTGATGGTTTGGCAGGGATTCCCCCCATTTCAATCAAGCAAAATATTCCTTATTTAAGGCCGTACCTACCTTTGTATAAAAAGGATCTGGTCGACTATTTGGAAAATCATCCGTTTATTCAAGATCCCAGCAATGCCAATCTTAAGTATACACGGGTAAAATTTCGCCAAGAAACTGACCATCTGGCACAGCTGGGTTTGACCATTGATACCCTTGTTGATGTGGCGGGTAAGGCAGCCCAAAATCGATTGTTTATTGAAGGTCTTGTTGATAAGGCTTCTGTGAAATATACCCAGATTAATCCTTTGGGTTACGCCACTTTGGACCCTGCCTTATTTAAAGAAACTAATTTTGAAATCCAGTATCGACTTTTAAATAATTTGCTGATGAAAATTGGGGGGAATACCAGTCCTCTTCGCCAGAAAAACTTGAAAGAATTTCTTGAGAAATGCCATAAAAATACTGCATTTAAAGGCGAAAGCATTGGAAATTGTTTAATTCGTCCCTATAAAAAAGAATGGCTAATTATCCGCGAACCTGAAAAAATTTCAGATAAAAAACCAGTGGGTAATCTTATTTTTTGGGACAACCGTTTTATAATTTCAGGGCTTGAAAAGAATGAAAACCATTTCGTCGCAGCCCTTGGTGGGAATTGGGAAAATTATAAAAAAGTTTTTTCTGATATTGCCCAACTTCCCAGTTATTTTTGGCAGACAATTCCTGCCATATATGGTAAAAATGGTATAGTTTTAGAAATAATACTGCAAGACAGAGGAAATTCAGATAGTCTGACCAAGGGCTTTGACATAGAATTCTTCCCTTACTGCATGCAACATAAATCAATTTTTGATTTAACGAAAAGGATCACTTTATGAACAATAACATTCGTAATTTTTGGCTTTTGACGATTATCGCCTTTGGCTTGTTCACCATATACAATATGTTTGATAATGGTAATGAGCAAAGTGGGGCCAAAATTATTGATTATTCTGCCTTTAGAACAGCTGTCACACAAAACCAAATCAGCGAAGTTATCCTTAAGGGTGATACCGTTGTTGGTCGCCAAAATGATGGGCAAAAATTTATTACCCGTGTTCCAGAAAATAACTTGTTTGCCGATGATTTGGCCAGTAAAGGCGTGAAAGTTGAAGCCGTTAACCGCGATGAAAACTATCCCTCTCTGTTCAGTGTCCTTATTTCTTGGTTCCCTATTTTATTATTTATTGGTGTTTGGGTTTACTTTTACCGTCAAATGCAATCTGGCGGCGGCGGTAAATCTATGGGATTTGGTAAATCAAAAGCAAAAATGCTGACCGAAGATAAATTAAAAATCACCTTCAAAGATGTTGCTGGTATTGAAGAAGCCAAAGATGAATTGGTGGAAATTGTCGACTTTTTAAAAGACCCCGAAAAATTCCACCGTATTGGCGGGCGCATCCCCAAAGGTGTCTTGTTAATGGGGTCACCTGGAACGGGTAAAACATTGTTGGCCAAGGCCATTGCGGGCGAAGCCCAAGTTCCTTTCTTTTCCATTTCAGGATCTGACTTTGTTGAAATGTTCGTTGGGGTGGGGGCCAGCCGTGTGCGTGACATGTTTGCGCAGGCTAAAAAGAACTGTCCTTGCATTATTTTCATTGATGAAATTGACGCTGTTGGACGTCATCGTGGGGCCGGCGTTGGCGGCGGCAATGATGAACGCGAACAAACTTTAAACCAATTATTGGTTGAAATGGACGGCTTTGATGAAAATGAAAGCGTTATCATAATTGCCGCCACCAACCGACCCGATGTTCTGGACCCAGCTTTGATGCGTCCAGGCCGTTTTGACCGTCAAGTTGTTGTTCCATTACCGGATCTGGAAGGCCGTGAAGCCATTTTAAAAGTGCATATGCGCAAGATTTCTTTGGCAGATGATATCAATGCAAAAGTTATTGCCCGGGGAACCCCTGGTTTTTCTGGGGCAGATCTTAGTAACCTTGTGAACGAAGGTGCCCTTTTGGCCGCGCGTCTTAATAAGCGTGTTGTCAGTATGGCCCATCTGGAAGAGGCCAAAGACAAAGTCATGATGGGGGCAGAACGCCGTTCCATGATCATGACAGACGAAGAAAAAAAATTAACGGCTTATCATGAAGGTGGCCACGCCTTGGTTGCTTATTATATGGAAGACTCTGATCCCATTCACAAGGCAACCATTATTCCACGTGGGCGGGCTTTGGGTATGGTGATGCGCTTACCTGAAAAAGATCAAGTTTCTGTTACATTGGCCAAGTTAAAAGCTGACATTGCTGTTGCCATGGGGGGGCGTATTGCCGAAGAAATTATTTTTGGCAGAGAAAAAGTAACCACAGGGGCCTCTTCTGACATTCGGATGGCAACTGATTTGGCCAAGCGCATGGTCATGGAATGGGGGTTAAGTGAAAAGCTTGGACCCCTTGCATATGGCGCACCACAGCAAGAGGTATTCTTGGGACACTCTGTCACACAAACCCAAGATATGTCAGAAAAAACACAGGAACTTGTGGATCAAGAAATCCGGCGTTCTGTAGATGATGGTTACGATGTTGCCTGTAAATTAATCAAAAAACATATTAAACAATTACATGCTTTGGCTGGGGCTATGTTGGAATTTGAAACCCTAAGTGGGGATGATATTGATAAGATCATGAAGGGAAAAAAGTTAGATCGTGATCCACCTGCCAAAGGTAAAAAGAAAGCTGTGAAAAAGTCTAAGTCCTCGATCCCGGGAATGTCTGGACCAACACCGGCACCGCAAGGGGCATAATCGTGACGCGCAAAATATTTGGTACAGATGGCATTCGGTCCTTGGTTAATCGTGGGCCGTTGACCCCTGGGACTATTTTAAATGTGGCCCAGGCAACGGGCTTGCAATTTATGCGTGGGGATCACCGCCATCTGGTCATCATTGCAAAAGACACACGGCTATCTGGTTATATGCTGGAACCTGCTTTGACCGCGGGATTTACCTCTGTCGGAATGGATGTCATTTTGGTTGGGCCCATGCCAACACCCGCCGTTTCTATGTTAATTCGATCTTTGCGGGCAGATTTGGGCATCATGATTTCGGCTTCGCACAACCCTGCTGACGATAATGGCATTAAAATTTTTGGACCTGATGGACAAAAGCTGCCTGATTCTGTTGAAAAGGATATAGAGGCCAAAGCCGATTCTTTGACAGAAACTGACCTGGTTATACCGTCTAAACTGGGGCGCGCCCGTCGTTTGGACGATGCCCCTGGTCGTTATATCGAACACGTCAAAAGCACTTTTCCAAAGGGCAAAACGTTGCAAGGCCTTAAAATTGTTATTGATTGTGCCAATGGGGCTGCTTATAAAATTGCCCCAACCGTTCTATGGGAACTGGGCGCCGAAATTATTCCAATTGGGATCCACCCAGATGGGCGCAATATCAATCAGAATTGTGGTGCCACATCCACAGATGCCTTGCAAAAAAGTGTCGTTGATAACAAAGCAGATATTGGCATCGCCCTGGATGGGGACGCCGACCGTATTATTGTATCCGATGAAAAAGGGCATATTGTTGATGGGGATCAATTGATCGCAACCCTTGCATGTCATTGGCAAGAAAATGATAAATTAAATCATAATACTGTTGTTACCACCTTGATGTCCAACATTGGCCTTGAAAATTATTTGGCGACAAAGGGTATTAAAATGATCCGTACCCAGGTGGGGGATCGATATGTTTCTGCTGAAATGTTGAACAATAATTATAACCTTGGGGGCGAACAGTCTGGTCATATTATCCTAAGTGATTATGGTACAACAGGGGATGGTTTATTGGCTGGATTACAAATTCTGTCCATTTTGGTGGAATCCCGCCAGCCCGCCAGCAAAGTATTACAGAAATTTAAGGCAGTGCCCCAATCCCTTAAAAATTATAGATTCAAAGATCAAACACTTCTTGAAAATTCAATAGTAA
Source organism: uncultured Alphaproteobacteria bacterium (assembly GCA_913061155.1). GTDB lineage: Bacteria > Pseudomonadota > Alphaproteobacteria > UBA7879 > VGCX01 > CAJXSI01. Next base: position 23,341 of record CAJXSI010000002.1, read on the forward strand.
AAAATTGTATGGATGTGGCTGAAAAGAAATTAACGGATGCCGGTGGGCGTTTGCTTATTCGAAAATCAGGGACAGAGCCTTTGGTTCGCGTTATGGCTGAATGTGAAGACGCAGATCTTTTGAACACGGCAATTGATGATGTGATTCAGTGTCTGGAAAAAACAGATAAATAGATCACCTAAGTTAATGACGGCGCATACTTTTTATAAAGCTTACCAATGATCGAACGTTTTCATAAATCCGAAGACCGTTTATAATTGGGCCCCCCCATTGATCGGGGGCGGTTGAAATTATTTTTTGCCCTGGGCTTTCCTCATTGGGTTTACGCTTGAAAAACTTATGTCAGATGCTGCCCCTGCAGCATGTCCCGCAAAATCCACACCACTATAACCAGAAGATGCTGCCGCAGCGGCGGCAGGATCTCCAGTGCCTGTTGCCCCCAGGCCAGAAACATGCCGGCGCAATGCGTCGCGTATACTTGATTCTGGATCAGCACTTTCTGCGCCGGCATCTACGGTTGATTCATAATCATCATAGGACAAACCTGCCCTTACTGCCTCTGTCGCCACAGCATCAGATAACCGCATAATTTTTGTCAGCAAATGAATGGCTTTGACCGTTACATCCCCTGCGGGCAACCCATCAAACCATTTCCCGAATGTATGCGGCGCAATTCCTTTTTCATGGGCTTTTCCTATGAGGTCATTTATTTGGTCCTCAATCTCAGAAAATGATCTTAACTCTCCTTCTTTTTTATATTGTGCACACAATACCCATATGATCTTTCTTTTTTCATCTACATTTCCACCATCAAAGTCATCTTTATGAGTGCTTTCAATAAATCTTTTTAACTGTTCGCCAGTTACAGGAAATTCTGGTATTCCATAAAATAAACTTACAGGGATTCCTGATGATCTTGATATTTCTTCCCTTTTAAGTTTTTGGCCTTTAACCAACCTCCATACATCATCAGAAGTTGATTCCCCTTTTTTCATGGCCCTAAACTGCTCAAAAATTTCATCTTGACTTAAGACACCGTTTGTTGATCTCCACATTTTTAAAGCAGCCCTTCTTTCTTTGTTTGAAAATTCATCTGCTGCAGATAAAGTTATGTTACTTAATAGTAAAAAAAAGACCCCTAAAACTATTGTATTAATTCTCATACTTATTATTCCCTGCTATTGTTTTAAATTCTTTTTGATAACGTGATAAAGACTGTATGGTATTCAGGCTTTGTTTTTGTCATAATATTGAATTTTGAAGGGCTATAATCCCCTGACATTTTTAATTCTTGATACCTGGAATATTGGTACCGAATACCTGCTTCCATCCCATTAAAATCCAAGGAAGCCCCAACCCAAGGCGCCAGACCAAGTTTATATTTTTTCTTATTTACATCTGAAACTGTAGGAGAGTAATCTGCCGATGGCGCGCTTTCCATTTCAAATCTGGAATACAAAAGATCCATGCCTATTTTTGCACTTAGGGCAGAGTTAATTTGTTTTCTGGCACCAATACTAACTGAAAAAGTATGTTTTCTGTTTAGTTTAACAATGCTGATTTCTGGCTCATCCGGCGGAGTGGCTGAATCAAATGTATCATCTAAAGTTAATATTTTTGCATGTTTTGCAGTCAGCCCATCATACAGATAACCAGATTCAAAAAAAATCGGCAAGGTATCCATTTCATATCCAAAGAATAACTTTCCTGCAAATGCGCCATTGTGTTTTAGGCGACGGCCACCAAAATAATGATATTCTATTGGTCGTCCCATTTCCACTCTATCTTGTGCACTGGCGTAGACATCGTTTTGCATATCGGCAAAGTTAAGGCCGGCACCCAGGCCTATATAGTAATTGCCTTCTGCCTTTGTGCCACACGCGCCAATAATAAAGATAAGTAAGAATTTATAGAATGCCTTCACCTGATAACCCCTTGTGATTTATTTATATTTTATATATAGTAAATTAATATATTTTGTTGAGGGATGCAAACATATTTATAAACACCAACATCCCCTTTTTTGATTTTCAGATTATGCTTTCTTGCTACGCCAAGTGCGGTAATTCTCACGCAGTTGCAAGGCGCAAGGGGTGACAATCAATGTAAAGATTGATGCAAAGAAAACCCCGAATACAATGGCACTGGCCAGCTGTACCCACCACTCACTGGACGGCGCCCCAATGGTGATATAACGGGACAGGAAATCAATATCCATCCGGAATAAAATCGGCAGCAACCCCAAAATGGTTGTAATTTGCGTTAACAAAATGGGCCGCAAACGTTGGGCTGCTGTTCTTAAAATGGCCTCTGTTTTATTGGCTGTCTGGCTTTTTAAATCATCAAATGTATCAATGAAAATAATGTTATTACTGACAATAATACCGGCCAGGGCGATAACGCCAATCCCACTCATCACGATACTGAAAGCTTGGTTCATGACAAGCAATCCAACCAGAACCCCAACAGTGGAAAGACCAATAGAACTGATAACCAGCATTGAACTGAAAAAGCTGTTGAATTGGGTGACCAAGATAATAACAATTAAAAAGATCGCAATCATGAAGGCCTTGATTAAAAATGATCCAGTTTCTTTTTTATCTTCTTCTTCGCCTTTAAAGGTGACTTTGACTTTTTTATTCCCAGGGTTTTTTTGTAACCAACTTTGAATTTCTTTTACTTTGTCATTAACCAAAAATTGACTGTTCACATTGGCTTGAACATTCATGTAGGGTTTTCCATCAATTCGTTCAATGGATGCCACCCGTTGTTTCGCGATCCGCTTGACAAAATTTGTAATGGGGACTTGACCATTTTTATTTTGAATACGAATTTGATCCAGTTGATCCAGATTGCGATATTTTTCAGGGAATCGGACAACCACATCAATTTCATCCCGACTGTCTTCGGGGCGGTAAGTACCAAATTTCATGCCGTCTGCAACAAGTTGGGTGATGGCCCCCACGCCCATTACATCGGCACCATATTTTCCAGCCTCAGAACGATCGATTTTTAATTCCCATTCAATACCTGGCTTTGGTTTCGAATCTTCGATATCTTCAATTCCTTTAACTGTTTTCAAGTAATTTTCAATACGATCGACCTCCGGGGCCAACAGATCATAATCATCCGCAGAGATTTCAATATCAATAGGCTTTCCTTTTTGAGGGCCTTTTTTATTGGTCTTTAATTCAACAATTACACCCGGAATATTATTGACGTTTTTCAAGGTGCGCTCCAAAACCACATTTGATTTTTCACGATTCTGCCAGTGAATTAATTCAACTGTAATGGCCCCAATGGTGTCTTCAGAAAATTCCCGGTTTTGTAAATTTCCTGCCTTTGTATAAATGGTTTTAAATTCTTTTGTATTAAGAATTTGGGTTTCAACTTTTCTGGCAAGGCGGTCTTTTTCTTTAACAGATAAATTACCACGGGCCTTTACCATATAGATGGCAGAGTCAGGTTCGATGTTTGGAAAAAATTCAATGCCGCGCCCAAAAGTGGAATATAAAAAGATAACAGAACATAAAATAACAGAGGATCCAATTAATGTTTTCCCCGGCATTTCAACAAAGCCTTTCAGGGTGTTGACATAATATCCGGCAATGCCCTTGATGTCTTCGATCTTGCCAGTTTCGGCAGCAATAATTGATTTAATGGCGGCTTTATCAGGTTGGGCAACGTTACCAAATAAACTGCCCAAGGCTGGGATGAAAATCAAGGCCACGAATAAAGAGGACGTTAAGGTTGCAATTAAGGTAATGGGCATAAATTTCATGAACTGCCCAACAACCCCTGGCCAGAAAAGCAAGGGCATAAACACAACCAAAACAGTAACGGTTGATGTGATAACAGGAAGGGCCATTCGAATAGATGCCTCTTTATACGCTGCCAACTTGCTTTTGCCTTCGATCATTTTTCGGTCAGCATATTCAACCACAATGATGGCCCCATCAACCAGCATGCCGACTGATAAAATCAAACTAAAAAGAACAACAATATTTAAGGTATATCCCATTAATCCCAGAATAAAAATTCCCGCAAGAAAGGATGTTGGAATGGCCGTCCCCACAAGTAATCCAGATCGCCATCCCAAGGCAGTGATAATAATGACCATCACCAAAATGATTGCCATAATAATATTATTTTGCAGTTCTGATAGCATGTCACGAATGCGTTGCGAATCATCTTGGGCAAAAGTTACGGAAACTTTGCCTTTATAGGGTTTTAAAAATTGAATAGTTTTTTCGCGAACTTGCTCTATCGTTTCAATAATATTTTCGCCCATACGTTTTGATACTTCAACAATGATGGCAGGTCGTCCCTTGTCCCGGGCATAAGACAATCTGTCTTTGTAAGTTCGTTTAACATTTGCCACATCCTTTAATCGAAGGACAGAATCAGTGCCGCTTGTCTTAAGGGGAAGGTTGGCAATTTCTTGGACATTTTCCAAAAGGCCAGGGGCTTTTAACATGAAACTACCCGCACCAGATTTAATATTTCCTGATGGAACCATAATATTGTTACTGCTGAATAATTGCATTACATCTGATAAAGATATGTTGAAACTTTCAAGATGCATCGGGTCGATGATAACCTCTACAACTTCTTCTCGGTTGCCTAAGACTTTGGCCTCTAGAACACTTTTGATGGTTTCAATTTCATCTTGCAAATCCCGCCCAATATTGAACAGCGTACGTTCAGGAATATCGCCCGCAATTTGAATAACCAGGACAGGAAAAAGGCTGATATTAATTTCTTTAACAATGGGATCGTCCGAATCCATGGGTAAATCTGCTTTGGCTGTATCAATTTTATCGCGCACATCAAGCAAGGCTTTGTCGATATTATGACCGGCATAAAATTCCAAAATAAACGTGCCAAAATCTTCGCTGGCGATGGCTTTGATTTCTTTTAAGCCTTCGATGCTGCGGACATGCTGTTCAATCGGTTTTAAAATCAGTCGTTCAGAATCTTCGGGGGAAATACCTTGGTGATGAATACTGACATAGACGATGGGGATTTTAACATCAGGGGCAGATTCTTTCGGAATGGTGACATAGGTGTAAAGGCCGCCAATGAACAAAAAGAAGAACAGCAAAAGAACAGTACGTACATGATTTAAACAAAAATTAATTAACTGATGCATGGCTTATTCGTTCATTTCCACAGGGACGACAGTATTGCCTTCTTTTACAAATTCGTGACCAACTGTAATAATACGAATACTATCAGGTAGGCCGGCAATCCATAAGCAGTCGCTGCTGGATTCAACCATTTCAGCCGGATAAAATTCCACAATATTGGCCGCGTTAACCGTTTTTATGCCGTAAACGCCTTCGTCAGATAATGTCAAAGAACTGGAGGGAACCTTGTGTGCCATAGATTCTTTTAAGGGTAATTTAACGGATGCAGAAATGCCGGCTGGAATTTCAAAGTCAGGATTGTATATTTTTATTTCAACCCGGAATGTGTGTGTATTTGGATCTGCCACAGTTGAAATGTATGAAATAACCCCTTGAATTTTTGTTCCATCTGTAAGAACAACATCTACATTTTTACCTTTTTCAAGATACTTGTAATGTCTTTCTTCCACGTAAACAACAATCAACAAGGGATCCAATTCAACAAATGTTGCCAGAGGTGTGTTTGAAAATTCAGAAACAATACCCCCAATTTCAACATCATATTTATTCAAGATTCCATTAAAGGGGGCTTTTATAACAGAGTTATTTAAATCAATTTGGGCTTTCTTATAATCAGCCCGGGCCTTTTCCAAATCTGCCAAAGATTTTGCCAAAGAAGTTTTGGATCGATAGTTTTTCTTTGCCAATTTCCTGGCAGCGGTATATTCCAGTTCCCGCTGGCTTAATAAGGCTTTGGCACTTTGTAATTTTTCTTTGCGGTCTTCCAATTTCAGGGTAATAAGTTTTTGGCCTTCTTTAACAAAATCCCCTTCTTTTACGTGCCTGTTTTGCACAGTTCCATCTGTTTCTGCCCGAATAATAACTTTGCGTCCAGCCTCTGTTTTTCCATTTAATTCAAGATTAAGGATATGTGGAACAGCTTCGGATGTTTTTACTTGGACAGAAAATAATTTTCCATAATCTGTATTTTGGTTTTTTTCCCCTTCAGGTGTTGAAGGGAATAAAAAGCCCGATCCAAACCAAACAGTAAGAATCAAAAGGATAAAGGCAGATATAATATAAGATGATTTTTTCATGACTATAACTTTATAAATTAAGGATTAACCATACCATATTTATCAGGAATTAAAATAGGAAAGCTGATGAAATACTTTGGGCAAAAAATTAAGTTTTCATCTGTTGCATATGGTGTACAATAAAAAAATATTAAGGGAGTTTAAATATGAAATCTAAGAAGTTTTTATTAGCCATGCTGGCCTTAATGGCCTTAACAAGTTGCGAACCTTTATTTTGTGAATGTTATAAAGACAAGAACAATACGGCTTGGGCAAAGAAAGACAAAATTTAATCTTCTTTCTTTTTGAACCCAATCGCGACAACGAACATTTCGGATGAATCTTTGCGGCTTGATGGCGGTTTGAAATGATGCACTTTGTCAAAATTTTGTTTTAATCTTTTTAAGATTTCTTGTTCCGTTCCCCCTTGGAAAACTTTGGCAACGAATGTACCACCAGGGGCCATGATTTGTTCAGAAAAATCATAAGCCATTTCGACCAAGGACATAATGCGCAAGTGATCTGTGTTTTTATGCCCCGTCGTTGGGGGCGCCATATCACTTAATACTAAATCAGCCGGCCCAGTCATTTTGCTTTTTAATTGATCGGGGGCGTCATGGTCTTCGAAATCCATTTGCATGACTGTTACGCCTGGCATAGGCTCCATTTCTAAAATATCGAGGGCCAGAACTTCATTTCCAGGTTTTGTTGTATCGATATGTTGGGTTAATATTTGACACCATCCACCAGGGGCTGCCCCAAGATCTACCACCCGCATATTGGGCTTAATAATATTATATTTTTCATTAATCTGAAGTAGTTTAAAAGCCGCACGGGAACGATATCCCATACGCTGGGCCTCTTGCGTATAGGGATCATTCAGCTGGCGTTGCAACCATCGTTGGGAAGAAATCGACCGGCCACGGCTTTTTTTTAACTTAACCGTTAAATTGCGGCTGCCTGATCCTTTTGTGCTTTTTGTTGACATGATGTTAATCCGAATTCTTTCCAAACTGTTGTTAAACTTTTAATAAGATGATCAATCATCTCTGGGGTATGATACGGCGTTACAGTAATGCGCAGCCTTTCTTGCCCTTTTGGGACAGTCGGGTAATTAATGGGTTGAATATATATCTGATAATTTTTCAACAACGCATCACTGATCCCTTTGCAATTCTCTGCATTCCTAACCATTACAGGAATAATATGGCTTTCGCTATCCAAAAATTCAATAGGGGTCTGTCTCAGCTGGCTTTTGACCAAGGAAACCTTTTGATGCATTTGCAATCGTTCAGTCGGATCTTTGCGAATATGTTGAAGGCTTGCCAAGGCACCAGCCGCGATAGAAGGGGGTAGGGACGTTGTGAAAATAAAAGGGGAAGCATGACTGCGGATGAAATCAACCGTTTCTGCATTGGCAGTAATATACCCGCCAAGCACACCAATGGCCTTGCCAAAGTTGGCACAAATAATATCAATATCATTCTGTAGGCCAAGTTCATCAACAATGCCAGCCCCATTTGGTCCATAAAGACCAACGGCATGAACCTCGTCAATATAGGTCAAGGCTTTGTATTTTTTGGCCAGGGCACATATTTCTTTGATGGGGGCAATATCACCAGCCATGGAATAAACAGATTCAAACGCAATGATTTTTGGACGATGGGGGTCGATGCTTTGTAATAATTCTTCTAAATGGGCCACATCATTATGGCGGAAAATCATTTTTTCTGCTTTTGAATATCGGATTCCATGAATCATGGATGCATGATTTTGAACGTCTGATAAGATAACACAGTTGGGGAGGCGGCTTGCCAATGTGGATAAGGCTGATTCATTTGCGACATAGCCTGATGTGAATAATAGGGCACTATCTTTTTTGTGTAGGTTGGCCAATTCTTGTTCAAGTTTTGTATGCCAATGATGGGTTCCGCCAATATTGCGTGTGCCACCTGATCCAGCCCCATCTTGATCCAAGGCTTGGTGCATTGCCTTGACAACAGCGGGGTGGTTGCCCATGCCAAGATAGTCATTAGAACACCAGATCGTAATTTCTTGGGATTGCCCCTTGTTTTGATATTTCGCGCGCGGGAAAGCCCCTGGAATTTTTTCCAGTTCAATAAAAACCCGGTAACGCCCTTCAAGTTTAAGGTGATCCAAGGATTGTCTGAATATTTCTTTGTACATAAATCCCTTTGTTCTATGTGGCGATAGGTAGCCAATCTTATGTATGTCAGTTATGTAGTGCCGACAGATAGCCTGCATTTTGTAAGCGCCATAGTTTTCTGTCTATCGCAAAATTAAAATAATATGGGCATAGTTTACCACACTAAGAAAGCAAAATAAAAGATATTTACAAAGGAAAAATCATGTCCTTTGAAGGAGGTTTTGAAAAAATTAGGAAGATATTTTGGCGCGTTAAGAAGAGGCTGGTTATTAACTTTTTTAACAATCTTAATAGGATAAATCCCCGTAATATAAAGCGCCTATAAGGGTCTTAAGTCTAAGCAACGGCCTGATGGCCTGGTGTTAAGATCGCTTGGTAATGGGAATGACTAACCTTGGTTTGGGCAGGTTCTGTTTCATTAACAAGTTCCCATGCAGCAGGGTTGTTAAACAAAGCACAAAGAAGTTGGTTGTTTAAGGCATGCCCGGCACCATTTCCATGAAAATGACCATAGATCATGTGTCCGGAAAGGTATAAATCGCCAACAGCATCCAAGGCTTTGTGACGCACACATTCATCTTCGTAACGAAGGCCTTCAGGGTTTAAAATGTTATCCCCATCAAAAACAACCGCATTTTCCAGGCTTCCCCCTTGAGCAAGACCATTCTTGCGAAGCATTTCAACGTCTTCGTAAAAACCAAAGGTACGCGCACGGGCCAGATCTTCTTTAAAACAATCTTGAATGTTTGTTGAAATATATTGTTGATTTGCAAGGTTATTACGTCTTGAGAAATCAAATTCGTAACTTACCTTAAAGGCATCATGGGGCATAAGGCGGGCCGAAGTCACCCCATCTTTACCTTTAACTTCGATGCTTTTTAATATTTTTATAAATTTTGTTTTGGCAGATTGCTCTTGGATACCGGCACATTCAATAAGGAATAAGAATGGGGCGGCACTTCCATCCATGATGGGAACTTCTGGTCCGGACACTTCAACAATAACGTTGGAAATGCTTGTGCCGGCCAAGGCTGCCATCACGTGTTCAACTGTAGAAATGCTAATACCATGTTTGTTTTGAATTTTTGTGCAAAGACGGGTGTCTGTCACATTGTCCCATTTCGCAGGGATTGTGGCCATTTCTTTATTTGATGTATCAACATCTGTCCGCACAAACTGTATACCAGTGTTTTCTTTTGCAGGGCGCAATGTTAGTGTAACGGGTACACCAGAATGAACGCCAACACCGCTGCATGAAATAGATTGTCCAATTGTTTTTTGATACATAAAATAATCCTCTATCTACAATCTAATAAGTTTTTATGTAAATTAAAAATAAACAAATGTTGCAGAATGTTACATTCGGGGTTCATTTGCCTTTTGTCGGATAATTCTGCTTGATTGCACAGATCATTTCGCGTTTAAATAAAGGGGCTGATGCAAAGAACAATTTCTGGAAAAGGCTTTAACGTCTTAATATCATGCAAACAAAAAGCCTATGAATTAATAAAAAATCGGGGATGGCTTAATGAAAATAATAATTTTACTGTTGGTATTGTTGGTTCCTTTTAAGACAGTTGCCTTTGAAAAGGCGGACTGTAGCTTGAAATGCAAAGGAAGGTTCTATAGCCAAAAAGGGCTGAAGATCCTGCAAGATATTTTAAGGGATAAAAAGAAACTTAGTGAAAAAGATGTGGCGGCCATTATCAATGGGGGTGACGCTGACAAAAGTTTGACCATGGGTTGTTTGACGGCCTGTAATGCCAAAGATATTAGGGATACTCTTTGCTTTGTTTTAAGTCAGGAAAGTGATGAAAGTTTTGTTGAAAAGTTATCAGATGTTCTTCGTTCAAGTAAAAAAGCATCTGATTTCAGTTTGAGCCACGAGAAAGCTTGCAAGAAAATATTCCCAAAAAAGACAGGAAATATTTCAATGAATTATAAGGCAATCAGAAAAAACCTGGGGCCTAAGTCAGGCTAGAACAGGCTTTTTTAATACGCTTTAAGGCTTCTTTAATTTGATCCAAACTGGTGGCATAAGATAGTCTTACATAAGGGGAAAACCCAAAAGCACTTCCTGGGACAACGGCCACTTCCGCAAAATCTAACAAAAATTCAGCAAAGTCAGTATCCGTTTCAATGACGGCCCCAGCCGGTGTTTTCTTGCCAATGAATTCTTTGCAATAAGGGTATACATAAAATGCCCCAATAGGTTCAAGACACGTCATGCCTTTGATGGTGTTTAATTCTTTGACGATATAATCCCGACGTTCTTTAAAGCATAAAGTGCGTTCTTTTAGAAAATCTTGATCGCCTTTCAGGGCAACAGCTGCGGCCGCTTGACTGATGGAACAAGCATTTGATGTGCTTTGGGATTGTATTTTTTTCATGGCTGAGATCAAATCTTTCGGCCCCCCTGCATAACCAATACGCCACCCTGTCATCGCATAAGATTTTGATACGCCGTTCACTGTAAGGGTCCTATTAAATAAACTTGGGCATGCTTCGGCAAAGGCATAAAATTTATGTTCATATATAATGTGTTCATAAATTTCATCAGATAAGACATAAATATCTGGATGCTTTTTTAAGACATCTTCTATAGCTTGGAATTCTTCTTTGCTATAAATACTGCCCGTTGGATTGTTGGGAGAATTCAAAACCAACCACTTTGTTTTGTTTGTAATCGCTTTTTTCAAATCATTGGGCGTGATCTTGAAATTATTTTCTGCAGCCCCTTCAATAAAAACAGGCACCCCTTCGGCGATTCGGACCATTTCAGGATATGAAACCCAATAAGGGGCAGGGATGATGACTTCATCTTGGGGATTTAACGTTGCCAAGAAAGCATTAAACAGAATTTGTTTGGCCCCGGTTCCCACAATAATTTGGTCAAGGTCATAGTTTAAATTATTTTCATCGCGAAATTTATCAGCAATGGCTGATTTTAAATAAGTTGTTCCATCAACCGAGGTATATTTTGTTTGCCCATCTTTTATGGCTTGGATGGCAGCGTCTTTAATAAAATCAGGCGTGTCAAAATCTGGTTCACCGGCGCTAAGGCTGATAACGTCTTTGCCGTCTACTTTCATCGCGCGGGCTTTTGCCGAAATGGTTAATGTGGGCGATGGTTTGATTTGGCTTAATCTGTCAGCAAATTTCATATCAATTTCTTTACATTACAAGGTTGGTGGATTATTAATAAGAGTCAATAGTATTCAAGAGATAAGAAAATGTCCAAAAAAAATTTAATAATTTTACTTTCTGCCTTCATTACCTTTGCATTGGGAATGGGATATTACGTTTCTACCTATGTTCAGCCGGCAAAAACAAGTACACAAACGGGTAATGCTTTGTTGGGGGGCGACTTTATCCTAACCAGTCATAAGGGCCAAAATATTGATACAAAACAATTTCGGGGTAAATATATAATGGTTTATTTTGGGTACAGTTTTTGCCCAGATATTTGCCCAACAGCCTTGGAAAATATGTCAGAAGCCATGATGAAATTGGCGGATATCGGCCATAAAATTCAACCCATTTTTGTGACAGTTGACCCGGACCGTGATACGGTTCAGCAACTTGAAACGTATATCCAAAGTTTTCATCCAAGATTTTTGGCTTTGACGGGGACGAAAAAAGCGCTGGATAAGGCTATTAAAGCTTACAGAGTTTACGCCCAGAAAGTTGATGATGAAGGGGCCTCTGATTATTTGGTGGATCACTCTTCGATCGTTTATGTGATGGGGCCTGATGGTCAATATGTTGCCCACTTTTCCCATAAGACTTCGGGGGAAGAAATGGCGTTTAAACTCCGTGAAATTATAAAGTCAGGGGCTTAGGATGATTAAGCTTGTTAGGCAAAATCTGCCCATTAAATTAATGTTATTGATCTTGATGGTTAGTATTTTTGGTGTCCATGTTTCAGCCGATATCAAAAGTTTTTCATTGGCCTTAAGCCTTTCCATGAAAGAAGGGTTGGTTTTCGTTTTACCTGTCATTATTTTTTCTTTCCTGTTCAGTAGTTTTTCAAAATTCAGTGGTAATATTGTTTTGTTTGTCACGGCATTATTGGGGGTTGTCTGTGTGTCTAACTTTACCAGTACAATGGTGGGCTATGGGATTGCCTTTTTGTGGATGCCAGATTTTTCCGCCACTGTCGGGCAAATGGGGGGAAAAGAATTATTGCCTTTGTGGTCCTTTGCTTTGCCAAAATATATATCAAATGAATGGGCTTTGTTTTCAGGTTTTTTCGCCGGTGTTGTTGCCTCAGGGGGTGGCAATAAAAGATTGATCGCTTGGTCTGAAAAACTTAAGAATCTTTCAAATTTATTTTTAAATAAAGTATTTGTTCCGTTGGTCCCAATTTTTATCCTTGGGTTTATTTTTAAGATGGAATACGAAGGTAGCCTAAGGGTTGTTTTAACGTCCTATAGCTCTGTTTTGGGCGTTTTAATTTTGGTCTATATTGTTTATTTGTTCATGCTTTATTTCATTGGGTGTGGTTTTAATCTGCAGAAAACGATTACAGCCATTCGCAATGCTTTGCCAGCTGGGTTGATGGGGTTCAGCACCATGTCAAGTGCGGCGTCTATGCTCTTAACCTTCCGTGCAGGGGAACGTAATACGGGCAACGAAAAACTGGTCAAAGTTGTGACGCCAACAACAGCCAGCATTCATTTGGTGGGGGACAGCATCGGGGTGCCGTTAATTGCGTTAACAATCTTGTTGGCCTTTGGTTATCCATTCCCAGGTATCTCAGAATACTTGGTGTTTGTTTTATATTTCATTCTGGCAAAATTTGCGATTTCTGCTGTGCCAGGTGGGGGAATGGTTGTCATGCTGCCGTATATTCAAAAATACCTTGGGTTTAATGATCCGATGTTGGCCTTGATTATGGCAATTTATCTGTTGTTTGATCCCATTTTTACATCTGTCAATGTTATGGGAAATAATGCATTCTTAATTATCTTTAACAAGCTGATGGGCAAGAAAATTTCAAAACCGGAATAGCCCCTTTTGTGCCTGATTGTGCTTGAAGATTTGGTTTAAAAAGTCTATAGTGTGATAAGACTTTTAAAGCATATTGAAAAACAAGGCAGATCATGAAATTAACCATCGAAAAATCTACGTTATTAAAAGCCCTAGGTCACGTTCAAACAGTGGTTGAGCGTCGAACAGTCACCCCAATTTTGGCCAATGTTTTATTAGAGGGGACTGATGGAAAGCTTAAATTAACAGCAACTGATCTGGATATTTCGATTCAAGAAGAAACATCTGCGAAGGTTCAGCAAAAAGGCAGTGCAACCGTTTCGGCCCACACGTTTTATGATATTGTTCGCAAATTGCCAGATGGATCAGATGTTGAATTATCCCATGATGCAAGTTCAGGACAATTTCAACTATCGGCAGGGCGGTCAAATTTCACCCTTCCTTCTTTGCCAGCTGAAGATTTTTCAAATATTAAAACGTCTGACTTTCCGCACAGCTTTGTTGTGACATCCGAAGAATTACGTCATTTGTTGGCCAGTACACGTTTTGCCATGTCAACAGAAGAAGCCCGATATTACCTGAATGGAATTTACCTGCACACAAAGAAAGTTGATAACGATATATTCCTGCGCACCGTTGCCACAGATGGCCACCGTTTGGCAATGTCAGAAATTCCAGAACCAGATGGTGCAGATGGTATGCCGGATGTTATTATTCCACGCAAAACAATTGCTGAGGCAACAAAGGTATTGGAAAATATGGAAGGAAATGTAAAAGTTTCTTTGTCCCATACCCAGATTGCTTTTAACTTGGGGGCTGTCCAAATTACGTCCCGGTTGATCGATGGGGCTTTCCCTGATTATGAAAAAGTAATCCCATATGATAACCAAAGCGTTTTGACCATCAGCCGCAAAAGCTTTGCTGAGGCTGTGGACCGTATCGCGACAATCTCATCAGATAAAACACGATCAATTAAAATCACAATTGAATCGAACAAAGTCCAAGTTTCCGTTTCCAACAGCGATCAAGGAAGTGGGGCAGAGGAAATTGAAGCAACCTATGATGGTAAGCGATTAAGTATTGGATTCAATGCCCGTTATGTTTTGGATATCTGTCAGCAAGTTGAAAGTGATACCTTGAAATTTTTATTGGCAGATGAAACAGCGCCAGCCATTATCCGCGGCCTGGAAGACGAAGGCAGTCTTTATGTTTTGATGCCAATGCGTGTGTAATAGCCTTAACAACAAGTGGCTATGGACACTTTTAACAAAGGTTACTAAGGATGCAACAGATCCAGCCATGCTGGCTTAGAACACTTAAACTTCAGAACTTTAGAAATTTTTCTTCTTTAAACATAACTGTTCCGAAAGATCCGATTATTATCGCGGGGCCAAATGGCATTGGGAAAACCAATATATTGGAAGCGATTTCTTTGTTTTCCCCAGGAAAAGGTCTGCGCCAATCAAAGCTTGGGATTATTAAAAAATCAGATGTCCAAGATCAGGGCTGGTTTATTAATGCAGACTTTGAACACCAACACCAAGATCTGAATATTGGCACTGGGCTGGATTTATCGACAGCTTCTGAACGGCGTATCGTTAAGGTCAATGGGGAAAAATCTTCCCAAACAGCATTGAACGATTGGATAAAAATTTTATGGCAAACACCCCAGATGGATCGTTTGTTTATTGATGGAATGACCATCCGCCGTAAGTTTTTTGATAAGTTATTGGTGAATTTTTCACCAGAGCATTCCAAGCATCTTTATCGATATGATTATGCTTTGCGGGAACGATCCAAATTGCTTCGCGAGGGGATTATGGATCAAAAATGGCTGGCCGTTTTGGAACAAAAAATGGCCCAAGAATCAATTGCCATTACGGCGAACCGACTGGATTATTTGTCGCAGCTCCAGGGATTTTTGGAACAAGAAATTGAAGGCTTCCCTAAAATCGCGGTTTCTTTAGAGGGGGATGTTGAAACCCTTATTCATGAAAATTCCGCAACAGTGGCTGAAGAACGTCTCCAAGAAAGGCTTTGCCAGAATCGAAGTCGGGATTCTGTTATGGGTGGGTCAAAAATTGGGGCACATCAGTCAGAATTTCTTGTTTTGAACCTTGATTGTAACCAGCAAGCTGAGGTATGCTCTACGGGTGAGCAAAAAGCACTGCTATTGACTTTGATCATGGCAAATGCCCGGTTGCTTGCAACAGTTCATGAGGTTGCCCCCATCCTTTTGTTGGATGAGGTTGTTGCCCATTTAGATGAAAACAGACGACAAGTCTTATTCAACGAAATTTTAAAGCTTGGAATCCAGTCTTGGTTGACAGGGACAGATGTCCAAGTGTTTGAGCCATTAAGAAAACATGGTCACTTTATAAACTTAAACGAAAGATAGTAGGTTTCAATGTCAGAACAAAATAATAATACATACGGTGCGGATTCGATCAAGGTCCTAAAAGGCCTGGATGCGGTTCGTAAACGTCCTGGAATGTATATTGGCGATACAGATGACGGGTCAGGTTTACACCATATGGTTTATGAAGTTGTTGATAATGCCATCGACGAAGCCTTGGCTGGTCACTGTGATACGGCCTATGTTTCCTTGAATGAAGATGGGTCTGTAACAGTTCGCGATAACGGGCGTGGTATTCCTGTTTCTATTCATACTGAAGAAGGCATTTCTGCTGCCGAAGTTATCATGACGCAATTGCACGCCGGGGGAAAATTTGACCAGAATTCTTACAAAGTATCTGGTGGTTTGCACGGCGTGGGTGTTTCTGTTGTGAATGCTTTGTCAGAACGTTTGGACCTGCGCGTTTGGCGTGATGGTAAAGAAAATTTTGTTCGATTTAAAGATGGTGTGGCCGAAGCGCCTTTAAAAGAAGTTGGTCCTGCCAATGGTATGCAAGGGACTGAAATAACTTTCTTGCCATCCAAAGAAACTTTTACAGCCACTGAATTTGATTTTGCCACATTGGAACATCGTTTGCGGGAATTGGCCTTTTTGAATTCAGGCGTTCGTATTTCTTTGGTAGACAAGCGGGGGGATGAACCTAAAACAACGGACTTATATTACGAAGGTGGGGTCAAAGCCTTTGTTGAATATTTAAACCGCAGCAAAAATGTTTTGCACAGACCACCGTTGTTTGTCACAGGCGAAAAAAATGGAATTTCTGTTGAACTTGCCTTGCAATGGACAGACAGTTATCACGAATCCACCCTATGTTTTACAAACAATATTCCACAAAGGGATGGCGGGACGCATCTTGCTGGTTTCAGAGGGGCCCTAACACGTGTTATTAACGGTTATGCCCAATCCAGTGGATTAATTAAAAAAGAAAAAGTCAGCCTAACAGGGGAAGATTCCCGCGAAGGGGTGACCTGTGTCTTGTCAGTCAAAGTACCTGATCCAAAGTTTTCATCCCAGACAAAAGACAAGCTTGTTTCATCCGAAGTAAGGCCTGTTGTTGAAAGTGTTTTGAATGATAAATTATCCCAATGGTTGGAAGAAAACCCAGCCGAAGCCAAAGCAGTCATTCATAAAGTATTAGAAGCAGCAACTGCACGTGAGGCAGCCCGTAAAGCACGTGATTTAACACGTCGCAAAAGTGTTTTGGAAATTTCATCCTTGCCCGGCAAGTTGGCAGACTGTCAAGAACGTGATCCGGCTTTAAGCGAACTTTTCATTGTTGAGGGGAACAGTGCCGGCGGAAATGCAAAGCAAGGACGTGACCGTAAAAACCAAGCCATTTTGCCCCTTCGTGGGAAAATTTTAAACGTTGAACGTGCGCGTTTTGATAAAATGCTTGGGTCCGAACAAGTCGGTACCTTGATTATGGCCTTGGGAACGGGGATCGGAAAAGAAGACTTTAATATCGAAAAATTGCGCTATCATAAAATTGTTATTATGACAGACGCCGATGTTGACGGCAGTCACATCCGCACCTTGTTGTTGACTTTCTTTCATCGCCAGATGCCTGAAATTATTGAACGGGGTTATTTGTATATTGCACAACCACCATTATATAAAGTTAAACGCGGGCAATCTGAAGTTTATCTAAAAAATGACGAGGCTTTGGAAAATTTCTTAACGTCAGAAGGCACAAGCCAAGCTGTCCTAACAACAGCAGAAGGTCATCAAATTACCCATCAAGATTTATTAGATCGTTTGAATTCTGCCCGTTTGGTGCGTCAAAATATTGATGCTTTGACAAAGAAATTAAATGCGCCTGTTATTTTGGAACAAGCCTTAATTTCTGGATTGTTGGATGCAGAGAAACTACAGGATAATAAATATACTGCAGAACAGGCCACCGTTCTTGCCGATCGTCTAAATTCAGTCTTAAAGCCTATGGAAATTGAAAAATGGGTGGCAACTATTAATGATGATGGATCAATCGTGCTTTCGCAAATGGTTGAAGGGGTGCCGGAAAAGGTTAAATTAAACCCAGTTTTGACGCATACATCTGAAGCCCGTCAATTGGTAAAAGGTATGGATGCCCTTTCTTTTTATAAAAAGGGATCATGTACTTTGGCCATAAAAGACAAAACTTATATTATCCATGGGCCTTGTGAATTGGTTCGTCGCATCATGGAAGAAGGCCGCCGCGGTATTTCCATCCAACGTTATAAAGGATTGGGCGAAATGAATGCTGATCAACTGTGGGAAACAACATTGGATCCATCAGAACGGACGTTATTACAAGTTAAGGGATCTGTCTTAGATAGTGTTGAAGATATCTTTTCAACATTGATGGGGGATGTGGTTGAACCGCGTCGCCAATTTATTCAAGATAATGCTTTGAACGTTAAAAACTTAGATGCCTAAGAAGAAAAAAGTCCAAAAAAAACGTAAAGTGCCCTTAATATTTCGTTTAATTAAAGGGGCCTTTTATTTGGGCTTTCTTGGATTATTTTCCGTTGGGGGTATCTTTCTTTGGTATGCCCAAGATATTCCACCTCTATCTGAAATGAAGTTGGCCACCCGCCGACCCAGTGTTATATTTTTAACCCGGGATCATAAAGAAATCGCGGCCAAAGGGGATGTTGTCGGGGAACCTGTCAATGCCAAAAATGTGCCAAAAAATCTTATTAATGCCTTGATTGCCACCGAAGATCGTAACTTTTATGATCATATCGGGATTGATTTTGTGGGGTTGACCAGGGCGATGCTTGCCAATTTAAAGGCGGGGCGAATTGTTCAAGGGGGAAGTACTTTGACCCAACAGCTAGCCAAGAATCTTTTCTTATCCCATGACAGATCCCTAGAGCGTAAAATTAAAGAACTTGTTCTGGCCTTTCGTTTGGAACGGGAATTCACCAAAAACGAAATCATCAGTATGTATCTGAACCGTGTATATTTGGGGGGCGGTGTTTTTGGCGTTGATGCCGCGTCGCAATTATATTTTGGCAAGCTTGTTACCCATCTGTCTATTTCTGAAGGGGCAATTATTGCCGGCCTTATGAAGGCCCCCAGTCGATATGCCCGCAATCATGATTTACTTCGGAAAAGGGGGTTGGTTGTTTTAAATAATATGCTGCGGGAATATTTTATAACCCAAAAAGAATACGCAGTTGCCAAAGAAGAAGTTAAAACAATGAAGCTGGGCCGCACCATGCGTGGCAGTCATTACAGATATTTTACAGACTGGGTGATGACAGAAGTTCAAGATCTGGTCAACATTAACCAAGATCTGATAATTGTGACAACTTTGGATTCAACGCTGCAAAAAAAAGCAGATAAAAAACTGAATGAAATCTTGGATCAATATAAAGATAAATCAGTGGAACAAGGATCATTCATGGCCATGGCCTATGGGGGGGCTGTTAGGGCAATGATTGGGGGGCGTAATTATGGACACTCCCAATATAATTTGGCCTACCAAGCCCGTCGTCAGGGGGGGTCTGTCTTTAAATCTATTATATATTTGGCTGCCTTGGCAAAGGGAATTCCCTCCACCCATCTTTTGGATGATGCAACTTATACCAACAAGGATTGGACAGTAAATAATTTTGGCTGGCGGTCACGGGGTATGATAACCTTGGAAGATGCCCTTATTTATTCTGTGAACACGGCCACCGTGCGGCTGGCTGAAATGGTGGGTATTGGGGATATCTTAAAAACAGTGCGTACCCTTGGGTTTTCAGGAAATGTCCCCCGTAATTTAAGTATTGCTTTGGGAACCTCTGGCTGTACTTTGCTTGAATTGGTTAGTGCCTTTACCATTATTGCGAATGAAGGTATTGCAATTAAACCTTATGGGGTTTTGGAAGTGCTGAATGATGAAGGAAAAATACTTTATAAACGTCAGGGCATCAGACCCCATCAAATTATAGATAGAAAAGTTGCCGCCCAAATGCGATCTTTGTTGGTCAAAGTTGTGGACCAAGGAACGGGGAAAAATGCCCAAATCAAAGACAAGGTTGTGGGGGGGAAAACGGGGACAAGTCAAAAGTTCAGAGACGCCTGGTTTGTTGGATTTACAGATAAATTGGTTGCCGGCGTTTGGGTCGGGAATATGGATGAACGCCCAATGAATCGAGTAACAGGGGGCACAATCCCCGCCATCTTGTGGCGACAGATAATGACCCCTTAAGAAGTTTTAAGATACGTTTTTAAATTTGGGGGATGCTATCTAATATGAAAATAGTTAGGGTTCATAAATGCATGTAAAGCATTGTAAATTGAAAAGGCACAGCCCCTGACGGGGCTGTGCCAATATTTAATTATCGTGGGTCTTTTTGTATTTTCTTTATCCCTGAAGAAAAAGCCTCCCAATAAAAAAGAATCCCGTTTTATAAGTAAAGGGGGCAATGTGTGTACAGGATGCCCCCTGGACTTATACCTTAACTATATAACCAATTTAAAGGTCTGCAACCAATAATGTGATATAAATCGCGTATGTGCATAGTTTGTACTGTCTATTAAACTGAAATTAACAGACGGGCCTTGAATGCCAATAAAGCAATTAGTAATAAATAAAAATTTCAACAAAATTGGTGGAAATAATAGGGTTTTAGGCGATGTTGGAAAATTGATGGGGGCAAATAATCTGACAATTTGGTGCTTCAATCAGGCCTTAATTTTAAACCTAACTTATGGATTGCCTGGAGTTATAAAATATACGGTCGATAAAGCATGTGATGAAAGAAGCGATTAAACTCTGGGTTCTTTCTGAGTAGCCAATTTTTTGTTTTTGTTAAAACAATGGGGACAAGAAACATCCTCAACATACTCTGGGCTTTCAAGGTCTTCTTGTGTCAACGGGTGTCGACAGCGATAACATAGTTCATTTTCTGTTTCTTTTAAGGTGGGGCTGACGGCCACACGATGGTCAAAAACAAAGCAGTCACCCTGCCAATGTTTACCACCACATTCTTCGAAATATTTCAAGACACCCCCATCAATTTGATGAACATCTTTAAAGCCTTTTTTTATCATATAAGGGGCCGCTTTTTCACAACGAACACCACCAGTACAAAAAGTTACAATCGTTTTTTCTTTTAAGGAGTCATCAAGATCTGCAACAACTTCTTTAAAGTCTTTAAAGGAATCCATGTGGGGGGTTAAGGCGTTTTTGAACGTCCCAAGTTTAACCTCGTAATCATTTCGTGTATCAAGGAATACAATGTCTTTCCCTTCATCCAGCCATTTTTCAAGGACCTTTGGTTTAACAAAGGGCGCAGGGTTGTTAATGGGATCCAGATCATCTTCACCAAAAGCAATAATTTCTTTTTTCAAACGAACCAACATGCGGTTGAAAGGTTGGTGATCAGACGGGCTGTACTTAAACGTCATGTCTGCAAAGCGTTCATCACTTGTTAAAAAGTTTGTAAAGGCATCAATGTTTTCTTGGGTGCCAGCCATAACAATATTAATACCTTCAGGGCTGACCAAAATGGTTCCTTTAAGGTTTAAGGATAGGCATTTATTCCGCAGACGGGGGCGTAACGCGATAGGGTTCACGATTTTAATAAATTTATAACCAGAAATATTGATAACTTGTGACATAATGACTTTAATTAAGTTTAACGTTGTTCTACACTATAGTCATCATATAAGATCGAACACAGTAAATTGTCAATAGGCAGGAAAATGAAAAAGTATATATTAGTTATATCATTGCTTGGTATTACAAGTTGTGATAACCATCAAAAAACAACGGAAATGGATGATAAAGCCCCTGCATTCTATCAAAAAAAATGGGATAAACTTCCAGAAGATAACCAAGTTCTTGGACCTGTTGCAGACCCCAGTAACTTGGATACAGTCAGTATCCGTGAAAAAAGGCAGCCTAAAGCTTTTGACGAAGATGATACGATTCGGGATGGTCATGCCCATCGTGCCGGATTTTTTCAAAACGAAGAAGAATAAATATGAACGAAGACATTAAGATTGCCCAATATGTTATAGAAACTGAAATTAAAGGGCTTCAGGCATTGAAGTCAGTATTTGATAATGGTTTTGTTCAAGCCGTTGAAACGGTATTGAAATGCTCTGGGCGTGTTATTGTGACAGGTATGGGGAAAAGTGGTCACGTTTCCAATAAAATTGCGGCAACGTTATCTTCTACTGGAACACCAGCTTTTTTCATCCATCCAGCTGAGGCAAGCCACGGAGATCTTGGCATGATCACAGGGCAAGACGTTGTTCTGGCTTTGTCAAATTCAGGGGAAACCCGTGAATTGTCTGATATTATTGCCTTTGCCAAACGTTTTAATATTCCCTTAATATCAATTACCCAGAATAAAAACAGCAGTTTAAGTAAAGCTGCCGACGTCAGCATAGTCTTGCCAAAGGAAGAAGAAGCCTGTCCAAATGGATTGGCGCCAACAACATCATCAACCATGATGTTGGTGTTTGGGGATGCCTTGGCCGTGACTTTGCTTAAAAGAAAAGGGTTTTCAAAAAATGATTTCAAAGTATTTCACCCAGGCGGTAAATTAGGGGCAAAGTTAATGCATGTCAAAGATTTGATGCATAAAGGGGATCAAATTCCTTTGGTTCAGGAAGGAACCTTGATGTCCGAAGCTTTATTGGAAATGACAAAAAAACGTTTTGGCTGTGTGGGGATTGTAAATGCCCAAAACAGATTGACGGGTATCATTACAGATGGCGACTTACGAAGGACAATGTCACCAGGTCTTTTGAATGAAAAAGTTGAAAATATTATGTCGAAAAACCCCAAAACAATTGAAGAGGAAAGTTTGATTGAAAGTGCCGTCAGTAAAATGTCGGGGTCCATTACAACATTATTTATTGCAGATGATGCTAAAAAAATTCTTGGGATTATCAGTATTCACGACTGTCTATTAGTAGGGGCTGTTTAGGCGATGAATAAAGATTATCAAAAACTGGTGGCCCGGGCCAAAAAATCAAGAAAAGGCCGGAAAAAACTTAGGGGGTTATTGCTGGTTGGGGCATTGGCCGTTTTAATTTTGGTTCCAACAGTTTATAAATTAATTGAAATCTACGAAGATACATTCTTGGTAAAAAGTAAGATTGAAGTGGATACAATCGATTTTGATAAAAAGTCTGTGATTAACCCAAAATATGTTGGTGTCGATAACAAAAACCAACCTTTTTTCATGACAGCCGATACAGCAACCCAACAAAAAGAAAATATGGTTCAGTTGGAAAATGTAAAAGGTGAAATCAAATTAACCGATGGGGATACTGTGAATGTTCGGGCCAATAAAGGGTTTGTCAATACAGAGAATGATAAAAAAGCAGATCTGTACGGAGCCGTTCATGTTTTTCATGACAAGGGATATGATGCCAAAACAGAGGTTGCCCACATAGATTTTGCAGACAGTACAATTTCGGGTCCGCAGAAAATTAAAGCAAAAAGTAATCAAGGGACTGCTAGAGGGGATCGATTTATGTTAGACTATGGTAAGAAAATAATTACTTTGTATGGAAAACCACATCTTATTATTGTATCGAATTGAGTGTTATTATGAAATTTTTTTCAGCAGTCTTATTTGTTTTTTTAACTGGAACCGTTTGTTATTCTGTCAATGCAGACCCTGATAAAAAAGACCCCATCCATATTTTTTCAGATGAAAAGATGGTTTTCGACCAAAACAAACTTCAAGTATCTGCTTATGAAAACGCCGTTTTGACCCAGGGGGCTGATTCCATTAAGGCAGATGAAATTCATGGGTATTTCAAAGAAGCCAAAGTAAGAAAAGAAAATGGGTCAAGATATGAACTTGAAAGAATCAAAGCCATTGGCCATGTTAAAATAATTTCCCCAGGCAAGTTGGCAACAGCGGATTATGGAACTTATTATGTCGACAAGGAACAGGTTATTCTTGAAAATAATGTCGTTATTTCAGATGGTGAAAATGAAGCCAAAGGCGCCTATGGCGTTATGGATAGAAACAAAGGGACCACCCAAATATATAGTTGTAAGCCCGGCCAAAAACATGGTAAAAAACAACGCGTAAAAGCATTATTATCAAAAGGTAAAGATGACACTAAGTAAGGTAAATAATCAGTTAATTTCTTTGGAAACCCACAATATTGGGAAGTCTTTTAAAAAACGTCCTGTCGTGCGGGGAGTTTCTATAAAAATTACCCAAGGGGAGGTTGTTGGCTTGTTGGGCCCAAATGGGGCTGGAAAGACGACTTGTTTTTATATTATTTGCGGTCTTATTAAATCTGATTATGGAACCATTTCGTATGGGGGGCATGATATTTCTTCCCTTAGCATGTATCGCCGTGCAAGATTGGGGATTGGCTATTTACCCCAGGAAGCTTCGATTTTCAGAGGGCTTAACGTAGAAGACAATATCCGTGTTGCCTTAGAAGTTATTGAATCGTCTTCAGGAAAACAGGATGCAAAACTTGAAGAATTATTGGCCGAATTTTCAATCAGCCATTTACGTCATACATCAGCCCTATCCTTGTCAGGGGGGGAACGACGGCGCGTTGAAATTGCCCGCGCCCTTGCAACAAACCCCCAATTTGTGTTGTTGGATGAACCGTTGGCAGGAATTGACCCAATTGCTGTGAATGATATACGGGCCTTAATCCGTCAGTTAACGGATCGTAATATTGGGGTGCTGATTACAGATCACAATGTAAGGGAAACCCTTAGTATTGTTGATAGAGCATACATTTTGAATGATGGAAAAGTTTTAACCGAAGGAAGCGCCCAAGATATCATTAATCACAAAGATGTTCGTCGGGTATACCTTGGCGAATCCTTTAAAGTATAACAAAATATAATAAATGGAGGAAACTATGAATTTAGAAATATCAGGAAAGCATGTAGAATTAGGCGATGCTTTAAAGGGACATATTCAAGATAAACTTGAAAAAGCTGTTAGTAAGTATTTTGGAGATGTTGTGGATTCCCAAGTAATTGTCAGTAAAGATAATCATGATTTTCGTGTGAATATTGATATTCATGTGGGGCAAAATATTTTTGTGCGGGCAGAAGAAACGGCAGATGATGCCCATGCTGCAACGGACAAAGCAGTGCATATTATTGAAAAGAATTTGCGGCGTTATAAAAAAAAATTAAAAGCCCATCACGGGAAACATGACGCCGGATTGGAGCAACGCGCGTTGCAATATGTTTTAAGTGGGGCCGTCTGGTCCGGAGACGAGGCTGAAGAAGAAGCAGAACCCACCATTATTGCAGAAACTGTTTCAAGTATTCCAATGTTGTCTGTCAGTAATGCGGTTATGCGCATGGACTTGGAAAATTTACCTGTGTATCTTTTTAAGAATGAAAAGAGTGGCGATATTAATGCTGTCTATACCCGCAAAGACGGGAATATTGGTTGGGTGAACCCAGGGTCTAAGTCGTCATAAATCTCTTTTCCCCACAGGGGGTGTGTGGTATAATCCTGTGAAAGAGGTGTTAAGTGTCAAAAGCGAAGTTACAGCTTGTTGCAAATTCATATGCGACTGCTTTGTTTGAAGTAGCAACCAAAAATAAATCAACTGAAGTTTTATATAAAGCTTTTAAAAAGAATGTGTCTTTTTTTGACTTAGCACAAGTTAGAAAAATACTGGATAACCCCCTTCTTTCTAAAGATGACCACGAACACTTTGCCAAGGCTTTTGATCTTAAAGGCGTTGCCAATGATTTATTGATAGGTTTGATTAAGACATTATTTTCTTATTCTCGGATGGCAATTTTTCCGTATGTCCTTCAAAGTTATTGCGACCTTTATATGAAGGAAACGGGGGAATGTGAAGTTACTGTAATAAGTGCAGAAGATTTAAGTAGCGGACAGGAACAAAACCTTAAGAAAAAATTGGAAGCCTATCTACAGAAAAAAGTTTCTTTCAATAAGAAAATTCAAGAAAACCTAAAGGCAGGATTTGTCCTGGAATTCACAGGTAAACGACTTGATCTATCCTTAAAGGGTCAACTAAAACAATTTTTAAACCACGGGATGTTAAAATGAAAATAGACATTAAACCAACAGAAGTAATTTCAGTCTTAAAAGAACATATTGAAGGCTTTGATAAAAAGACGAAGCTGGATGACACTGGAAAAGTGGTTTCTGTGGGGGATGGAATTGCCCATATTTATGGTCTGGATAAAGTTAAATCAGGGGAAATGATTAAGTTCCAAAGTGGCATTATGGGCATGGCCTTAAACTTGGATACAGATTCTGTTGGGGCTGTTATTTTTGGAAATACCCGGGGGGTAAAAGAAGGGGATACTGTTTCATTAACAGGAAAAGTTATTCAATGTCCTGTGGGAAAAGGATTGCTTGGTCGTGTTGTGGACGCTTTGGGAAACCCAATTGATGGAAAGGGTCCGTTAAAGGATGTGACCTATAAATCCGTGGAAACAGAGGCACCTGGAATTATTGCGCGCAAGTCCGTAAGCGAACCCATGTCAACAGGTATAAAAGCCATCGATGCATTAATTCCGGTTGGACGTGGACAGCGGGAATTAATTATTGGGGATCGTCAAACGGGTAAAACTGCCATTGCCATTGATACAATTCTTAATCAGAAATCAACGAATGATAAAGGCGGCGATAAAGACAAGCTTTTTTGTGTTTATGTTGCGATCGGTCAAAAAAGATCAACCGTGGCCCAAATTGTTAAAACATTAGAAGAAGCTGGTGCAATGGAATACTCTATCGTTGTGGCGGCAACAGCCTCGGATCCGGCTCCTCTACAATTCTTAGCGCCTTATACAGGGTGCACCATGGGGGAATATTTCCGTGATAACGGGATGCATGCCTTGATAACTTATGACGACTTATCCAAACAAGCGGTTGCTTATCGTCAAATGTCATTGTTGCTGCGTCGTCCGCCAGGACGCGAGGCTTATCCTGGGGATGTTTTCTATTTACACTCTCGTTTGCTTGAGCGGGCTGCGAAACTAAGTGATGATCACGGGGGCGGTTCTTTAACAGCGTTGCCGATTGTTGAAACACAGGCAGGGGACGTTTCTGCCTATATTCCCACAAACGTTATTTCCATTACGGATGGTCAGATTTTCTTAGAAACAGACTTGTTTTATAAAGGCATTCGACCTGCTGTCAATGTGGGATTGTCCGTTAGTCGTGTTGGGTCTGCTGCCCAAATTAAAGCCATGAAGCAAGTGGCTGGAACCATTAAATTAGAATTGGCACAATACCGTGAAATGGCTGCCTTTGCGCAGTTTGGATCTGATTTGGATGAGTCAACACAAAACCTATTATCCCGCGGGGAACGGTTAACAGAACTTTTGAAACAACCGCAATATTCTCCTTTAAAAAGCGAAGAACAGGTTGTTGTTATTTATGCGGGTGTTAACGGATATTTGGATGACCTTGACGTGGGTGAAATCCAAGATTTCGAAACGGCACTCCTGCATGACTTAAATAAGAATCATTCTGATTTAATGAAAGCAATTGCAAAAGAAAAACAACTGAATGAAGACATAGGAAACAAGGTAAAGACCTTTATTGAAAAGTTTAAGAAACAATATAAAACTGTGTAACGATGGCAAACTTAAAAGATCTTAGGAAAAGAATACAAGTCGTAAAATCGACGAAAAAGATCACATCAGCGATGAAGTTGGTGGCCACTTCCTATCTGAAAAAAGCAGAAGGCCGGTATCATTCTGGCCTAAGTTATCGTAATGGTTTTCAAGGGGTTGTGGACAGGCTTTGTCGTAACTTAAAAGCAATTGATACAGAGAAAGAAAATGAATTAATTGTGGGACGCAAAGGGGATAAATGCCTTTTAATTTTATTGTCGGCTGATCGCGGGCTTTGTGCCGGATTTAATGGAAATATTGGCCGGTATGCATCAAAAAGAATCCAAGTTCTTCAAGAGGCGGGCAAGAAAGTTCATGTCTTATGTATCGGCAAAAAAGCTGCCGGAGCTTTGAAACCGAATCACAAACAATTGGTTGAAAAAATAATTTCAATGCCAACAGATCGTCATTATCATGATGTATCTATTTTGGTGGAAAAGGTTATCAAAGATTTTTATGAAGAAAAATTTGATACGTGCGAAGTTATTTATAATCAATTTAAATCTATATTGGCTTGTTTGCCAAGATGCGAACCTTTTATTCCAGTTCAACCATCAAAAGAAAGTCTGCAAAATAAAAATCAAGATTTATATGATATGGAACCCATGGATGATGAATTTGTAAATAAGATCACCACAAAATATTTGGTTGCACATTTATACGCCGCTGTTGTCGATAGCCAAGTCAGCGAACAAAGTTCAAGGATGATGGCGATGGATAGTGCCTCGCGCAATGCCGAAGATTTAATTGGAAAAATGGAATTGAAATACAACAGAACCCGTCAATCAATCATTACCAGCGAATTGATTGAAATCATTTCAGGTGCCGAAGCTTTATAAGGAAAAGAAAAATGACAATAGAAAAAAAGACAAAACAAGCACAAACGAATATAGGACATGTTTCAAAAATCGTGGGACCTGTCGTGGATGTTTATTTTCCAGAAGACGCACCAGATATTTTGAATGCCTTAGAAATTAATATTGACGGTGAAAAAATTATTTTGGAAGTTGCTGCCCACTTGGGAGAAAAGCAAGTTCGGACAATTTCCATGGGGGCAACAGATGGTTTGCAACGTGGGACACCTGTAACAGATACGGGGAACCCTATTATGGTTCCTGTAGGTGAGGAAGTTCTTGGTCGTATTATGAATGTCATAGGGGAACCTGTTGATGAACGGGGGTCAATTAACGCAAAAAAATCATTGCCAATTCACAGATCTGCGCCGCCATTTGATCAGCAATCTACAGAAACAGAAATATTGGTAACAGGTATTAAAGTTATTGATTTGCTGGCGCCTTATTCCCGCGGAGGAAAAGTTGGCTTATTTGGTGGGGCCGGTGTTGGAAAAACTGTTTTGATTATGGAATTAATCAATAATATTGCCAAAGCCCATGGCGGGTATTCTGTTTTTGCAGGTGTTGGAGAACGAACTCGCGAAGGAAATGACCTGTATCATGAAATGATTGAATCAGGCGTTATTGATTTAAAAGGTAAAAATTCCAAAGCTGCTTTGGTCTATGGCCAAATGAATGAATTGCCAGGCGCCCGCGCCCGTGTGGCCTTAACAGGCTTGACCCAGGCTGAATATTTCCGGGATGAAAAAGGTCAAGATGTTTTATTATTCGTTGATAATATTTTCCGCTTTACGCAAGCGGGGTCTGAAATTTCTGCTTTGTTGGGACGTATTCCTTCTGCTGTGGGATATCAACCAACTTTAAGTACAGAAATGGGGGATTTGCAAGAACGTATTACCTCCACGAACAAAGGGTCCATTACAAGTGTACAGGCAGTTTATGTGCCAGCGGATGATTTGACAGATCCAGCCCCCGCGGCCTCCTTTTCCCACTTAGATGCCACCACTGTTTTAAGTCGTCAAATTGCAGAATTGGGTATTTACCCTGCCGTTGATCCACTGGATTCAACTTCCAGAATTTTGGACCCACGGATTGTGGGGGATGTTCACTATAAGGTGGCGCGCGATGTTCAAGAAATTCTTCAGACCTATAAATCTTTGCAGGATATTATTGCCATTTTGGGGATGGATGAATTATCCGAAGAAGATAAATTAACGGTTTCACGCGCCCGGAAAATACAACGATTTTTCTCTCAACCCTTTCATGTGGCCGAAGTATTTACAGGACGTTCTGGAGCTTTTGTTAGTTTGCAAGATACAGTCGATGGCTTTAAAGGAATTATTGACGGTAAATATGACTATTTACCAGAGGCAGCCTTTTATATGGCAAGTAACATCGACGAAGTTAAAAAGAATGCTGAAAAATTAAAGGGTAAAGAGTAATTTTATGACGTTAATCTTTCAAATTGTATCCCCTTTTACGACCATAGAACACGACAGTGTTTCCATGGTTACGCTGCCTGGGGCAGATGGGATGCTGGGTGTTATGCCCAAACATGCAACGTGCCTTGTTGATTTGCAGCCGGGGATTATTAAAATATATAAAAATAAAGATATTTTAAAACGTTATATCACCCACGAAGGGGTGGCCAATATTACACCGGAACGATGCACAGTAAGCGTGGAAGAATTCCATGAAATAGATGACCTTGATCCAAAAGTTTTGGAAGAAGATATTAAACGATATCACAATGACTTGGCTGGTGTGGATATCGAAGTCGAAGAACGAATTCTGGAAGCAAAAATTAAGGCAACAGAAAAAATGTTAGAGGTTGCACGTCAGCATTTTAAGAAATAAAGTAAATTATGGCTTATGATAAAAACAACATTTTTGCAAAAATCATTCAGCGAGAAATTCCCTGTGATAAGGTTTATGAAGATGATTTTTCTTTGGCCTTTCGCGACATATCCCCTAAGGCAAAAATTCATGTATTGGTGATTCCAAAAGGCATGTATACAGGCTTTGATGACTTTACTGATAACGCATCGGATAAGGAAAAAGTCGGATTTTCCACGGCTGTTTCCAAAGTTATTAAACAGTTAAATTTATCAGAAAAGGGGTGCCGCCTTATTTCAAATTTAGGCAACGATGGTGGGCAAGAAGTTCCCCATTATCACGTGCATATTTTAGGGGGCGAAACACTGGGGGCGTTGATTGGAAAATGATGAAAAAAATATTTTTTATAGTAATATTCTTAGGCTTATCCTTTAAGTCATTTGCTGTTATCGAAACAGAAGATATCGGCGGTATCAACCCAGAAACAGTTGGGGTCAATACGTATGATACAAAATTTATTCCAACAGATCTTTGGGAAGGGCTTTCGCATACACAAGTTGTCCGGCTTATCAAAAATTTACCGACGAAATTTAAAAATAATTTTTGGACCCGCCTGCAAATATCTTTGCTTTTGTCCCCTATGAAAGTGCCTGAAAATAAAACTGGTGAAAATAATATTTTCAATTTAAGATTTGAAAAACTGCTTGATATGGAAGCAGTTGACCAGGCTTATAATCTTGGGAAAAATCATGCGGATCAATTGGATGAAGATAGTTGGGCATGGTGTCAATTTATACATTTTCTGATTCATAATAATTATGATAAGGCCTTCAGTATTGCACAGGAATTTGCCTTAAAAGACAAGGATAACAAATGGCAACATGCGGTTATCACAATGCAATTATTGATGGGGAAAGATGACCAGGCTAACTTAAGTTTATCTTTGCTTGAAAAAGAAAATAAAAAACAAGATCATCATTTTATCAAAACCATCAAACAAATTCAGGCAGGGGAAAAAATCAAAGGCACTGAACATTCACCCCACCGTCCATTGATCATTAAATTGATGGTATCTAAAAATATTATTCCTGAAGATATGAGTATTGAATCCATGTCAGATGACATCATTTTAATGATGATATTGGATCCTGGGTTTGAAAAATTTTCAGATCGAATGAAGTTATCAATTCTTGAATATTATACAGAACAAAGTACACATAAGCCGCAATTATTAAAAGATCATTATCTGAAATTGGCAACAGAAGATCTGGTGAAAGAGGCTACTCAGAAAATTTCCAATAAAGAATATGATAAAGAAAATGATCCGTTAATTCGGGCGGCTTTGTATAAAATATTTGTTGATTCAGAAGGCGAAGAAATAAAGAAAATGGCTTTTTCTGCTTTTTACAAAAATGCTTATGCAAATAAAATTTTAACGGTGGCGGTTGCTTGTTTTGGTAACGATTATAATTATCCTGCTGCCGCTTATGACAAAGATTATTCCTTTGCGTTTGTTCTGCATAATTTAATGTTGCAAAACAAAAGCCAAATGAAGGCTTGGGTTGAAGGGTTGAATCAGGAAGAACTTTCTGAATTATCTTTGATTCTTCTTGCAAGTTGTAACTTGGATTATTTTTCAGGGGAAACACAAGAACATTTGATGGAAAACGTAAAAAAAATATATTTAGAACCTGCAAAAAAATTCTTATTTAAAGAGAAACTAAAGTTTTTACATAACGTTTCGTCCCCCTTTAAATTATCAGATAGTCGTTTGATTGATGTCATTTCAGGGCAGTATGGTTTTGGGGCAGGTTTATCCATTCTTCTTAGTTCATCACAGTCCATATTATCAACAGATGTCTGGCAGGCTGCTGTTCAACTTCGTGTTTTAGAAGCCCTTAAACTGAAAAACCAGGCAACACAACTGCGACAGCTTTATGCTTATTCTTCTGCCAAGGATGAATAACAGTGACAGCGCCCATGAATGTTTTGGAACAATTTCTGGAAATGTTAATTGTGGAACGTGGGGTTGCAAAAAACACATTGGAATCTTACCGTCGCGATTTATTATCGCTTTTTCAATTCTTTTCTGGGAAATCAATTAATCCCATTCAGGCCACATCAGAAAACTTAAAAATTTATTTATCTGGTTTACCTGATGGGGGATTGTCTGCCCGGTCGATTGCCCGGCATATTTCATCCATTAAACAATTTTATCGTTTTCTGATTTTGGAAAATACGATAACAATAGATCCAACAACAATAATAGACAGCCCAAAACAAGCCAAGTCGCTGCCAAAAATTTTATCTGAAAAAGACATTGAATCTTTGCTGTTAACAGCAGCCGAAGATAACAGTCCGGAAGGACTTCGTTTAATGGCATTGCTTGAAACATTGTATGCGACAGGGCTGCGTGTGTCTGAATTGGTTATGTTGACCCATGGGGCTTTTTCTTATGAATCCGATACCATCATTGTCAAAGGGAAGGGGGCCAAAGAACGAATCGTCCCTTTGGGAAGTCATGCCCGAACTGCTCTTAAAAAGTATGTTGGGGTGCGGGGATATTTTGTACACCGCAAACAAAGCAAGTGGTTGTTTCCATCAACCAGTAAAGAAGGTCATTTAACCCGGCAGCGGTTTGGTCAATTGTTAAAACAGTTGGCAATGGATGCGGGGCTGGATCCATCAAAAATATCGCCACATGTTGTGCGTCATGCCTTTGCTACACATTTACTAAGTCACGGGGCTGACCTTATTTCTGTTCAGAAAATGCTGGGCCATTCCGATATCTCAACGACACAAATTTATACCCACGTTTTGCAAGATAAATTGCAAGACTTGGTTTTAAATCATCATCCATTGGGAAAGAAAAATTAAGTTATTTTTGTCACATTTCATCGTAATGCGACTTCCAGTCTTTCAAGAATGGTGATGGTAAGGCTAGCATGAACAACATAATGAAAAAGGCGAACTTTCCAACCATTATACAGGCCGCTGATTCCGTATTTTCGGTAAAGATCCTGCATGGCTTTGAACAGGCGCGTACGTCCACTGGTTGTGTTTTTTTGTTGCTGGGTTTTAACGCAGTCAAAGGGCATAATAAACAAAGTATTTATAATTCCTACAAGAATACTGATGATAAATAAAATCCAAAAATCCAATGGCCCATCCGTTTCAAAATGTTTACGGGCGCTGCCTCTGAAAAAATCATCCGCCACTAAAAAAGTTATCCAAGATACCATTTGTTTTACATATACAGGGCGAAGTCCTGCCATAAGTTGAAGGCCTAAGCCCTTTCTGTTTTTTGTAAAAAAGTAAAGCAAGCCCCTTTTGCTTTTGTAATGTGTCATCAGCCAAACTTTGATCCGTTCAAGGGGCGTGATGATAAAGCATTCAAAATTGGCAATGATAATGGCAGATACCAATTTATTCATTTCAGACCGCTTAAAAACTTCCAAAGATTCCAGCCCCAAAGGAATAAATAACATCATTGGCCACCGATAGATTTGTTTGATGACAACACGCAGGGTGTTGGGGATGTATCCCCGATAAAATCCCATCAGGCCATTACTGCGATAGATGTTTTTTGTAACAGCCAGGGCGCTATGGTTGTTGGGCAAGGCCTGCATATTTGTTTTAATACAATCCAAAGGATGTTCAAGAGGCAGGGCAAGCGCCCCGCGGACGGCGCCATAAAAACTGACCTTTGCGTATTGGTCCCACGTAAAACTTTTGGCAACGCAAGGTTTGGGGGGCAGGACAATAAAGGTCAATAAAAATATAAAAATTCGATATTTCTGCATGGTGCCTAAACATATCACTAAGACTAAAAAGGGTCAATCTATTGCCTAAGGATGCCCATTAACGTTTCGTTAAGATTTTGAATTTTATCTTCTTTGAAGAATTCTGTGTGGTTTTTTGCGGCTATTTTATAGGCTTGGGCCAGCGTATCTTTTCCCAAATCAGTTAAAACAGGGTATCTGGATTTATTGTTTTCTTTGCGGTGAATGCGTTCAATCATGCCTTTTGACTCAAGCTTTCGCAAAGATTGGGATGTTACGTTAACATCAGTGCGACAATACTTTGAAAGATCTTTCTGGCGTACATGGCATTTATTTTGGGCAAAGCGATCCAACCCGGCCATTAAAATAAATTGAACCTGGCTGATATTTAAAGGGGTTAAGCTGTTTTCAGTTTTCTTATTCCAGGCATTGGCCACTTGCCAAAGCAGATAACCTGTATTTTTTTCCATTATATCACCATATAATATGTATACATATTATTTTGCCATGGTTTGGACAGATGTAAAGTCTTTTTTCAAAAATCCTACTTAGCTATGGGACTTTTAATAAACTTTTATTTCACCGCGATGGTCGTATTGGAAAAAATATGCAGAGAAATAATAATCATGCAGGGGAATAATAAAAAACCTCATATTATCCTCTTTTTCTTACAGTTCTCTCTCATTCAAAAAAGAAGTAGAAAAAGGCTGGCTTGACTTTTGTTCGTTGGCACAGCATATTAAGGGTATGACTAACCTAAAAAACATAATTGAACTTATCTTCAGCAACTACGTTGTAGCTGCTGCCCATACCCCTGTCCACCACGCGGCATAGTGCTGCGTTTCTTTTTATATCTCTATTTATATTTTTAATTTTACAACTTTAATTTTTCAAAAAAGGAAAAGTGTTATGAACACGTATATTTTTTGGAGTGCTATTGCTGGATTAGCTGTGGCCTTTATTGGATCTGGTTTTAAAGGTAAACAGACAGACCAAACAATCGAAGACTATTTTATTTGTCGATCATCCTTAAAATTGGGCTGGTTAACGTTAACGATATTGGCCACCCAATTGGGGGGCGGTGCTGTCATCGGGGCCGCTGAAACAGCCTACACAAGTGGTTGGGTGGGGTGTTTTTACTCCTTAGGGATTTGCTTAGGCCTCCTGATTATGGGAATTTTCGTCGCCCCAAAATTAAAAACGTATAACTTAATGACGATGGCCTCTGTTTTCGGCGAAGTATATCAATCACGAAGGTTGCGGACTTTTTCCGCTTGTTTATCCGTCATTACATTATTCTTTATCTTGGTGGCCATTGGGGTGTCTTGCCGAAAATTATTTACCTATTTGGGATATGATTCCCCATGGATATTGGCTGGATTCTGGTTTGTGATTTTGGGGTATACCGTTATGGGTGGCTTACGCGCAGTTGTTATAACGGATGCTATTCAGGTTATTTTTATCTTAATTGTTTTTTCGGGTATTGCCTTATACGTTACCCAAATGCCGGATCTAAAGATGACTATTGTTGCTTATTCCCCACCTGAAAATACAGATATTCGTTGGACGGATTGGGTATTAATGCCGCTTTGTTTTATGATTATCAGTCAGGACATGGGGCAACGGTGTTTTGCCGCAATGGACAAGACCGCCATTCAAAAAGGAATGATTATTGGGGCTTTGGTCTTGATGGTTGCTTCAACCGTTCCGGTTGTTATTGGTATTTTGGGGGCCCAGACGGGAATTGTTTCACATTCGGGCAGTATTTTAATGACGGTGGTGGAAAATATTTTTTCACCCACAATGGTTAGTTTAATTGCCATTTCGATTATCATTGCCATTGTTTCCACAGCAGATTCTTTGTTGTGTGCCATCAGTTCCAATATTTCAATTGATATTATGCGCAACAGTTCTGTCTTAAAAAGTAAAGGTATTACCTTTTTGATTGGGGTGGCGGCGATGATGTTTTCTTATTCAAAATCAAACGTTATTCCAGTGATGATTATTGGCTATGAAATTTCAGTTTTTGCTTTGTTTATTCCTTTTTTAATGGGGTTGTATAAAAAGCCTGTAACTGAAAAGCAGGCCTTAATTTCAATTGGCGTAGGGGGGCTGTTTTTTATTCTTAAAAAAATGGCCCCTTTCCCTGGATTGGAATTTTTGATGTTAATAGGGTGTTCTTTGCCCTACATGTTTAAAAAGACAATTAGTTAGGCAAAAGAAAAAGGCTGGGATAAAAAACCAGCCTTGCCGCCTAAAGAAGTTGTCAGCCTATTATCTGACAGGGGATTCTTTGTATAGGCAGGAACCCCGGTTATATAAACGTGTAAGATGATTGTAACCTAATCTGTATGCTTCAAGTTTTTAGCCAATAGTTTGGATATTAGGCATTATTTCTGAATTAAAAGGAACAAGTCCCTGGTTAATAAGGATTCCTTTATTGCTAGAAATTTCCGAAGATTGATAGAAATCAATAAATTTTTGAAGGCCATCCACCATGCGCAGTCTGTCTTTTCGGGCATAGATATATAAAGGCCTTGATAAAAGATAGTCTTGTGAGGCAATACTATCAAAAGAGGGGGCCACCCCCCCAATTGTGATGGCCTGAATTTTGTCTTTAAATTTTTTAATAAAACTGTATCCCATAATGCCCAACATTCCAGGGTTATCGTTAATCTTTTGAACGAATAAATCATGGGAATCGCCTAAATCATATTTTGTGGCAATAATAACGTGATCGCTGTCTTGCCTATAGGTGTTACAGATTTTTTCATATCGATGTGGGTTTGATTCTTTGATCTTTTGAATCCATTTATTGGTGGCACACCCTTTATCCATGGCAAGTTCTAGGAAAGATCCATAAGTTCCGTTTTTGACTTGGGGTAATAATAATTGGATTTTTATATTGGGAAGTTTGGGGTTAATATCCCGCCATTTTTTATAAGGATTCTTGATCAGTTTTCCATATTTATTTGGAACTTGTTTTGCCATCGCAAGAAATAATTCTTCAAGTGTAATGTTGAAGTTTTTGGTTCCTTTTTTGACGCTTAAGATAATACCATCATAGCCAAAAGGAACCTCTAAAATAGGACCCACCCCATTTTTTTGACATAAGGTGATTTCCGATTCTTTTATTTTTCTGGATGCCCCAACTATGTCAGGTGAAAAGTTATGCTTGGCTGGGCCGCAAAAAACAGCCATTCCCTGACCTGTGCCAGTCCCTTCGACAAAGGGTTCTATTTTATTAAAATTCTTTGAAAAATTCTTGGCAACTTCAACAGAA
Source organism: uncultured Alphaproteobacteria bacterium (assembly GCA_913061155.1). GTDB lineage: Bacteria > Pseudomonadota > Alphaproteobacteria > UBA7879 > VGCX01 > CAJXSI01. Next base: position 60,469 of record CAJXSI010000002.1, read on the forward strand.
AATGGATAGACAGTTGTGGATCCAACAGATCGAATTTGCAACCTTTTTGCGGCTGCATTCCCCGCCAATAGGCAGAATAAAATTAATAATATTTTATAATTTGTATTTACCATTTATCTTATTTCCTTCGTAATAAAGCCCAGAGGCAATGGCAAAAGATTTATAAATTTCTGGAATTCCTAAATCATCATACATTGAATATTTTGTGTTTAAGCTTATTAAAAAATGTTCCGTTGTTAAGACTTTTGTTTTAACGGCTTTTTCTTGAATAATTTCCAAGACAAGTTGGGCCGTATTTTTTCCTTCAGATAAAGAAGATGTTGATACAGACAGGGGGACGCCATCTTTTGAATTTGTTTCATATAAACCAATGACGGGGATGGCCGAATTTTTAACTGTCCAAGAAATAACATCTTTAGAAGAAACAATCGTATTATCTGTCATTGATGTTTTCAGGTTCCTGTAATTTGACAAAAAGATAAAATCAACCTCAGCCAGGTGGTTTAGCTTTTTGACAGATTCCTTCCATTCTTCAAAGGTATCAACCATGATTGAATCTGTTAAAACATGGGGATCCCATGAATGGGTTAAGATAAACTTATCATCCACTTTCATTAAGGTAGTTTGATCCCCAATGGAGGCAAGCTTCAGGCTTTTTTTGTTTTTCTTTAGGCTGGATAAAACTTTCTTAACATCATTTAACGGAAATTGTTCTTGAACGCCTGAAACATTTTTTGCATTTGTATAGTCATAAGAAGAAGGATCCTTGATTTTTGCATAGACAAGGCTGATATGGGGGTTGCCAATATAGTTTTTCCCCACATATTCTTGTGCTTCCTCGCCAACGGCGACGATGACTTCTGGTTTTAGATCCTCAATAATATTTTCTGCAGATATTCCTGATGAAACTTTATAACGTTCAGATTGTTTATTTAACGTGTTCATAAAATAATTTAAGATAGAAGGATTCTTATCATGTTGAAGCTTTTTTAAAAACCCTTTGTTAAAGGCACGGACAGAAGACAGCGTCGTATCATAACTATGAATAATAATAATTCTGGGCCGGTTTAAGTTATAAGATAAAATAAACCAAAAAATAACCAGAATCAGTATTCCCTTAACAATAAAAAATCTTTTTTTAATCATCATCATAGGCTTAATAATCCTATTGATTTCCAATAGGGCAAACTTAAATAGATAGCTGCCAACTTTAATAAGTTAAGAATCGCATTTAAGGTTAAAACAGAACGTTCTTTAAAGGGATGATTTTTCATTAAAACAAATCGAAAGTTTGAATATTCGGGTGATTGAAAAGGAAAGTAAAAAGATTCGCCAAAAATTAAAATAATGAAGGCCATAATCCAGGGGGATATTCCAATTGTTTGGGCAATCGGAATAAGGATGGACCCAAAAATAAAAATTGTGGGGCCTTTGGGCATAACAAAACGGGTTAAGGTAATTAAGACGAATAAAATCGCAATCGTTTTATTGAAATTGCCTAAGATATAATTTCCAACAAATTCAAGTTTATCTGAAATCATGTGCAATAGGCCAATATGATTGGCTGTGGATAGCAATCCCGTTAACCCTGCCAGATAAACCAACTCTGTCCAGTTGATGTCAGTATTAAACCCATCGCGTCGGATGAAACTGAAAGTTAAAAATGTTGACATGACAAGCAAGGCAATGGTTTCAGGATTAATTCGATGATACCGAGATGTCGCCATGCCAATAAAACAGATCAGGGTTCCCACCGCGGCAGCCCATTCATAAGAAGTTGGGGGACCCAAGGTTTCAAGCTGCCGGGAAATCAGGGTTTTTGACAATTTTATTTTTGTGAACCCCCGCATTAGAATGGCCATGGCAATAGAATGCAGAACAATTAAAATAAGGGCTGTGACGAAGGATGCCTTAAGCCAACCCATCCATTGGAATTGCGCCTGATATTGTCCCCAGAATAATCCAAGTAATACATAATTGCGTACAGAACTACTAAGAAAAGAAGGGCCTAACAACGTAACGCTTTGCAACGCATTGGCAACAACAACAGTCCACATCTTTTCTTTGTAATGAAGGCGTAAGGTGGCATACGCATCTTTTACAAAAGAGGCCGATAAGTTAACCCTGTTTGTCATATCAGGAACAGTAGGCGTCAGAATCGACCCCAGGGTAAACATGGACATGTTAACCAAAATATTATTCTTAGGCACCTTATTTAACAAATTTAATAAGATCCTATAAAGTAACCCAGAAGACATAATAATAGCGGCAATTCCAAAGATACCAAGGGCCATGATAAAGGTTCTGGACGAAAATCCAGATAAAATAACTTTGGGATCTGTTAACCCAATCCCCAAGCTGATCAACAAGGCGAAGATAGATGGGATGAATTCAGGAACCAACCGGAATGCCCATGTTATAAGGGTTCCAGATAAAATACATAAAAATAACTTTTGTTTTATTTGGAAATCGTAATAATTCCCCAAAACATAAAATAAAATAATGGGCGTTAAAATGGCCAAAATCCATCCGAATAAGTAAATGTTTTCATTAAAAGGAAGGTCGACTTTTTTCTTTCGGATACCTTTTTCAGGTTTCTGCTGAAATTTTCTTGTGAATTCACGCGAAAAATTCAAAATTAATTCATTCAACATTTTCCGATCATTTTTGACAAGCTGAATTAAATCATATTTATGAATTCTTGCAACTGTTACATCCTGGGATGTTGCCGTGGCTGTTCCAATATAATCTTTTTGATCCAGGGCACATTCTTCACCAAAAAGCATGCCTTCTTTTAAAGGAATAATTTGGTCTTTTATTTTAAGATTTATGGCGCCTTCAACCAAGAAATATAAAAAGTCAGCTTCTTTCGATGGGCGTGTGATCAGTTGATTTCTTTTATAAGTATGTAGGGAAAATAGGGCGATTAAGCGTGCTTTTGATCCTTGGGGAAGGACAGAGAAAGGACCTAATTCATTTTGGACTATTCTTTTTATTTTCTTTAAGCATCTGCTTTCAATCGTCATTCTTTGGCATCTATTTTACTATTTTAGCTTTTCTCTTTTATACGAAGTTTTTTTAGAATGGTCATTAATGGAAATTTCAAATTCCCCTTTTTCACCTGTAAAAAGACCTGGGCCATTAACCTGGTCTGTGGGTAAAACTTCTTGACCCTCGTAGTTGCTGCAACTAACAAGGGTCAAGATTGCGAAAAGGGCACTTAAAAGCTTTTTCATTTATGGGCGCTCTAGAATTTTAGACGTGCACCAAGCATGACTACGTGAATATCTTTATAATCTTTTGTGCTTGATTTTTGAACATCAAATTGATGACCACGCCATGTTAAGAACATTTCTGTTGCGGCACTATCAAATTTTTGCAATGCTGTCGCACCAAATAATTTTGCCGTTCCTTTTTTGTCCGCATCTGTTGATAGGTTACGTGTTTGACCATAGTCAACAGAGAAGATTGTTTTACCACAATCCAACATATCAACATGTTGTCCAAGTTTTACAAAATAGTTTTCAGCATTTGATCCACCAGGACGGTTTCTGTAATCACGTGTTCCCCCTGCAAAACTGATGTTTGTACCAAAAGGTGCAAGAACGGACAAACTTCCGTTATATTGCTTGTATTGACCCCCATCGTTTCTGACGGCTGCGGCAGCTGCACGAACTGTGTAGCCACTGATCTTTGCGCCATAGAACAAGGCGGCATCATGTGTGCTGTTATTACCAGTTGTTGATCCTGAGGCACTGTGTCCTACGCGAAGTTGGACCCCTTGAAAGATTGGTGAGTCATAACGAATGCGTTGCTTACGACCATTCCCGTCGAATGGGTCGTATACTTCAATTAAGCGTGGGCTTGTTTTTGGATCAGTGGTTATTTCGCCTTTGTTCACGAAATAAGATGAATCTGTCAAGTAAGATGATGTTGCAAGATATGTTCCCGAAAGATCTTGTTCAGATGAATCGTCTGTTGCACTTGGTCCTTTACCCATATATAAAGTACCCATTTTTTGACTCATCAACAAAAATTCTGCCCGCCTTGGATCAAGGTTATTTTTCTTAGCAGCGCCGGATCGAAGACTTACATCGGAAGAGTTATTAGGTCGGTAACCAAATTCAAAAATACTTTTTGCCGTTAAATCGTCACTGATGGGTGCTTCAGCAATAAAATGCGTACGTGTTGTACTGTTATTGTTTGTTACGTGATAAACACCAGTTTTGGCCCCATCATCAGCCCAAGCTGTGGCAACGCTTACGTGTCCACCAATTGTTAGTTTAACTTTTTCATCACGGGAATGAACAACTGTATTATCAGATTGTTTATGCATACGGCTGGACCCAGAAGATTTCCCTTCCAAGGCATCCAAACGTGCATTTAATTCATTAATTTGTTGGCGCAAAGTCATTACTTCGCTGGAATCTGCATGGCTTATTCCTGCAGAAAGAATCGCTGCTACAGCTGCAAAACCTATTAGAACTTTTTTCATTATACCCCCCTTAAGGTTATTAAATATTAAATAAATATTAACTTAATGAATAATTTATTGCAATAGATTTTTTGAAATGGAAAGGGTTGCTATGACTTTACAAAAAAAAATCACAAGTTTAATAAAAACCTGTACGCTGTAATTATAAACAGGAGGCAAGTATGAAAAAAATAATATTTCTGTGGGGGGTATTAATGATATCAAATTTTTCCAATGCAAAACTTGAACAAATTGTTTTAGGCGGAGGCTGTTTTTGGTGTTTAGAGTCTGATTTTGATAAATTACATGGTGTTACAGAGACAGTTTCAGGCTATGATGGGGGGCAAACAGACAACCCAACTTACGAACAAGTTTCCGCTGGTAATAGTGGATATGTGGAGGTTGTGCAGGTTACTTTCGACACAAGTAAAACATCCCTTGAACAAATTTTGGATTATTTTTGGCGACATGTCGATCCAACGGATAACCAGGGCCAGTTTTGCGATAAAGGTTCCCAGTACAGAACAGTTATTTTTTATAATAATGATACCCAAAAAATAATTGCGGAAAAATCAAAACAGCAGATGGTTGCTTTGTTTAATAAGGCGGGATTACAGGTTCATACAGATATTTTATCATCTACAAATTTCACCCCAGCGGAAGCATATCATCAAAATTATTACAAAGAAAATCCTGTTAGGTATAAATATTATCGTTGGAACTGTGCCCGCGATAAAAAAGTTGAAGCCTTAAGAAAGAAGGTATGGCATGACAAAAATTAAAATACTTATATTAAGTTTACTTATGGGAAATGCAATGGCGAATAACCAATATGAAAATTTTGACAAAGCAGCACGTTTAAAAGAATTAACGCCCATGCAATATAAAGTAACCCAGGAAGATGCCACAGAAAAACCCTTTGATAACGCATATTGGGATAACAAACGTGAAGGTATTTATGTTGATATTGTATCCGGGGAACCCTTGTTCAGTTCAACGACTAAATATAAATCAGGCACAGGGTGGCCAAGCTTTACAGCGCCCCTTGATCCTGACTATATTGTTGAAAAACTGGACTTTAGCGCATTCTGGCCCCGAACTGAAATTCAGTCAAAATATGGAAAATCCCATGTTGGGCATGTCTTTAAAGATGGGCCCAAACCATCAGGCTTAAGGTATTGTATGAATTCTGCGGCGATGAATTTTATCCCTAAAGATGAAATGCAACAGCAGGGATATGGCCAGTATTTACATATTTTTGATAATTTGGGGGTGGGAAAATGAATAAAAGTAATGTGGATCAGATTAATGCGTCCTATACAAAGGAATATTGTCACCAACTAGAGTTGGCTTATGGCAATAATATGATGTCAGAGGGGGGTGCTGAAGCAATCGATCAGATGTTTAAAAATGTTGCTCTAAACCACAAAAAAGTTTTGGATTTTGGTTCAGGCTTGGGGGGTGTTGCTTTTTATCTTGCTTCAAAGCATCAAGCCCAGGTTGCTGGTGTGGAAATCAATCCAGAGATGATTGATGGGGCCCTTAGTAAACGCCCTGATAATATTAAAGACCTTGTTGATTTTCAACTTATTAAAGGGGATCAAAAATTACCTTTTCCTGATCAGTCCTTTGACGTTGTCTACAGCAGGGGTGTTATTGTTCATCTGCCTGATAGTCAAAGAGAAAAAACATTTCAAGAGTTCCATAGAGTTTTAAAGAAAGGTGGGAGGCTTGTTATTTTTGATTGGCTGAGCCCTAAAAAAGGCCAGTGGAGTCCAGAAATGCAGGATTTAATTGAAACAGAATCCCTTCCTTTGTATGCCCATACCCCCCAATCCTATATTAAAGATCTTCAAAGGCATGGTTTTAGTGATGTTAAATTTTCGGACCTTTCAGAAAACCATACAAAATATAATCAAGATGTTGTCGATAGGCTTTCATCAAAAGATATTAAAAACACCTTTATAAAAGCATATGGAGAAACAACATATACAGAGCATTTAAATGGCTATAAGGATATAAGGGATTGCAACAAAACAGGCAAAGGAATCAGTGCGCATTTCCTGGCTGTAAAGCAGTAAGTGTAATAAACACTATTCAAAATGTTCATTTAGAACATCAATCCAAGTTTGGCCTTCTTTTCGTTTTTTGAAATCACTTATAAAAGCCTCGCTTTGTAGATAATCCGCAACGCTTTTTTCCAAGTGTAGGGATAAGATTAACTCATCTAAAACTTCATCCCCTGTGGCTATTTTTTTTCCATCAATAGTCAGGCCAGAGTCATACAGATCCTTAAAGTGAGGTTGGGATTTTAACAAGTTTTGAATCGCTGTTTCTTTATCCGGAGTTCCATCTCCAGTTTCATCCCCAAGATGCAGGACAATAATATGCTCTGTCAGAGATGCCCCGGACGGGGATACAGGAGTTAAAACAAATTCATTATAATCTCGCTGTTGAGTATGGACAAATCCCCCTAAATGTATAAGATTGCCAAAATGTTCCATTATAAATTGTCTAAGTCGCAGATTTATTTGAGTTTGGCTGGGGCGAGGAGGAACCCCATGCGTGTCTTCACGAGTTTCGTCAGCTGATGAAGCGGAAGCAGAAGTCCCTGAGCTAGCAGCAGCCCCTGCTGCACTCCTGTGGGGTGGTTCACTTATAGCCACAGCTGGTCTATATTGCCAAATTTTTGTTATGATATTACTAACGCTCATCCAGCTTTTTGCACGGATACCTAGGGCAATGTTTCTAAATTCTGTAAGATGGCTTCTGGGCATGAATAATAATGCTTTTATGACTCTGATGGCATCTCGGTTAAAAGCTACATGTTTGAAAAGGGGGGTTGCAGCAGCTAAAAAGGCTTCCCGGTGTTCTTCTTCAAGTTTGGAGATAAGGGGCATTAATTCTTTCAAGTCTTCGATGGAAGATCTAGCTAGCCTGCTTCCTCTTAATATTCTTTTAATATAACTTTCATCGGAATCTGCGGCATGGGCAGTAAAATCATCACTTTCTACCGTCGCTGCTGAACTGGCCGCTGCAGCAGCACCTGCTGCACCTCGGCGTGATGTATCACTTGCAACAGCACTACTTCTTGCGGCAGCACTTCTTCTTGCTGCAGCTTTAGAAGAAGCGTAGGTATCAATGTTTTCTACAATTGCCTTAGCCCACATATGACGTCTGGTACCAATACTTTCTGCAGTTTCTCTAAACCCTATGAGGTGTTCCCGAGGCATTTTTATTAAAGCTTTTAGAATGGTTTCTGAATCACTACTAAATTTTGCATGTCTTAAAAGAGGCGTTGCTGCGGCCATAAATGCTTCTTGGTGTTCTACTTCAACAGCAGAAACAAGAGGTATTAGTTTGACAATTTCATCCATAAATATATGCGGACTATTTTTTGCTTCACATAGTCTTTTAATGCATGATCCAGTGCCACGAGGAGCCCCTTTGACAGCTTTGATTAAATCTACACGATCACTAGAAAATCTAATATAGCCAGAAAGAGATTTTATATTATCTACAAGGTCTTGTGATAATGTGGTAGCGAGGCTAGTTGTTTCATCCTCCTCTACATAAGAAGTAATTTCTTCTACAACATCACTAGCCCATTCATGACGTCTGCCCATGATCTCTCTGGCAATAGGGATCAAAGAGGCCCAATAAGTTGGCGATATTGTTTTGAAGGCTGAAACTATTTTTTCATAATCATCAGATCCACGTGCATGTTTAAAAAGTGATGAAATACATGCTGAAAAGGTGTGCCTATGGTCGGGGTCAATATCAGAAACAAGAGAAATTAACAGTGCAACATCTTTAACCCAAATATGACGATTATGTACAAGCAGGGAGTTAATAAATTCTCCAAACCCTTCGGATGCATATGAAGGAAGGCCCCTAAGGGCATTGTGTAGTTGTTCGGCATCATCTCTAAGTCTAACATATTTTGAAAGTGCTTTGAAATTTGGATCTTCTTCTTGAGGAACGCTATTTGCGCCCCATGCATTGTTCAAAGCAAAAAATAAAATAAATAAACTTAATTTTTTTATATGATTAGTCATGATTCATCCCATAAATATACCTACACAATATGCAATAATATTTTTTTTGCAAATGCAAAGTTTGCATAGCTTTGTCAAAGAAGTTTATATCAAGATATACAGGGGTAAAGTGCTTCAGGGATTAGGCAGATTGTTTGGCGAACTGTTTGATTCTTAATGTGCCTGTCCAAAAAACCAGGACAGAAAAGGCCAAGGCCAATGGTGTGAAAAATTCTGGAAATAGGATCATAGCAATGAAAAAGATGAAAGCTTCGGCCCGTTCCATCAGGCCTGGGCTGTAATGAAAGCTTTTGTCCGTTTCATTATCGCTGAAAATACCCACGACCAAGAAAGATGTCACACAAAATAAAACAGCCCCCAGCATAAGAAGGCTGAAAAAACCTCTGTCATCCGGGGCAACAAGAAACAGCCCAAGAATAATTGCAAATTCCACCAATCGATCACACGTAATATCCAGGATACAACCAACGGAACTGGTCTTGTTCGATAACCGGGCAAGGGTGCCATCAACTGTATCTAAATAGCCTGAAAATAAAATAAGAATAATGGCCAGCATGGTTTGACCCGTATAAAGCAAAGGAATAACAGTCAGTCCCGCCAGCCCACCTAAAAAAGTAAGGGTGGTGGGGGTGATTGATTTTTGCCGACACAAAACCCGTGCAACAGGATCAACCAATATTTTTTGATAAGGTCGACGGATATAATTTTCAAGCATTTAAGCCTCCAGATAACGATGGACCCAGGACGCAAGGACCTGACCAACATATTCTCCATCCTTAGGATTATCCAAAAGCAAATGGTCCGCCTTGTCAAGGGAGACGAAACTTTTTGGATGTCTGGCTGTATCAAAAATCATCTTGGCATTTTCAATACCAACCGTTTTATCGGCAGGGGCATGAAAGATAATCAGGGGAACTTTAAGGTTTTTGATATGATTAACCATATTATGGGAATCAATATCTTCAATAAATTGTTTTTTTATTATAAATTTTCGCCCGGATAAATTAACTTCGGCTTGCCCGTCTTTCTTTATAAGGCACACTTGATCTTGGAAGTGATGGCTAACATGAAGGGGGTCAAACGGCGCGGCAATTGTGGCAACAGCCTTGATATCTGGAATGCTGCTGGCTGCAGCAAGAACGGCGGCACCCCCCAGACTGTGGCCCAATAAAACGTCTGGTGCCATATATTCTTTCTTCATAAATTCTGCGGCAGTCACAAGGTCTTGGATATTGGTTGAAAAATTGGTGTCTGAAAAATCCCCTTCGCTTTCACCAATGCCTGTAAAATCAAAACGAAAAACACCAAACTGTTTTTGAACCAATGCTTTGGAAATATAATTGACGGAATTTAAATTTTTAGAGCAAGTAAAACAGTGGGCAAACAAAACCATGCCTTTGGGCTTACCCGTTTTTGGCAGGTCAAGTTGGGCCGCAATCATGTACCCATTTTTTCCTTTAAACTTTATTTTTTTTGACGTCACATCCATAATTAAAAGTATACACAATAAAGAATGTTCAATAAATAATTTATATTCTTTATATTTACTTAGCTAAGCAAGGTGTCCATTTCTTCGTCATAGGTTTCCACGCCATGCTTTTCTTTCAAAGCATCAATATATTGACCAAAAATATCTTGGTTCAAAACTTCCATTAACATGCTTTTTGTCTCTTTATACTCACGAAGTTTCGATTCGATTTCCACAGGTTTTGTATCAATTGTTTCAATAACAACAAAACCAGACGGGGTTTCAACAAGGTCACGTACACCAGTTTTTTGGGAAAAGGCTTTTTCCAAAACCTTGGGCGCAAGCTTATCTTTTGCAATGGTTTGCATTGTTTTCCAGCCCATCGTTTTGCTTTGAATAAAGGCGTTTGCACGAACAAGTTCATCCGTTGCCTTTTTATTACCACTCATGGATTGAAGTTTTTTGGCAATTATGGCTGCTTCATCTTTTGCCTTTTTAAATAATATATCTGTGCGAACCGTATCCTTGACTGCATCAAGTTCAGGAATGTGTTCTGGTTGCACGGCATCAACCCGCAAGATGAAAAGTTTGCTTTGATTGACTTCCACAACAGGGCCATCTTCGCCAACAGCTTGGTCGTAAGCTGCCTTAACCATTTCAGGAACTATGCCATTATTTAATTTTCCTTGGCTTTTATGGAAGAAACCAGAATTAATAATGTTCAGTTTATGGTTACGCGCAATTTCTTCTAAAGTTGACCCGCCGCTTACTTCATCTTCAATCGTTTGGGTTAGGGTTGCAATATCTTCAGACAGTTTTTGTTGCCTTAAGTCGTCAATAACTTGTGCTTTAACAACGGCAAGGGGTTGGGTGTGACTTGCCTTGATCTTCTTTATTTTAACGATTTGATAACCATCTTCGGTTTTAATGGGGTCTGTAATAAAAGGGGTCTTGCTAACATCAAACACAACTTCAGAAACAACATCCTGCAAATCATCAGGTGTTACATTGTTGATGACTGTTTCAGTGTCTTTATGCTTTTTAACGTGGCCCTTTTTCAGGTCTTTGTGCAACGCATTGGCTGCTTTTTTATCTGATGCTGTCCAGATAATAACATCCCTTTTCTCTGGGATGGCATAATCCCCAATTTTTTCTTCATAAGCCTGTTGAATATCACTTTTTCTGAACTTGTAATTTTTGGCAATTTGATCAGCATTGATGACAAGAATTGTGGCCCGACGTTTTTCAGGGACTTTATAGGATTCTTTCTTTTCCTCATAATGCTGTTCCATTTCAGCTGCATCAATTTTCATTTTTTTGTAAGATTTCTTATTCATTAATTGAACAGGATCAATGGAATATAATTTAATATAACGTTCTTCCATCATCATTTTAAACATCTCAATGCTTAATGTCGCAGGGATATTACTGATGGCTGTAACAGCGGATAATAATTGCATATTGATCAAGGATTTACCTTTATCCGCAATTAACTGTTCTTCTGTGACAGAGGATCGTTTAAGAATTTCTTCGTATTTATCCCGATCAAAATGTCCGTTCTTATCTGTGAAAATAGGATCAGACTTAATAAGGGCCTTAATACTGCCTAAGCCGGCCGTTAATTTTAAGTCTCTGGATTCTATATCCAGGATGGTTTTGTTGACGATTTCATTTAATAAAACCTTGTGAATGCCAAGGCTGATGGCTTGTTCAACAGTTATAGATGCTGTGCCTTTAAGTGCCTTGTTGGCTTCCCTGACCCGTTGCTGCAAAACGTGCAGGAAATATTCTTTCCCAATTTTTACATCCCCAACTTTGGCAACAATTTGTTGGTTGGCATGGCCCGCAAAAATGCCGCTGACCCCCCAAAGCCCAAAGCTGAAAAAAATTAAACCCAAAATTATCTTCATAATCCAGCTGGATGCCTTGCTACGGAAAAAGTGAAGCATGTATTATTTCCCTTTATTAAATAAAATATTGCTTATTAACTATAAATTTGTTTCTAATGGATACCATATTATTAGGCAAAATTCTATGACAAAATTTATCATCTGTAACTGGAAAATGAATTTGGGGAATCAAGATTCAATTGAATTTTTGAACCAAATTGAAATGAAGTCGTTAAATAACGATCATCAATTTATTATATGTCCGCCCTATACATCCTTGGGGTTGGTGGCAAATAATCTGAAAAGCAAGGAATCTGACTGGCATCTTGGGGCGCAAAATTGTTCAGATCAAGATAAAGGGGCCAGGACAGGGGATATAAGTGCCGCGATGCTTAAAGATTTAGGTTGCAATTATACCATTCTTGGGCATTCGGAACGCCGACAATACCACCAAGAAAGCAATGAATCTGTAAAAGGCAAGGCCTTAAAAGTCATTACCCATGGGATGATTCCAATTATTTGCGTTGGGGAAACCGAAGAAGATTATATTCAAGGTAAAACAATCGATGTTTTGACAGAACAATTATCTGGATCTGTTCCTTCAAATCAGTGTATTGTTGCCTATGAGCCTGTTTGGGCCATCGGAACGGGCAAGGTTCCAACCATTAAAGAAATTGAAACTGTTCATCAAAGTATAGATAACGTTATGCAGGACTTAGGCTTTTTAAACATTCCCATCGTCTATGGGGGGTCTGTTAAGCCTGATAATATTAATCAAATTTTATCCAAGCCGACAGTGTCAGGCGTGTTGATTGGGGGGGCATCCATTCAACCAGAATCGATGAATGCCATTATTAAAGAGGTTTGTCTATGAAAGCTGGTCTAATTAGTATCGCATTACTATTGTTGGCGACAACAGCATTTTACTTTTTAAAAAAGGAAATACCTATGGAAAAAAATCAAATCATCCCACGGGAGAAATTGTTTGCGGATGCTGACCACTTAAATGTGCGCATCAGCCCTGATGGCAATAGCCTTGCGTATTTGGCCCCTTATGAAGGGGTTATGAATATTTGGGTTCAGGCTTTAACAAAAGAATCAAAACCCAGGCCTCTGACAAATTCCAAGGATCGCAAAATACAATCTTTAAGTTGGTCGTATGATAACAAACATATTTTGTATAAAAAGGATACGGCAGGGGATGAAAATTGGAAAGTTTATAAGCTGGATATTGATTCAGGGAAATCAACACGCCTAACACCTGAAAAGGGCGTTTCGTCAATGATTCTGGCGCAAAGCCCCCTGAAACCCACCAAAATATTGATTTCCCAAAATGATCGCAACCCGCAATTCCATGATGTTGTCGAATACGATTTGCAAACAGGTGAATCAAAACGTCTTTATGAAAACAATAAATACGTAGGGTTTTTATTTGATGCCAATTTAAATATGAAAATGGGATTGGAATTGGCCCCAGGGCAGAAAATAGTTTTTTACAAATATGAAAATGATAAATGGTCTGTTTATAAAAAACTTAAAAACAAAGAAGATACTTATTTCACAAGCCCCTTATTCTTTTCGAAAGATGGTCAAAAGATTTATTGGCAAAACAGTGTTGGGCGTGAATATGCGGCCTTAACTTTGTCAGATTTCACAACCCAAGATGAAGAAACTATCTTTGAACCGACAAAAGGAAATATCGAAGACATTATGGTTCATCCAACGGAAAAAACGCCCATTTCTGTCCAGGTGAATTATGATAAATCTAAGACGATTATCTTGGATAAAACTTATCAACCGGATTTTGATTATTTGAATTCCTTAGGGCTGGGGAATCCGTCGGTTATCAGTTCTACTTTGGACTTTAATACCTGGATTGTAACGCTTGATAATGGCGATCAGCCACCAGTTTATTATATCTATGATCGACAAAATCAGAAGGCAACTTATTTGTTCCATATGTTTGAAAGCTTAAAAGACTATGGCTTTGCCAAAACGTATGCAAAGATTTTCAAGGCCCGTGATGGGATGGAATTGGTTTCTTACTTAACCCTTCCAAAAGACGTTGATCAAGATGGGGATGTTTTGAAATCAGTTCCTATGATTTTATTTGTCCATGGCGGACCAAAGGCCAGGGACGTTTTTGAATACGACCGCACTTGGGCCTATCGTCAATGGATGGCAAATCGTGGATACGCTGTTTTACAGGTTAATTACCGCGGATCTTACGGTCTGGGAAAAACTTATATGAATGCAGGTAATGGCGAATACGCTGAAAAAATGCATGATGATCTGATCGATGCATCAAAGTGGGCGGTTGCCCATGGGGTGACGACAGCGGATAAAATGTGTATTTTTGGCGGAAGTTACGGGGGATACGCCACCCTTGTTGGCCTGACAATGACGCCCACTGTTTTTGCCTGTGGTATCAGCCTTGTGGGGATATCAAATCTTCAAACGCAAGTTGACTCGTTCCCCGAATATTGGAAACCAATGGTTGATCAATTTATTACAGAAACTGGGGGTGATCCAAATACAGGCGAAGGCCGCGAAATTCTGCGCAAGAAATCGCCAATAACCTATGTGGACCAGATTAAACGGCCGTTATTAATTGTGCATGGAACCAACGATCCGCGGGTGAAAAAGGCCGAATCAGATCAAATCGTCAAAGCCATGCAAGATAGAAATATTCCGGTAACTTATTTGGTTTATCCAGATGAAGGCCACGGCCTGGCACGTCCTGAAAACAAGATGTCCTTTATTGCCGCCGCAGAATCATTTTTGGCAAAAATCTTGCATGGCCGCGCAGAACCCATGACGGATGAAATGAAAAAATCCAGTGTTGAAATTGCCGCAGGAAAAATTGAATAGGCGGATGTAATCAGTCTATAAGAAGCAAATGAAAAACAAGAAACAGTATCTATGTTTATATGATTTTTCCAGACAAAAGAGGCCCCCGCTTGATAAAATTCTTGGAAGAGATTAAAGAAAGACATAGGCATACTATCTGTGTCTGCACAACTTAGATTTGGCGTTAAAATTATCCAAGGGCATCCCAATCTTACCATCATCAAAAAAGCAGTTTTTCAAAAAACCAACATTTAAGAAAGGATAGCACCACTTTCCATAGGGGCTTTTTTGGTCCGGTACGATGTTTTTATTTTTAAATCCTCTGTTAACGCGTATGGAATGATTTCATCGGCATGACCAACTGGAATAATCGTCAGTGCTTGTTTTACATTGTCGGGCATTTCTTCCAGGTCATTAACATTGTCTTTTGGAATCAGGACAGTTTTAATTCCCCCACGGGTGGCCGCCAAAAGTTTTTGTTTTAAGCCCCCAATTTTGCAGATCTTTCCGCGCAAGTTTATTTCCCCTGTCATGGCAACATGTCGGGAAACAGGAATGTTTGTTAACAACGATAAAATTGTTGTAAAGATGGCGCCACCGGCAGAGGGGCCTTCTTTTGGGGTGGCCCCTTCAGGTACGTGAACGTGGATATCATGTTTTTCCAATACGTCACGATCAATGCCAAAATCTTCTGCTTTTGATCGGATATAGTTAAAGGCCGCCTGCATTGATTCTTGCATGACATCGCCCAATTTACCTGTGGTAATAATGCGCCCTTTTCCAGGGATTTTAACGGCTTCGATCATTAACATATCGCCGCCAACTTGGCTCCAGGATAGGCCAGTGCAAATGCCCACTTGGTCCTGTTCTTCGGTTGTGCCGTGTGTGTACTTAGGCAACCCAATATAATTCTTTAAGTTTTCTTTGGTCACGGCAATACTGGATTTTTTGCTTTCCATTAATTCACGTAAAGACTTGCGGCAAATGGATGAAATTTCCCGTTCCAATCCCCGGACACCTGCTTCGCGTGTATAATATTGGACAATTTCCAGCAAGGCATCATCTGAAATTGAAATTTCATTTTCTTTCAAGCCATTGCGTTCAATTTGCTTTTTAACCAAATGACGTTTGGCGATTTCTTGTTTTTCTTCTTCTGTATAGCCGTCTAAGTGAATGATTTCCATACGATCCAATAAGGGGCCTGGAATATTCATAGAGTTTGCTGTTGCAATAAAAAACACATTGGACAGATCATAATCTAACTCCAGATAATGATCGTTGAAATTTTCATTTTGTTCAGGGTCCAAAACTTCTAACATCGCAGAGGCTGGATCACCGCGCCAGTCAGTACTCATCTTATCAATTTCATCAAGTAAGAAAACAGGGTTTTGGGTTTTAACCTTGCGCAATCCTTGAATAATTTTGCCCGGCATTGATCCTATGTACGTGCGGCGATGCCCCCGAATTTCAGATTCATCATGGACGCCCCCCAAGGCAGAACGAATAAATTTACGGTTAATGGCCCGGCTGATGCTTTGCCCCAAAGATGTTTTCCCAACACCCGGAGGTCCCACAAAACATAAGATTTGGCTTTTTATTTTCCCCATACGCTTTTGAACAGCCAAGAAATCAAGGATACGTTCTTTTATTTTATCCAATCCATAGTGGTCTTCATCCAAAATTTCTTTGGCTTTTTGGATATCAACTTTGGAATTGGAAAATTTGTTCCAAGGTAAATCAAGAATGGTATCAATATAGGTTCGAATCACCCCTGCTTCAGCTGAAATAGGGTTCATCATTTTAAGTTTTTTCAGTTCTTTGGTGACTTTTAAGGCAGCCTCTTTCGACAAACTTGTTTGTTTAATGCGTTGGTCAAGTTCATCAAATTCATTCAGACCTTCATCACTTTGGCCCAGTTCCCGTTGGATGGCTTTTAATTGTTCATTAAGGTAATATTCGCGGTGGCTTTTGCTCATTTGATTTTTAATCCGCCCCCGGATTTTATCTTCTGTTTGAACGTTGCCAAGTTCACGTTGGACATAAAGAATTAAATGATCCAGACGGGAATCAATGGAATCCAGTTCCAAAAGTTCTTGGCGTTCACGGATGCTTAAAGGAAGCTGCGACAGCATCGTTGCCATAACTTGAACTTCATCCAGGTCATCATTGGTTAAACTATCGATTAATTCTGCCGGAATTTTTTTATTTGTTTTGGCAAACATCTGGAAACTGTTGATCAAATCATTGGCCAGTTCACCTATTTTAACAGGGGATGTCACCCGATCTTCTAAGTCATCAACGGTTGCTTCAAAGTATAATTCACCTTGCACAAGTTTTTTAACTTTTACACGTTTTTTCCCATGAACCAAGGCTTTTATTGTGCCATCCGGCAAGGTAATAACTTCGGAAATATGGCTAAGACAGCCAGATTGATATAGGTCAGTTGCTGTTGGATTTTCCAAGGATGGATCTTTTTGGCATAAAACCAATACTTGCGATTTATCTTTAACTGCCTTTGTTAAAGCATTCAAAGATTTTTCCCGTCCCACAAAAAGGGTTGCGATCATTTTTGGAAAAACAACAATGTCGCGTAAAGCAATAACCGGATATTTCATATTTTTCCTTTAAGCTACGCTGGCTTTTTTTGGTTTTGACGCTTTTGCCTTTTTTGAATACACAATTTTTGGCGCCTTATCTTCAATGATATTGTCTTCATCAATGATAATTTTTTCCACATCTTCTTGGTCAGGAATATCAAACATTGGATCCAATAATATATTTTCCATAATGGATCTTAGGCCACGGGCCCCTGTTTTGCGTTCTATCGCTTTTTGTGCGATGGCTATCAAGGCTTTGTCGGTGAAATCAATTTCCACGTCATTCATGGCAAACAAGGCTTTGTACTGTTTAACCAAGGCATTTTTGGGCTCGGTCAAGATTCGAACCAAGGCACTCTCGTCAAGCTCTACTAAAGTTGCGGAAATGGGCAAACGACCAACAAATTCTGGAATCAGGCCGAATTTTAACAAGTCTGATGGCTCCATCTTTGATAGCAAATCACCAACCTGGTGGTCTTCAGGTTTACGAACGTCAGCTTCAAAACCAATGGACGATGTTTCCCCGCGCGCAGCAATGATTTTATCAATGCCGGCAAAGGCACCCCCACAAATAAACAAGATATTTGTTGTATCAACTTGCAAGAATTCTTGTTGCGGATGCTTGCGCCCCCCTTGCGGTGGGACAGAAACAACACTTCCCTCCATAACTTTCAACAAGGCCTGCTGAACCCCTTCACCAGAAACATCACGGGTGATAGACGGGTTATCTGATTTGCGGGAAATCTTATCAATTTCGTCAATATAAACGATGCCGCGTTGGGCGCGTTCCACATCATAATCAGACGCCTGCAAAAGTTTTAAGATAATATTTTCAACGTCTTCCCCAACATACCCAGCTTCAGTCAATGTTGTGGCATCTGCCATAGCAAAAGGGACATCAATAATACGGGCCAACGTTTGGGCAAGCAATGTTTTCCCACACCCGGTAGGGCCCAAAATCAAGATATTGGATTTTTGCAATTCAACATCACTGTCTTTATTGTGCATATTCGAAATTCTTTTATAGTGATTATGGACAGCAACAGAAAGAATACGTTTGGCACGGGGTTGCCCAATAACATATTCATTCAAAACTTCCATAATTTCAGAAGGATTTAGAATTTTCATTTTTTCAGCATTGCCTAATTCACGGACTTCTTCCTGAATAATATCATTACAAAGATCAACACATTCATTGCAAACAAAGACAGAAGGCCCCGCAATCAGTTTCTTAACTTCATGCTGACTTTTGCCACAAAAAGAACAATAAAGTGTTTTTTGTGAATCGTTTCCTGATCCTGATGTTGTTGTGCTCATTATAAATCCTTTCAATCTTAACAGGCTAACTTCACGTCTTCACGTCGTTACTGTGTCTCTCACTTACAATTTGTAAGTTTCGATCCTTGTGCCTAGTGATCCCGTTAACTTTATCCTCTTAACGTCTTCACGTTATTACTGTGTCCCTCACTTACAATCGTAAGTTTCAATCCTTGTGCCGAGTGATCCCATTAACTTAGCCTGTTAACTTTATCCTCTTCACGTTATTACTGTGTCCCTCACTTACAATCGTAAGTTTCAATCCTTGTGCCGAGTGATCCCATTAACTTAGCCTGTTAACTTTATCCTCTT
>CAJXSI010000003.1 GCA_913061155.1 uncultured Alphaproteobacteria bacterium
ATATAAAAGCCATAAACCCCCCATGTAATTTAGGTTTAACCTATTACATTAAGGGGTTATTTTCTTAGTTGATAAAATAAAATATTTCTAATTTTACCATTATTTTTTGTGAATATCTTTAAAGGTAAGGTTATTGATATTCAAAAGATAAACAATTACTCGGCTAAAGAAGACACCCAGAATTGTCACGATAATACCCTGGGCAACAATTTCTTGTGAAATATTAATGGCATTAAAATAAAGGTACATCGAAAAAGCAAAACCCCAAATAATTGCCCATTCCCCATAAGGGGCGCCTGAAAAGGCCACAATTTTATCACGTCTTGCAAGAATATCACGAATAATCCCACCGGCGACACTTGTTAAAAGGGCGAAAAATGGGGCCCACAACCAGAATGGTTCAACCTTAGCAACCAAAGTTACAAACACACCCGAAACTGTAAAGGCGGCAAGCCCCATCGAATCGGTTAAGACTAAGTAAAAGTTTTCTTTTCTTTTCTTTAACTTCGCCGGAATCAAAGCATCAAAGAATTTAGAAACTTTGTTTCCTGCATAGTGGGAAATTAAATAAGATCCGACAACAATCCCCGCCACGATCAAAAAGTAAATAGGGGCCCTTAAAATATAAACGGGGGTAATACCAAACAAAACGTCCCGGACGATGCCGCCACCAAAAGAGGGTAAAAATGAAAATAAGAAGGCGGCAAGCAAGGTTGCCCTTTGTTGGAAGGCAATCATAACGCCGGATAATGCGAATGCTATTGTTCCAATGGTTTCAACGATTCGGAACCAGGGGGAATCAACCGTTTTCAAGAACATAACTGGGGCCAAATATTCTGTTACAATTGTATTGTATTCATTTGACCCGACATAACTTTTAATGGCTTTGTTAAATTCTTCAACAACAGAAAAAGGCACTGCTTTCTTGGAAAACATAAGGTGAATTGGCACTTTTATATTCAAAGGAACTTCTGTGATTTCTTGTCCCATTTTGGTCTTCCAAATCATATTTGCCCCAACTGTTTTATCTGCTAAAAAGCCAGAGACTTCCCCCTTCATTAAAAGTTTCATGCTTTCGTGATCATCGCCCGTTTTTGTAATAAGGTCAGCGTTCACAGGATCTTTAATAAAGTCATTAAGACCTGGATCAGCATAGATGTATCCGTCAATCACGGCTAATTTAAAATTATTTTCACGTATCTGTTGTAGGAATTCTGAAATATTATTGAACTCTAAAGTCCCAACGTTATCCCAGTCTGTGAACATAGAATTTTCTTCAAAACGGTAAGGCTCTGAAAAATAAACAAACTTTGCCCTGGCATCTGTATAGGTGGCCCCGGCGGCGAAATCTCTTGTCCCATCGCGCAACTGATCTTGGTGTTCTTTCCAGCTAACAGGCGAATATTTTACTTCCCTTCCTGTTTTTTCTGTTAATTTCCGGACAAGTGCAACATCCAGACCTGTCAAGGTTTTAAGCCCCTCATTTTCAACAGAGTATTGATACGGCGACCATTGATACCAACCATTTGTTAGAACCGGTTTTTCTTTTTCTGCGCTTACTGTGTTTGAATAAGAAAAAATAATAAGAAAAAATAAAAAAATGTGTTTAACCATAGCCAATCCTGTTTTTTGTTTATTTATACAGTACAAGTCTAAATTCTTATTTGCAGGAAATCAACAAGTATATAAGGGAATAATGAAACCAAAAATAATGCTTACTTATTTCAAATCACGTTTTTTATTTAAAAGGTCTTTGGCGGGGGGGGCCAGTAATTGCTGTGCCCTACAGAAGGTCTAAGCCCTCTGGTTTTTTAAAAGGTCTTGACGAAGATCTTTAAATTCTCCTGCTGGATTCATCCAAATACCAAAATATTTTTTGGCGAAATCCATATCTTTAATTTCCCCATATAGTTTATTATTAAAGTAAAAGTCGATGGACTTATTCGGGTTGTATATCACAGTCCAGGTCTGTTTTGGTTTAATCTTTGCTGGATAAATTTTCTTAAGGTAACCTTCGTACTTTCCCAATTTTTCATCCGACACATGGTTATTATCATATATCTTTTTTAAGGTTTCTTTTATAAGGTCTTCTTGGGTAACTTCAATTTCTTGCCAGGCCTGAAGGGCCAATCTATTGCTATATTTATACTGATTATTTTCTGCCCATAATGCTAATTTATACACCGTAAACATATATTTGGTAACAGATCCTTGTCCCATAGGGGATTGGTTCCCGAAAAATTTTGATATCACTGGAGAGTTATTTTTGAAAACTTGTGGCGTTGCCGCAAACGCAAACAAGCAGAAAAAGCCCAACACCAAGCATCCCAATACAGTTTTTTTATGTTTTTTCACAGTCCCCGTCATTTATTTATTTTTTTATTTAGTTTGCCCCAAAGTTAAAATAAAGTCAATTTCAACTATGGGTGTCTATTCTTTTGCATTTTTTAAACAAAAAAGATAATATACGGATAGTCATATTTTTTAATATTCAAGGACCAATGATACAAAAATCAAATAACATTATAGATTCCAGCTTTACAAGTTTCATAAAAAAAAGAACCCTTGAATTGGCAGGTATCATTCTGATTATTTTGGCGGCAGCTGTCGTTGTGGTTTTATTAACCTATCATCCGGCAGATCCTTCACTTAACTCTATCAACACGCAAGGGGTCCTTAATAAATTGGGGATACCGGGTGCTTATATTGCTGATATTCTTATTCAGTGGGTCGGGTTTTCAAGCTATCTTTTGGTGCCAACATTTATAATCTGGGGCCTGCACATTATAACCAAGCACAAAGTAAATCTTTTTAAACTGCGCATCGCAAGTTTTCTTTTTGGAACTTTTTTTCTGGGTGCCAGCATTACCCCCTTTTCTTTTCCATTTGATTCCTGGGAAGCCATCTATCCCGAAGGGATTATAGGGAAAGTTTTATATCAGAACTCCTTATTCCTAAGCACTTATTTTAACATTCCTAGTTTTGTAAATATTTTATTTTTTATTATTTTTGGTTTAAGTTTTCTTCTTTTTTCCTGGGGAATTCCTTTGAAAGTATGGAAGGCTGGGGGGCAGACACTAAAGTCTATTGTTATTCAGCCCGTCTTGATTTTAAAGGGTTTGGTTCAAAAGCGTAAAAATACAGAATCTTTAATTATTGCCCAAGAGCCTGTTGTTTCAGAAGGTACTTTCAGGCAAGAATTTCCTGAAGAAACCCTACAGTCCCAGGCTTCTCTGTTTAAAAAGGTTGCCAAAAAACCCTCTGTTTCCCCAAAAATTTCCAGGTCTGATTATGGGCAAACTATAGATGGCTATACATTCCCATCCACCACCCTTATGCAAGAAGGGGCGGTTTTTAATGGAAAAATTTCAGGCCAAAGCCAGGCCTTAAAAGAAAGTGGCGAAATGCTTAAGTCAACACTGGATGACTTTGGCATAAAAGGGGAAATTACAAATATTAAACCGGGTCCTGTGGTTACATTGTATGAATTTAAACCAGCCCCTGGAACAAAATCTTCCCGCGTTATCAGTCTGTCTGATGATATTGCCCGATCCATGAGTTCTGTTTCTGCCCGTATTTCTGTTATTCCTGGCTACAATGCCATTGGCATTGAATTGCCGAATGCCAAACGTCAAACTGTTTATATGCGTCCTATGCTTGAAGACAAATCTTATACACAAACATCTTGCAAGTTACCGCTTGCTTTAGGGTGTGATATTGGGGGAAGTCCCGTTATTGTCGACATCACAAAAATGCCGCATTTACTTGTTGCGGGAACAACAGGTTCAGGAAAATCTGTATCCATTAACACCATGATTTTATCCTTAATTTACCACCTGACACCTGATGAATGTAAGTTCATTATGATTGATCCGAAAATGTTGGAATTATCCGTGTACGATGGTATTCCGCATTTATTGACCCCTGTGGTGACAGATCCCCACAAAGCCATTATGGCCTTGAAATGGGCCGTTCGCGAAATGGAAAGCCGGTATCAATCCATGTCCAGAATAGGGGTTCGTAATATCGATGGCTATAATAAAAAAATTATGGAAGCCAAAGCAAAAGGGCAAAAAATTACACGCAATATTCAAACAGGTTTTGATACTGAAACAGGGCAACCTATTTATGAAGACCAAGAACTTCCCTTAGAACGCCTTCCTTATATTGTCGTTATTGTTGATGAAATGGCTGACTTGATGTTAGTTGCCGGAAAAGATATTGAAGGGGCTGTTCAGCGTCTTGCCCAAATGGCAAGGGCGGCAGGCATTCACTTAATTATGGCAACGCAGCGTCCTTCGGTTGATGTGATCACCGGAACCATTAAAGCAAACTTTCCAACACGCGTTAGCTTCAGCGTTACATCAAAAATCGATAGCCGCACCATTCTTGGGGAACAAGGGGCGGAACAGCTTTTAGGACAAGGGGATATGCTTTATATGGCCCCAGGCGGACGCATTACACGTGTTCATGGCCCCTTTGTTGAAGATGATGAAGTTGAACGTCTTGTTCATTTCTTGAAATCACAAGGCGAACCCAAATATGAAACCTCTGTCATTTCCGAAGAAAATGGTGATTTTGGATCCATCTTAGGTGGCGGTGAAGGTAAAGATTCCGGCGACGCCCTTTATGATCAAGCCCTTGCCTTGATTGTAAAAGATCGCAAAGCATCCACAAGCTATATCCAAAGATGTCTTCAAATTGGGTATAACCGTGCAGCAAGAATAATGGACCGAATGGAAAAAGAAGGGGTTGTCAGCCCCGCAAACCATGTCGGAAAACGTGAAATTTTATTAAATTCCCGGGATTAAATGCGTATTTTATTTATCATAGTCATACTTTTTTGCCAGTCTTCTTTTGCAGGCCCTTTGGAAAATATAGAAAAAAAGGTAAATGCCACAACATCCTGGCAATCAGATTTTGTTCAAACAACCAATGGTCAGGCGGCTGAACAAGGAAAATTATATGTTGAAAAACCTGGCAAGCTAAGATTTATATATAAAAATGCCCCCTATACAATTTATGCTGATGGGACCAATTTAATCTATTATGATGAAAATATTGATCAGCCTACTTATATGGAAATTGACAAAACACCGGCGATGCTGTTATTGAAAGATTCTTTGAAATTTATTGATATTGGCCTTATCAAAAAAATAACGACGACAGGAAAAAATATCCAAATTGAAATTGACCTTCCGGATGGGTCCCTGATTAACCTTTCCTTTGATGCAAAATCTTATTTTTTAAATGGGTGGGTGATAAAGGATTTTCAAGGAAACGTTATCAACGTATCCCTGTCAAATATCAAAGTTGATCAGCCTATTAACACAGACTTATTTGAATTCAAACGAAAAAGGTTTCTTAATTAATTAAGAAACCTTTGCAAACTTTTTGATTATGAAGGAAAAATCTATTTAGGCAAGATTATCCTTCAGTCATTAATCTTTTAAAATTAACCCTGACGCGCTTTAAAGCGTGGGTTCTTTTTGTTAATAACATAAACGCGGCCATTACGACGAATGACTTGACAATTTTTGTCTCTTTTTTTCAATGTTTTTAATGAGCTAACAACTTTCATTTTAAATCCTTAATTTCTAAGCTAGAGTATATTTAGCAACGCCCCGCCATTATGTCAAGTCTGAATTCAAGAAACTTAACAAAAACAGCTGAAATACTGCAACGATTTTAACCCGACCGATTTTATTCGCGGGTCCATTTTTTTGATGGATTAACTTTAATCCGTGGTGCTTTTAATAATGTGGAAACTGCATCTTCAACATTATCAACAAAACAGAAAATATTATCATCTGTTGATGAGGCGAATTTCTTTTCAACGATTGAATACATTAAGTCTTTTAAGGGCGTCCAAAACCCACCCACATTAACGATTACAATTGGTTTGTCATGAAGGCCGATTTGCTTCCAGGTGATAACTTCAAATAATTCTTCCAATGTTCCAAACCCACCTGGCATTATGATAAAACCATCGGATTCTTCAAACATCATGTTTTTACGTGCATGCATATCATCCGCAACTTTAAGTTCAGTCAGGCCTTTATGCCCAACTTCATACTGATCTAAATGCTTTGTTGTAACACCAAATACTTCGCCACCATCGGCCATAACTTGGTCAGCAACAGCCCCCATTAATCCAACATGGCCACCGCCATAAACAAGGCGCAGATTGTGTTTTGCAATATCTTTTGCAAGAATTTTTGCGTTTTCAAAATAGTGTTGTTCAATATTTGCAGAAGCGCTGCAATATACTGCAACAGACTTGACTTGTGTCATTATTTATCCTATTGAGGTTAATATACAAAGTACAAAATAATGATATTATATTCTTTTGTCTAGAAAAAAGAAGAGGAACCATAAAGTGTTAAAGAAAATTTTCCCCCCAATTCACCCCGAAGGTATTATTTTTGGCGTTATTTTCGCTATTGTAACAACTATCTTGTGGCAGTTACATGCGTCCTTAGGCATTGTTGGATCCATTTTTACTGCCTGGTGTTTATATTTCTTTAGGAATCCTGATCGCGTTACCCCAAGTGACTCTGATCTGGTTATCAGCCCAGCTGATGGGATTGTTCAATCCATTACTGACGTTATCCCACCAGAAGAATTAGACTTAGGAAAAGAAAAATTAACCCGCGTCAGTGTTTTCATGAATGTTTTCAATGTGCATGTTAATCGTATTCCGATAAATGGAACCATTCGTAAAATCCATTATCATAAAGGCAAATTTTTTAATGCCTCTTTAGACAAGGCAAGCATTCACAACGAACGTCAATGCTTTATGATTGAACATGCCAGTAAGGCAAAGATTGGTTTTATCCAGATTGCAGGCCTTATTGCCCGACGTATTCGTTGCGATATTTCAGAAGAACAAACACTGCGGGCTGGTCAACGTTTTGGGCTTATTCGCTTTGGAAGCCGCGTTGATGTATTTCTTCCCAAAGGGGTGAATCCTCTTGTTATCGAGGGGCAAATAGCCGTCGCAGGGGAAACAGTTCTTGCAAATCTAAAATCGAAAGAAGAACAAAGACATGGCGAAATCAGATAAAACAGAGTCAACTCTGTCACAGAAAAAACTTAAAAGTCTGCCCTTTACAAGATTTATTCCCAATCTTATAACTCTTGCAGCCCTGTGTATTGGCCTAAGTGCCATTCAGTTTTCATTAAACGAACGTTGGGAAATTGCCGTCCTTTCCATCTTTGTGGCTGGCCTTTTGGATGGTATGGATGGAAGGGTTGCCCGAATTTTAAACTCCCCCAGTAAATTTGGAGCGGAATTAGATTCTTTGGCTGATTTTTGCAATTTTGGATTCGCCCCTGCTGTTGTTCTATATTTATATGGCCTTAATCAACTTGGCCGCATTGGGTGGGCTGTATGCTTGTTTTATGTAATGTGCATGGCTTTGCGCCTTGCAAGGTTCAATACTTTGATAGATGTTCCAGAAAAAAACCAGCCGCTTTCTTCAAAGTTTTTTATGGGAACTTCGGCCCCAGTCACAGCCATGCTTGTTCTGTTGCCAATGATTATAGATTTTCAAATAGCCCCAAACCATTTACCAGATTTTATTTCTGCTTTGTTAATGGTTGCCATTGGCTGTTTGGCTGTCAGTAAAATCCCCACATTTTCTTTTAAAGGGGGGCATATTCCAAGAAAATATATTCTTCCTCTATTTTTATTCACCTTAGGAACCCTTGCGGGATTGGTGATGTTTACCTGGTCGACCCTAACTTTCGTAGGCATATTGTACGTTTCCCTTATTCCCATCAGCGCCAGACAAGCAAAAAAAGAAGCTGCGGGGAAATAAGCTTAATTCCTTGATATAAATCAAAACTATGATAAACTTTTGTTGTCTATCTGGAGGTTATAATGACTAAATATATTATTCTATTTGTGGGATTCCTTGTTTCTTTTGCTTCTTTATCAAATGCAAAATTACAAACATTTACCGGTACATATGCGGGCGTCATCGCTGACTTAGGCAGCACAGGTATTACAGTCGATGACACAAAAACAACACCTGACACACGTTATAAACTTACGGGATCAACCTATAACATTGGGGCCATCGCCGGAATTGGACGTGCTTGGCAAAGATTTTACTTAGGCTTTGAGGCAGGCGTTGGTTATAACGGCGGGAACATCAAAAAAAATGAGGCCAAATTATCCCAGGGCTTTAACTTTGATATTGCCACCCGCATCGGAAGGCCTGTTCACGATGCTGCGATCATGCCTTACTTACGTTTTGCTTTGACCTATCAAACCATGACTTTCAGCACAACCTCTGACTATAATTTTTATACCTACGGGTTTCAACCAGGTCTTGGGGTTGAATTTATTGTTGATCCAACTTGGCGAGTCCGTGCCGAGGCTGCTTACAATATTGGCATTCATTCCACCAACTTACCGGCGCAATACAAAATAAAAAGTAAGCCATCCAGCTTTGTTGGGCGAATTGGGGTTACCCGTAAATTAAGTAAATAATTATTTGAGAAAACAAAAAGCTATCTTTATTTTATAGAAAAAACATAGAAATTTTATGCGCGTTATCTTATACGAATTGAACGAAGTTCCCTGGAAAATCATAGACATATTTGTTAAGAAATATCCAAAATCCGCCCTTGCGGAAATTTTAAATCATTCCTTACAGTATACAACTGTTACGAAAGATTCGGGTGAACTGCATCCTTGGACAACTTGGCCTTCTTTCCACCGGGGCGTTTACAATAATGATCATAATATTTGCTTTTTAAACCAAGAAATAAAAACACCTTACAAGCCGACTTGGGAAATACTTTCCGATCATAAATTGCCTGTTGGCGTTTTTGGTAGCCTTCAATCCTGGCCTGTTCCAAAAAAAGGGGCCTATGTATTTTATGTTCCCGATACATTTGCCCAAACATCTGAAACGCATCCTAAATCAGTTCAGCCTTTTCAGAAATTTAATTTAGAACAGACAAAGCGGGATGGCGGCGTTGCGGCAAAATCAATACAAGCTTCGCCTGAATTCTTAAAAAATCTGATTTCGATGATCCTTAGTGGCATCCGCATGCCAACCTTATTTGCCTTGGGGAGCCAATTAATTAATGAAAAACTTAATAGGAATTTCAAGGCAATTCGGTCGATTTATCAATCCCCTGTTGCTTTTGATTTTTTCTTCAAACTTTTGAAACAAAGAAAACCACAATACGCCACTTTTTTCACAAATCACACGGCGGGCATGATGCATCGCTATTGGAAACACCTATTTCCAAAAGATTTTAATTATACATTAAAAGGCGATGATGACGCTTTCAAAGCCCAGGCCATTATAAGGGCTATGAAAATAACGGATAATCAGCTGCGCCAATTAAAAAAACTTGCTGACATGGATGGGACAACCTTGATTATTGCCTCAAGCATGGGACAAGATGCCATTGATAGGGGTGAATTTCTTGGGGAATTACACATCGCAAATCTTAAGAAGTTTTACAAAGCGTTGGATTATGGGCGGCCAATTAAAAATAATCTTGCGATGAGTCCTGATTATTCTTTTACCTTTAAAAAAGCCGCTGACTTAACGGCTTTTCAAAAATCCGTTGCCGCTTTAAGAAATAAAAAGGGGACATCTGTTTTTTCTTTTAAGAAATCTGGATTAACGCTTAATTGTAATTTACAAACGAATGCCAGTATTATTAAAGACGGGGCCTTATACCGAGGCACAGAAAAGAAAAAAGAAGAACTTACCCTTAATCATCTGGGCATCACTGTCGAACAAAGGGATCAAGGGACGGCTTATCACATCCCTGAAGGGACAGCGATTTTCTATCGCAAAAACCTTGTTCCAGAAAAAAGCCGTAAAAAAATCCAATTATCTTATATGGCCCCTACAATTTTAAGTTTGTTTGATATATCCCTGCCTAAGTATATGAAAAAGCCTTTGAAAGAAATCACACAAAGGCTAAGATAATTGAAAGTTCTTTTAATAATGAACAAAGGATAATTATGAAAATTTTTGTGGCTATTTTTACTTTTATTTTTGCCCTATATACCCAGAATTGTCTGGCATTTATTGATCCAACAAGCGCCTTAAAAGATGATTCTGCCCAGAAAGTAAGTCAAAATCTAAGCAAGTTTTCCAATACCCTTAATAATTCAATCGCTGATTCATTCACATGGGTTAACCGGTTTATTCCCAAAACCGATCCTGATGTGGGAACGGTTGAAATGTCGCCCATTCATCTGGCCATTATATTTGGCATTTTTGCATTTGCCATAGTCATATTTTTAAATGGCAGACAGCTTGTTAAAAAATTGTTCTTCGAAGGATCATCCCTTAAGAATGCGTCGACAGGGGACAAAGTTTCTTATTACATTATTCCCTGGATTTTATTTTTATTAACCTGCTGGGGGTTGGCAAAATTATTTCTGCAAACAGTCCCCTTGCTGGAAACTGCTGTTATTGGCATAGCCTGGGTTCTTGCAACTGGGATCCCTATTTATCGTATTAGCATTATTAGCTATAGACTGGACATAGGATTAAAGGGAAATGCGTTCTGGAAGAAAATGAAGGAAGTGGCCTCCCCCTTTATTACTTTATGGGTTACTTATTTATTATTACTTGAAATTTCTGTTTTATTTACGATGGTATCTCTTGCTGTTGTTTTTCCAACAATGGCTGGATTTGGGGGTGAAATATCTGGATCTGCGTTTGATTTAAAATCAGATCTTTTACGGTTATTTATTAAAGGGTTACATTACTTTTATGTCACAAATTTTATTTTGTTCCTGGTAAGTCTTCAACAATTCTTGAATCGCAAAACAAAGAAAGAAAAAAGTTTCCAGACCGGTGTCTTGGGGTATATCCAAAAATTTAAAGGAATTTGGTTTTACATAACGTATATTACTATTTCCGCAAATTATTTTACTTGGCTTGGCAGTGCCATGGGATCTGTCCCAGATTCATTTAACCATGGTCTTTTGGCCTTAAACATTGGGCTATTTACCTTATTATCTTTACCTATTGTTGATGTGGTTGCCAGTTATTTATCCTCTGAAACCGTTGATAAACTTGTCCCCGAACATATTCTTAAGAAAATTGATATGCATACAGGCTGTAAATATATTTTTTATGGCTTATACGTCTTTTTAATTATAACTGCCCTTTCTTATATATGGGGATGGCACCCTTATTTCGAAAAACTTGGGGCCTTTGTTGCCTTTGTCGGCACCCGCTTCGTTACGGCAACAATTATTATCTTCTTTGCTTTTACACTTACGCGTCTTATTAAAAACGTTATCACAGGTGTTATTGAGGCAAGACCCGCTGTGGATAAAAAGAAAAGGAAAAATAACCGACTATATTCCTTCTTAGCCATTATGAAATCGATTATTGCGACTTTAATCTGGCTTCCTTCTATTGTTATTGCTTTGATTTTATTTGGGCTTGATGGAAAGTTGGTCTTTTATACCTTTGCTGGTATTATTGCTGTTTTAATGTTTGTTGCCCAGAATGTTGTCCAAGATATTGTTAAGGGGGCTATTTTAATCCTTGAAGACCGCATTGCAATTGGGGACCTGGTAACAGTTGCAGGTGTGACGGGTATTGTCAAAAAGATGACTTTGGACAGCATGACTATCAAAGATTTTGATGGGGTTCACCATATCATATCTTATGGAAGTGTTGGGGATATCGCCAATATTGCTTGGAAAATTGCCCCTATCAAATTTCATATTAAAGTTAAGGATTTTAAAAACCTTGATGGGGCGATTGCTTTGCTAAAGAAAATTGGCAAAGATTTATTAAAAGACCAAAAACTAAGTACGATGATAATCGAAGACATGACTGTCTTGGGTGTTGAACGTTTTGATGGAAATGGTATTTCCATTGGGGCAACTATTGTGACGACGCCCCCAAAATTGGACAGTGTCAAAGCACATTTATTTAAAAAAATCCTGGATGAATTTCAAGAAAATAAAATTGATATAGACTTTGCCAGGTCTTAAGAATCTGCTGCCGAAGCAAGGGCATCCGATGGTTCTGCTGAACCTGTCGGTTTGACACTTTTTGAATAAGATATCGCGTCCTCAATTAATGTCATAATTTCAAATTCTTCAAGTTTTCTATATCCAGCGGGTACAGATCCAAAAGGTGGATAGGCGCATAACACCCCATATGCATCTTTATTTATATAAAATGAACTGCCTGCTTTTTGATGGCTTTTAAGCGATGCAATATTTGATTTATCAACTGTCCCGACAATTCCTTTGAAAGTAACATCCTTAATATTATCATCGTTTTCTAAAGCCTTTATCACTTGCTCTGTAGTTTCTGCACCTTCTAAATCAACAGATAAAAAGGATTTATCTTTGTTTGCATCCACCCATTCATGCAAAAGTTCGGTCGCAGTTGTTCCATAGCCTTTTCCACGGTATTCTGAAGTTATATATCGAACTATTTCAAAATACCCGGCTAAGGGCTCGCCCAGTTCGAAACCAAAAGATATTGTCCCAATAGAATTTTTACCCTCTGTCAATAATAAAGGTAACCCATCTAAAATTGTCTTCTTCCTTTTTTCTTCCACACAGCTTTTTACCTCGCATACTTTATGCCCGGCGGCCAATTCCTCATCAGTTATAGGGTCTGCTTTAAAAAAACCAGTACTTTTATCAGCAGCATGATCAGCTTCTATCTTTAGTACACGTGGGTCTACAATTGAAGCCTTGACAAGACGTAGTTTACCTTTTTCAGGTTCAACCGGGTCTGTAACAAGTGCTGCAGCAGACAAACAAATTTCTGAATGAGCCAAAGAAATAATAACTGTAAAAAAATATAATAATTTCATGGGATGGTCCTTTAATTTTATATATTTCATGTAATGCTATCTTATATTAATTTAAAGAAAATAAAATTGATATAGACTTTGCCAGGTTTTCATTAATACCATTTTGCTTAATTAATTTCTTATTTAGGGTTTGGTGTTTTGGGGGGGAGGCCCAGTTATAGCCGAAATAATTACCGGGGATACAAGACATCAGCAACGATGCCTACAACTTTGTTGGTTAGGGGGGCAATAACGCTGTGCCTAAAGGTCCTTGCTATATCTGACACCAAACAGGGGTATGGTCTGATGGGCGTTGTTTGCCACGCAAATCACGGTCGACACCACATTTATCCGCCACATCTGCTGCCTGAGGGGACAAAAGTAAATGATCAATACGCAGGCCTTTATTCTGATCCCATGATCCTTGGCGGTAATCCCACCAGGAAAACAAAGATGTATTATCAACTTTGTCAGCAGGATTCATGGCACGCACAATATCGATATAGCCCATGTTAATCAAAGCTTTGTATTTCCCGCGTTCTTCAGGGCTGGTAAGCAACCGATTCCGAAATTTAACTTTGTCATAAACATCATCATCTGTTGGGGCAATATTGTAATCCCCTGCGATGACAACTTTTTCTTCATACGTCAAAAGGCTTTCCATATGGATTTTCAAACGGTCAAAAAAGTTCATCTTATAGGCAAATTTTTCTGTTCCTATGTCTTGACCATTCGGACAATAGACAGAGGCCACCCGCACGTTGTTTGTAACAGCTTCGATATACCTTGCAGATCCATCGTCGCCTTCGCCTGGTAATTCACGCACGACATCTTCTATGGGTGTTTTTGAAAGAATCGCCACACCATTATAACTTTTCTGCCCATGGACAGCGATATTATATCCCAAGTCTTCAATGGGTTCTGCCGGGAATTGTTCATTTTGACATTTAAGTTCCTGCAACAAAACAACGTCTGGGCCAAAATTTTGCAGCCATTCCAATAAATGTTCCATTCGGGATCGTATTGAATTTACATTCCATGTCGCAATAATCATATGGAAAAAGAACTTCCGCAACCACAAGATCCGGCTGCATTGGGGTTTTTAATTAAAAAATAGGATCCGATCATTTCTTCAACATAATCCAATTCAGACCCTTTAAGAAAGTCCAAAGATACATCGTCAATGATAACTTTTGCCCCATTTTTCTCGATAACGATATCTTCTGAATTCACTGCGTGATCCAGGTTAAAAGTATATTGCATACCAGAACATCCCCCACTTACAATGGCCACGCGCAAATATTTTTTATCTTCTTTCTCTTTAGAAACAAGATGGGCAATACGCTTGGATGCGTTTTCGGAAACTTTGAATTCTAGAATTTGTGGCATTTTACTCTCTCAATATCAGGCAACAGGTGCCATAACGACAGGCCAACGTTAAATTAATTTGTCATAGTCCTTACTATTTAATTAAGATATAATGATTATAAAGTCAATGATACTAAAATGAATGCTTTTTTATACTTACAAAAATTAATTAATCCAGCTGGTCAGGTTCAAATCCTAAGAACATCAAAGAATCATAATGGGGATCTAAGTTTTTATGCCCCTGATTTTCAAGATAAAGAAAAATTAATTAAGGATAAGAATATCCTGTCTGTCCATGATGTTAATGGATTTTGGAATATTCATTTTAAGCCAACCTTTTGGCAGCAACAGCTTGTGCGCTTTATATGCGCCTCCCCTAAAATAAAAAAAACCATCCATATTGAATCTGCCTATATTATTTCTTTTCAGGGGTTATACACAAACCTGATGGCTTATTATGAAGGTATTTTTAAACAGCCTTATAATATGTTGATTCAGGCAACTCCTGACTTGACCAATCACCTGGATCTTGCCATTATCAAAGATATAATAGAGTGGGAGTTTCGCCATATTATTTTGCAAAAAACTCTCTCCACGAATGATATTTTCATTCAACAATTTTTTGATTGGTGGCAGTCATATAAAAATAAGGGATCTGTACTAAGGATTATAGACCCAAAAGATGTGAATAAAACAAATGAACGTATGCTTTTCCCCGCAGCATACAATAAAATTATAAAGGACATATCAGTATGAGCAACCCAATTTGGCAGCACAAACAACAACTTCCTGACCCTGAAAATAATGATCCTTGGTGGTCATCCCGGCCAGTTTTAATTATTGTTTTGGCCATATTGGCTGTGGTTATTTTAACTGTTTTATGGCATTCATTACTGCCTTCTGATGATACGGAAGGGGAAGAAATACCCTATATCACAGCCGATCAAAGACCCATAAAAACACGTCCGGAAAACCCAGGTGGTTACCAACCCCCGCATAAAGATAAAATGATTTATGAATTGATTTCCAGCGATAAAAAAATAAAGTCGAAAGAAAATCTGCAACCTGATGCGGAAAAACCTATAACAGAAACGAAATTTCATAATCCATCTGAACTGTCTTTCAAAGAATCAGATGAAATAATTACAATGGAAAGAACAAAAGATGGCAACCTTGATATTCAAATAGACTGTGATGATAAAGACAGTGCCTCAGAAAAAGTTGTTCCCCACAAACACAACCATGGGAAATACCGTATTCAAGTTGCCTCCATGGATTCCCAATCTGCAGCACAAGCCCAATGGCAACGCCTTAAAAAGAAACATGGGGCCTTAATCAGCAACCTAACTGCAGATTTTTCAAAGGCATCTGTTAAGGGGAAAGAATACCACCGCGTCTATGTTGGAAATTTCCCAGCCAAATCTGATGCACAATCCATCTGCAGTAAAATTAAAGAATCTGGTTCTGACTGCTTTGTTGTAAAAAGGTAGTTTCAAGACTTATTATACGATGACGGCGTCACCCACTGCTTAGATAGTAAATGGCCTCAGTATACTGAAAAAGATGTAACAATAGGCGGGCAGATTTGCCTTGGTCACTTTTAAGAAAAGGGTCCATATCAACCAGACGATCGGCCATTTGTTGGGCTTCGGCAATCATGGGCAAATGATGGGCGTAATCGACAAATCGAAACTCTGGCAGCCCACTTTGGCGTGTCCCCAAAACATCGCCGCTGCCCCTGATTTTTAAGTCAGCTTCGGCAATTTTAAATCCATCCTCTGTTTCCCGCATTACGGCTAAACGCTTTTTGCCTGTTTCACTTAAAGGCGTATCGTATAATAACAGGCAACTGGATTCAAGATGACTTCGCCCCACACGCCCCCGCAACTGGTGCAACTGCGATAAACCAAACCGTTCTGCATGTTCAATAATCATAACGGTGGCGTCGGGCACATCCACGCCAACCTCTATCACCGTTGTGGCAATTAATATCTGTAAGTCCCCATCACGAAATTGCTGCATAATTTTGTCTTTTTCATCATTTTTCATACGCCCATGCAGCAACCCAACTTTATCTTTAAACACCTTTTTTAATATTTTATAGCGGGCTTCGGCATGTCCCAGATCCAATTTTTCTGATTCTTCGATCAGGGGACAGACCCAGTAAACTTTTTCATTTTTATCTAAAACCCGCTTTAAAGAATCATGAACTTCCTGTACACGATTAATGGATAAAACGCTTGTTTTAATGGGCAGACGATCGGCCGGTTTTTCCATAATATTTGAAACAGAAAGTTCGCCATACATGGTTAAGGCCAACGTTCTGGGAATGGGCGTGGCCGTCATCACCAAAACATCCGCATTTTTACCTTTATCAATCAAACGCATCCGTTGATCCACCCCAAATCGATGTTGTTCATCAATCACCACAAACCCTAAGTTATTGAATTTTATGGTATCCACCATCAATGCATGGGTTCCTATGGCCATGTCTATTTCACCGCGGGCCAGGGCTTCCAGATCTGCTTTTCTTTGTTCTCCATGATTTTGCCCTGTAAACAAGGCAACTTTTATATTTAAGCTGGCTGTCAGTTTCTTAATAGATTGAAATTGTTGCTGGGCCAATATTTCAGTTGGGGCCAAGAAAGCCGTTTGATATCCTGCTTCAACGGCTGTCACCATTGCTAACAAGGCAACAATTGTTTTTCCACTGCCCACATCCCCCTGAAGCAAGCGAATCATCCGTTTTGAAGCTGCCATATCTTGCTTTATTGTTGCAAAGGCGTCTTCCTGTCCCTTTGTTAATTGAAAAGGCAGGGCTGCACGCAAAGGATCCGCATATAAATTACTTCCCTGCAAAGGCCGCCCTTCATGCTTGCGCCCATGACGGCGCATTAGGGCAAATGTTAATTGATTGGCTAGCAATTCATCAAAGGCCAAGCGTTCCCGGGTTGGGGATGTTGATTCAATATCTTGTATTGTTTGGGGATGATGTGATTGGTTCAAGCTTTCTTGCCAACTTTTCCATCCCTTGTTTTCAACAAACTCTGGCGGCAACCATTCCGGCAGCTTTGGCATTGTATTTAATGCCGTGTGAATTGCCTTGGTAATGGTTTTGGAATGCAAACCAGCCGTTAATCGATAAAGGGGGCGCATCCCACCCCAATTTTCTATATCTTGCGGAAAACCAATATGATCAGGATGAACCATTTGTGTATAAGTTGACGTTTTATTTATGACGCCGCTTACCAAGCGGGTTTGTCCCACTGGCAAAGACTTTTTTAAATAATCATTATGGGCATGAAAAAACACCAAATCCATCATCCCTGAATCATCATAGACAGTTATTTTGTACGGCTGTTTTCTGGATCTTGGGATATGATGGTCACCAACATGAATAATAAGTGTGGCTAAAGTGTCACTATTTGCCTCTTGAATAGATTTATAAACTGTCCGTTGTTCAATTTTATCCGGTAAATGCCAACATAAATCCAACAAGGTTCTTCCGCATAATTTTTCAAGTAAATTTGCGGTCTTTGGGCCAATTCCTGTTAGACTTGTAACAGGTGAAAATACATTAAATAAGATTTCTGGACGCATAGTTTTGATGCCTTGTTTTTGACCATTTTACTTTTTTATAAAATTTTGTAAAATGAAAGTTAGGGAGACATAATGAATGCCTAAATATAAACGTCAACAACTTTTGCATCGATGTAAAAATCGTGGGTTTAAAGAAAATGAACTTATTCTTTCTGAATTTGGACGTAACTATCTTGATCGTATGAGTGACCAACAATTGGAATTTTTTTCAAAATTATTAAATTGTGATGATCCTGATATCTATGACTGGATGATGGGCAATAAAGATATTCCAAAAGAACATGATAATAGTGTGTGGCAAATGTTATTAAGCTTTCGTAAGTCTGGGCTGTTTTAATTTAAAAATATTAATATAGTTGTTTTTTAAGGAGAGAAGAGATGAGAACAATTTTACACACCCTTTGCTTATTGGGTTTTTTATATCCGTGCACCGGTTTTTCTGCAGCTGAAGAAGGAATAAGACCTGAGGGCAAACCCTTAACAAGAAGCCAAGTTATCGAATATAGAGCTGAATACAGAAGGTGGGGAACATACATGAAAAGGATTGATGAGATAAGCCCAGAACGACGTGAGGCTGCCTGGGAAAAAGCAACAAATCGTAGGGCTGATTTGAAAAAAATATTAAGAAAAGCAAAAACTGATAGCCCTGAGGCAAAGGGTCCTCCTCACTCAGCCTTCAGTGCGGTGGCTGCCGGATTCGCACGCGTTAGATTATTCATAACAACGCCTCCTTCATGATAAGGCGCACCTTGTAACAAGTCCTTAAAGTCAGTTAAAATTACTTTATATGAATAACGTCGTCTTAATTGCCGCTGGCAAAGGCATCAGAAAGTAATTTTGCCCCCATGGCGGTGATTCTATTACCGTCCATATGAATTTCTTCCAACTGGTTATTAATGTTCAAAAGCTCTGCAAATGCTTTGGCACTTAGGTCTGTTAAGAAATTTTGGCGGAGGAAAATTCTTTTAACCGTTGTATTGGCCGCCAACGCCCTTGCAATAGACGCTGCGGCAGGATCTGTAATCTTCATATTATCAAGCTTTAAGGTTTCCACATTTAAATTAGGCAACTGAAAGGCCAGTTCTGACAACGCAGATTCTGGCACCTGCGAACCCGAAAAATCCAAGGCCCCAATTTCATACCTTTGCAACATCCCTAACAGCATTCTAAAATCCTGCGGCGGCATATTAAAGGAAGGAAAATCGATAGTTCCAATTTTACGGGAAGGCATTCCTTGTGATAACTGTGAAAAATCAGAATAGGGATTTGTCATAGAAAAATTTGGTAAAGGGGGTGTTTCTGGCATTGCCGCCGGCATACCGTCCATTAAAATTTCAATATTGGGATTCATTGCCATAATTTGATGCAAGGCATTAACCCCCATTGGGCCAATTTCACATCCTGTTAGGTCAAGTTTTGAAAGGGTTAAATTATATTTCAACCCGCCTGCCAAAGCCAGCGCCCCTGGGTCTGTTATACCGGTATTTCCAGATAAATTTAATTCTTTTAAGCTAGAGTTAGCGGATAAAAAGGAAGCAATGCCCGCCATCGACCTATTTGTTATATTGTTCATGCTTAAGTTAATAACTGCCAGGTGAACATTGGATCGAATGGCTGAAAAAAAAACCAGAACAGATCGGTCGGTTAATAAATTTGCTGATAAATTAATATATTCTAATACAGTATTGAACCCTATAGACGGCGCCAGCATACTAAGCCCGGCATCCTTAATTTCAACACCACTTAAATCCACACTTTTTAGATCAGGGTCTAATTTTAAAAATTCAGAGAATTGTTGGGAAAAACCATATCCTAAAGGGATGTTAGGAATGCCAAAATCTGATTTTCTGGGGTTCATTGCCACCCCTTCAAACATACTCATGACACCAGGGGTGCCAATATTTCCCCCTTCAATATTCAAATTGACATTTATATTTGGCATATTCTGACCCAAAGCAATCCCCCCTGAATCCCCTATATAATTAGAACTAAGGTCCAAAGTTTTCAAACCCATAACATTCGGCAATTGGGGGGCCACCGTTTGTACACCCAAAGGGGTAATACCCGTTTCACCAAGATTAATTGTCTCTAGGTTTGGGGCCTGCATCATCGCTGGCATCAAAGCCACAAGCCCAGGATCGCCCATCCGGTTTTTACTTAAACTTAAAACCTTAAGATTTGTATTAATACCGGACGCAGCTGCATAAGATTCAATTGCGACAAATAATATGGTAAGTAAAGAAATTTTCATGCCCATTTTCACGCACTTGGCCCCCTTGTTTTTACTTATTGTAATTAAATTTATGGGTTTAGGAAAGGCTTGATAAAGGCCATCTTGGCCGGGGTAAAAATTCCAAAGGATCTTGACGCCCCAATAAAAACTTTTCCATCCCTGCCCAAGCAATCATTGCCCCATTATCTGTGCATAAATTCAGAGGTGGGGCAACAAATTCAACCCCTTTTTTCTGGGCAAGTCTTTCAAGACCATTTCTGATTTCCCTATTTGCCGCAACCCCACCGGCAACGACTAAAGCCATTGGCTGGTGGATCATCCTCAAGGCATTTTTACAACGATTCATCATAATTTCCACAATTGCTTGTTGGAATGAAGCCGCCATATCAAATTTATTTTGATCTGTTATTTGGTCTAATTTTTCAACTTCACGTAAAACAGCTGATTTTAATCCGGAAAACGAGAAATCGCACCCTTCCCTTTGGCACATGGATCTTGGGAAATTATAGGCTTTGGGGTCTCCTTTCACAGCAGCGGCCTCTACTGCGGGACCGCCTGGATATCCAAGGTTTAATAATTTAGCCGTCTTATCAAATGCTTCGCCTGCAGCATCATCAATCGTCCCGCCTAATTCTTGATATTGTCCAACACCTTTTACAAACAATAATTGGGTATGCCCCCCAGAGGCTAATAATAATAAATAAGGAAACTTTACCTTGTTGGTTAATCGTACTGTCAAGGCATGGCCTTCCAAATGATTTACCGCAATGAAAGGTTTTGAATAATAGGCCGCAATGGCTTTGGCTGTAACAGCCCCAACCAAAACCCCCCCTATCAATCCAGGACCACAAGTTGCGGCAATGGCAGAAAGGTCTGAAAATTTTATATTTGCCTGTGACATAGCCTGTCGAATAACACCATCAATTTTCTGTAAGTGTGACCGCGCAGCAATTTCAGGAACCACGCCCCCAAAATTCTGATGATCTTCAATTTGGGAAAAAACAACATTGGATAATATTTGGCCATCTTCTGTCACAACAGAAGCAGCTGTTTCATCACAACTGGTTTCTATACCTAATACTAATTTTGGGTTTGTATTTCCCATATAAATTCCTTAAAGATCCTCTATATAATTACTTACTTTTTTGGTATGATCGCCATTATAGCATAATTAATGATGGCACCAGACATTCGCAACGACGCCTAAAGAATATAGGTTAAAAGCATAACGATGGGCCAATATTAAGTAGTTTTGCTATAGCATAATAGCATAATTAATACTATATATAATGACACACATAACACAAATCAAAATTGGGACCCGCAAAAGCCCCCTGGCCTTAAGGCAAGCTGAACTTGTTAAAAATGAACTGCTTCGGGCGCATCCTTATTTTTCTGAAGACACGTTTGAAATTGTTCCAATTAAAACTTCGGGGGATATTCACAACGATGTTCGTCTGGCTGATATTGGTGGCAAAGGACTGTTCACAAAAGAAATAGATGCCGCCTTATTGGATGGCCGGGTGGATTTGGCTGTTCATTCATTAAAAGATGTTGAAACCATCATTCCAAATACTATTAAACTGGCTGGTGTCCTTGAACGTGAAGACCCCCGGGATGTTTTGATTTCCAATGATAATATTAAATTAATGGATTTACCCGAAGGGGCCATCCTTGGAACGGCTTCTGCCCGTCGCCAGGCCCATATTATGGATCTAAGGCCTGACATTAAAGTGAAACTAATGC
Organism: uncultured Alphaproteobacteria bacterium; assembly: GCA_913061155.1. Classification (GTDB taxonomy): domain Bacteria; phylum Pseudomonadota; class Alphaproteobacteria; order UBA7879; family VGCX01; genus CAJXSI01. The sequence goes on from CAJXSI010000003.1 coordinate 21,767, forward strand.
GGGGGAATATTGGCACCCGGCTGGAAAAGTTGGCCAGCGGTGAATTTGATGCCACCATCCTGGCCTATGCCGGATTATTAAGACTGGGGCACACCCAAGAAATTTCAGAAGTATTTGACCCAGATATGATGGTGCCTGCTGTTGGGCAAGGGGTTATTGGTATTTGTGCCCGTAATAAGGATCAAGACTTTATTGATTTAATTCGAAATATTAACCATAGAAAAACCGAACAATGTATCATCGCAGAACGTGCGATGCTGGCTGAACTTGACGGATCTTGCCGAACCCCAATTGGGGGATATGCCCGCATTATACATGATAAAATTGTCCTATCTGGATTTTTGGCAAATGATTCCATGAATTCTGCTGTCAGGGCCAAAGATATGGGACGAAACCCCACAGACTTAGGCATAAAAATTGCCCAAGATTTAAAAAGCGAATTAAAAAAATGACCTACTTTCTTTTGACACGCCCTTATGAAAACAGTCAAGAAATGGTTCCTGAAATAGAAAAATTGGGATTCAATTGTTTAACAAGCCCCTTGCTTGATATTAAAAATATAAATCCCTTAATTGATTTTAAGCCATACCAATCCCTTATTATTACAAGTCCCAAAGCCATCCCTTTCCTGCCAAGTGATACGGATAAAACCCTTTGGTGTGTGGGTGAATTGACTGCCCAAAAATGCAAAGAAAAAGGGTTGGGATATATAATTCACCGCAAAGATATTGAAGAACTTCTTGAATTGATTTTGGGCCATTCCCCTGAAGAAATTGGAAAAACTATGTACCTAAGGGGTAAAAATATTTCAACGAATTTAAAAAATATGCTGTCAGTTATGGGATATGATGTTGACGAAGAAATTTGTTATGATGCCCTTCCCGCAGAGAATTTTACCCCCGAAGTCATTGACTTATTTCAACAAAATAAGATTAAAACAACGGCTTTATTTTCGGTACAAAGCGCCCAAAATTTTGTAGATATAATTCAAAAAAACAACCTGGAATCTTTTTTAAAGAACCTGACTTGTCTTGCCTATAGTCCACAAATAAAAACAACTTTGCTGCCTTTAAATTTTGGGAATATCATCGTTTGTGAAAACCCGACAATGGATTGTTTTTGGAATGAACTGAAAAATTGTGTATCATAGGTCGAATAAGGGGTCATCATGATGGATAAATCAAAACTGGAAAATATAAAAAACAAGGCCGAAACTGAAATTAACAAACCAGAAAACAAAGGTATTTTTGGGGGTGTTAAATTTATGTTTATGATTATTGGTGGGCTTGTCTTTATTATGATTCTGGTCTTTTTATTTTCCCAAGAATTAACGGGTCGTAATTTAAAGGGCTGGGCCAAAGAATTAACAAAAAATCCTGAACAAGACAGTAAAATCAGCCAGTTATATAATACTATTGATCAATTGGAAACTAAGATTAATTCCATTGAAACGGCTGAATCAACACCAGCTGCGGCCATGGATTCTACGGAAATCAAAGCAACAATTAATTCAGAACTGTCCACAATGGGGCAACGTCTTTTGAAAACACAGCAGTTAAGTCGTCATTTTGGGTTGATTGTTTATTTATTCCAACGCATTGAAACTGCCTTTTATCAAGGGCAACCCTTTAATAATTTATTTCTTGAGCTGACCCAGATTCTGCCCGAAAAAATTCAAAACCACCCTGTGATGGCAAAGCTTGGCCAGGTAAGTATTGTTGGTGTGCCGACTATTTCCGAAATAAAAATAAACCTTCGCAATAATATGACGCCCAATGACAAGTCTGTAGCTTTCTTGAAAAAACCCTTGTCATATTTGAAATCACTTATAACCGTTCGTCGGTCTAAAAAAGATCCAGAATTGAAGAAAATCATGAATGCCTTAGGCAAACAGGATTTAAAAAAGGCAGTGGAAATTATGCGATTATCCACAAGGTCTTATGAACCTGCTGCCCAAGATTTATATCGTCGAATTGATGCCCTTCAAGACTTGCAAGAATTAAACCGCCTTGTGCTGGCTTATTTGTCAGGAAAGGATCTATAGATGCGTCTTAAGATTACAATTCTTATCACCAAAATAATATTATTGGCCGTAGCCGTCCTTTGGTTTTTTCAAAATCCCGGAACCGTGGTTATTGAATGGCAAGGATTTGAAGCCGAAGTATCCCTTGGAATTGTTTTACTTGGGCTTCTTATTCTGTTTTTCCTTTATGGATTGATTGGCTGGTTGGTGGGCCGCATGAATCATTTCTTAAGCTGGTTTTACGAAGGCAAAGAAATTCGTCGTCGTCGGGATGGGCGCGCCCTTTTATCCGAAGCCTTCACAGCCCAAGCGTTGGGATGCGATAACAAGGCAATAGAATTGGCAGAAAATGCCCAAAAATTGCTTCCTTTATCTGGTATTCCTGCCCTTATTTTATACCAAGTTGGGCAAGAATTGAACAATGCTTCATTGATTAATAAGTCATTAAAAGTACTGAATAAATACAAAGAATTAAAGCCTATTGCCACAGCATATTATCTGGCAAAATATTGTGAAAATGAAAATTTTAAAGAAGCTGAAAAGATCATAGAATCTTTGAAAAAAGAATGCCCAAAAAGCCCTTGGGCCTGGCGTGAAATTGCGTTGTATAAATACAAAGTTCAAGATTGGCAAGCTGCCCATGAATCCTTGCACAAAGCAGAAAGTCTTGGGGCTTTTCAACAAGATGAATTTAACAGAATGGCCAGTCATATTTGGTATGAACTAAGTCAGCAACCGTCAAAGGATCGCCTGAATCTTTTAAAACTACTGGAAAAATCTTTTGAGGCAGATGAAACAAATGTAACCGCAGCTGTCGCTTATGCCAAAGCCCTTAAACAAGAAGGGGATTTAATCGCAGCCACCACCGTTTTAAAAAATGCTTGGGCGGCAAAACCAGACTGGCCGTTGGCTGAAATGTATGCGAAAATTCTATCAAAAGGCACATCTGACATAGAACGCCTGAAATATATTAAAGAAATTTCTGAAACAAACAGTCATCACCCCACCACCATACTTATTTTGGCCATTGGATGTCTTAAGGCAAAGGTTTGGGGTGAGTCATCAAAATATATTCAGAAACTGCCCGACGGGGTGGATAAAAGAATTCTTCAAGCTGCGCTTGTTAAATCAGAAAAAAATGATATAGATGCCGCAACCTTGCTGATTAAGGAAGTCCTTGGCAGCCTTGGGTACGCACAGTCTGCCTCTGTTATTTAGGTTTATAGGCCCGCACGGTAATATTTTCAAGGCGGTTGAGCCAAAAAGCGCAGCTACGCAACAAGTCCTTTGTATTCGAGGGGCATTCCTCTGACATTAACCCAAGAAAGGTGTGGGTAAACAGCTATTTTCTTATGCAAGATCTTTAATGGATTGATCTTAATTTGAAATTAGAAAAACCGACGAAGATATTGAACCTTTCAATTTCCAGGTCCTTGTTATTTCCAGGGACCCTTACTTTTAAGAAAAGTTAAACACCCCAACAACTTCGGTGTGGGCGGCCCACATAAATTGGTCAACCGGGATGACTTTTTCCAAGACATACCCTTTTTCACATAAAATGGCGGCTTCTTTGGCAAAGCTTGCTGGACTACATGACACATAAATGACGCACGGAACACGGGCCATTGCCACCTGTTTTGCCTGAACTTGCGCCCCAGATCGCGGCGGGTTCATAACAACCACATCATATTTCTTAAGATCATCCGCCTGTACAGGATCGCCGAACAAATCTTGGACAAGCGCCCGAATATTGGGATGTCCCACATTGGCCAATGCCGCAATAGACCTTACATCCCCTTCAAATCCAGTTACCTTGCATCCATGTTCTGCGATCGGCAGTGTCAATGTTCCACGCCCACAGAAAAGATCCACAACCTTATGCGCATTTTTGGGTAGGTAACTGGTAACAAGATCAGCCAGAATTTGTTCTGCCTTTGCACTGGCTTGTAAAAAACAATTTGCAGAAATCGAAACTTTGTTTCCCGCCAGCAAAACATGTGGTTCATCGCTTTGGATAACCATTGCAGGTTGGCCTTTTATTTTCAAAGTCATCCGGATTAAATATTCTTTTGTGAACTGATCAACAAAACCCATCTGATCGTCTGTTAAAGGGTTTTTAAACCCTGCCAAAATCATATCAAGACCATTCGCAGCAGCCGTTAAAAACACATGAATAATCATGTGGTCGTCAGTGATTTGATTTATAAGATGCCGCAACGGGGCAAAAACAGATTCAATTTCTGGTACAACAATCAGGCATTCTTTGAAATCAATGGTTTTCCAGCGATTTTTAATCGTAAATCCCATAACAACCTGGCCATCATTTTTCATTGCTTTAAAGTCAATACGACGACGCTGGCGTTCCCCCACAATAATGGGGTCGTGAACATCAACAGACAGACCATTTTTCTTTAGGGCGTCTTGAACCAACCCTTTTTTAAAATTTTTGTAAAAATCATCCGATACATGTTGCAAAGAACAGCCGCCACAACTGCCATAGTGGATACATTTTGGATCAATACGGTCGGGGCTTTTTTGATGGATAGTTTCAGGATTGACCCAATGGTCGCCCTTCGAGGTATAATATTCCCCTTCAACTTCTTCCCCAGGCAAAACAAAGGGAACTGAAACTGTTTTTTCATCAACAATTCCAGTTCCACATGCCTTTGCATTAAAACTAGTTATCTTAAGTTTTGTTAAGATCATGCCTTGCTTCTGGAAGCGCGTTTGCGATCATTCGGATCAAGCATTACTTTGCGCAAACGCAGGTTTTGTGGTGTTACTTCCACTAATTCATCATCTGAAATATAAGAAATCATTTCTTCTAATGACATTTTTTTTGGTGGAACCAAACGAATGGCTTCATCCGTTCCGGATGCACGAACGTTTGTCAGCTGCTTTCCTCTAAGAACGTTAACTTCCAAATCATTATCGCGGCTATTTTCACCAACAAGCATCCCACGGTAAACTTTTTCTTGGGGATTAAGGAACATAGTTCCCCTTTCTTGTAAGTTAAACAAAGAATACCCGACAGCTTCCCCTTGTCCATTAGATGTAAGAACCCCATTACGACGTCCCGGGATATCCCCTTTATAAGACTCATATGAATGGAAAATACGGTTCATAACCCCTGTACCACGTGTGTCTGTTAAAAATTCAGATTGGTACCCAATTAAACCACGGGAAGGAACGTGGAAAACAATTCTTATTTTTCCCCCACTTGGTTTCATATCAACCAAACTTCCCTTACGTTGGTTGATTTTTTCAACCACAGAACCACTATATTCTTCATCAACGTCAATAATAACTTCTTCAATAGGTTCCAAAGTTTTACCATTTTCATCTTTTTTCAATAAAACGCGTGGTCTGGAAACTGAAAGTTCAAATCCTTCGCGGCGCATGGTTTCAATCAAAACACCCAACTGTAATTCTCCACGACCCCCAACTTCAAAAGATTCGTTATTTTCTGTTTCTTTTACAGTAATCGCGACATTGGTTTCAGATTCTGTAAATAAACGATCGCGAATCATACGCGATGTAACCTTGGATCCTTCTTGCCCTGCAAAAGGGGAATCATTAACACCAAGTGTAATGGCCATTGTTGGTGGATCAATTGGCGTTGAAGGGATGGGTTCTGTAACAGATGGGTCACAAATTGTATCAGAAACTGATGTTTTTTCCATACCTGCAATACAAACAATATCACCTGCAACAACTTCGTCTACTGAGACGCGTTTCACCCCAGAAAAACTTTGAAGCTTTGTCAAACGACCTGTTTCAACAATTTTTCCGTTCAAATCAATGGATTTCACAACCGAGTTAACCTTTGCCTTACCGCTGTAGACACGGCCTGTCAAAATACGGCCCAAGAACGAATCCCGTTGTAACAAAGTCGCCAACATAGAAAAAGGGGCGTCTTCATCAACATCCGGTGTTGGTACGTGATTTACAATCAATTCCAACATGGGAATAAGGTTTTCATGTTTGTCTTCCATTTCTTTAACGCACCAGCCATCACGGCCCGAAGCATAAAGAATTGGGAAATCTAATTGGGCTTCTGTTGCTTCCAAGTCCACGAATAAATCAAATACTTCGTTAATAACTTCATCTATACGACCATCAGGGCGATCGGCCTTGTTAACAACAACCATTGGTTTTAAACCACGTTTTAAGGCTTTACCCAAAACGAATTTGGTTTGTGGCATGGGCCCTTCAGCGGCATCAACCAACAAGATAACACCGTCAACCATGGACAAAACGCGTTCAACTTCGCCACCGAAATCTGCGTGACCTGGTGTATCAACGATATTAATACGCATATCATTCCAGTCAATAGATGTACATTTTGCAAGAATCGTAATACCACGTTCTTTTTCTAAATCCCCATTATCCATAATGCGGGCATCAACACTTTGGTTTTGGCGGAAAGTTCCGCTTTGACCAAGAAGTGAGTCAATTAAGGTTGTTTTACCGTGGTCAACGTGGGCAATAATTGCAATGTTACGAATATTCATTAATTTCTATTTCCTTTATTTAAATCAAAGCGAATTAAGTTAGCTCGGGGGCTAGGCATAAGCAAGGCCGCCTACAACTGGTAGGCAACGAGCGTAATAACGCAGCACCCAAGTTAAATCAATTCGCGATACGGGCATCATAGCCTTATATAGAGTCAAGAACAACTCCCTTTATACCATATCGTAACTGTTTTTGTTATTTTCAAGTCAAAAGGATTCAATAAACCCTTTGTTTTTTAGAAATAATACAATATTTAAAATTGAAGTCCATGAATTGTTCTTGCTTAATTCGGTCAGATTGAATCAACTGGAGATACTGATGAAACTTAAATTCCTGATTTTTATACTAATTCTATTTTCTGCATCTGCTGATTCTGCCATGCGTGAGGCAATAATACTTACTGAAAAAGCATTTGCCCGCACCGCACGTGTAGCAGTAAGAGGGATGGCAACAAAAGCGCATCATCCTTCTTCTGAATCTTGGGGGACTATTTCATGTGTTGCAGAGGCAATAGAGGCGCAAGAAACTGTTGTTAGCGGAACACAGGCCCTATTTAATCCGCTTGAAATGAAAGATAGGGATTATCACTTTGCCTTGCCAAACCATTTTGGGATTTGGTACCGGGGCGTTAATGATGGAAGATTCAATCTTACCCCAGGCATACAAAGGCTTGTAGACCCAAGTTTGCCTATTGATGATCAAATAAAGTTTCTTGAAGAAACACCAATGTTCAATGGATATTTACTAAAAAACCCTAAAGTCCATCATGATTTTAACAACCCAGATCTTCACAGAAGTGTTGATAACATAATGTCTTGGTTAACTTTCATGCAGCATTATGGGTTTCCCACCCGTTTATTGGATTGGACATCTAATATAGAAACAGCTTTATTTTTCGCTGCAAGCGGCAATACAGAAGGTAAAACCGGGAAATTACATGTTTTAAACGCTGTAAGACTTAATAACTATGTTCTTGGTGACAAAGGTTTTGGGGTCTGCCCCCAAGACCATCTTTCCGTATCTTTAAGGGCGGAATTATCTTTATCCCTCAATGCAGAAGATTTATTAAACCGTAAAACAATTTTTGAACATGAATCTTATATTACCTATGTAAAAAAGGGCGGAAATCCAGCTGATTTTTTGGATGGTTTAGAAATGCCTATTGCTGTGGAGGCACGGCGTTACAACCCTAGAATTGTTAGCCAAGAAGGGTGTTTTACAATCCACGGGGGGAAAATATTACCAAAAAGCATGAAAACAACTTTGCCAAGGCCAAAAACTTTAGAGGAATTAAATGAGGAAGCGATAAGGGCAGGACACCCCCCTTTCCTAATTAGTTTCGATATCGAAAACCAAGAAAGAATTTTACGGGAACTAAAAGATGGTGGTATAACTGAAACCTCTTTATTGGGCCCCAAAGACGACGAAAGAACAAAAAAAATGGAAGCCCTAGCCCAGGATATTAAAAAATACTGGACACTGAAAAGGATCTTTTAATATATTGATGGAAAATAATGTCTATAAAGTAACGGTCAGGAAAGGTCTGGGTCCTGGAAATTGGCAAGATTTTCCAAAAGTTATTTTTGAAATCAGCCTTAATAACAAACGGTATAGGGGCGAATCTTTTTATGCCATCCTTAATTGGGCATGCACACGATTTAAATCTATTCATATTATAGTTTGCGATACATTGCAGCGCCATAATATTTGTTTTAATCAAAATATTTCTGAATTTAACGCACGGCCCCTTGCCAAACAAAAAGGGGATCTATGGCTACAAGAATCGCAAATTTATTTTGATAAACTTGGATTAAGTCCTGAAATAACCCGCTGGGATGATTGGTTGAATTATGATCCAGAACTTTACAATAGGTATGATTGTGACTTAAGAAACCTGTATAAAACGGACCCCGCGATTCAAAATGAAATCAACAAAATATGTAAGGCTGTTTGGGAAAGGCGCAAAAAGCATGAAAATTTGGATGATGCCTTGGAAAATTCTTTTAAAAACCAGATTATTTTACCCTATTTTTTTGAAGAAACTGTATTAAGCGCCATCTTTCTGCCTATCATAAAGGGTGTAAGTGCTTATCCAGGGTCATTACCCCAATTTTGGAACACCTTTATTGATGGAAAAGTTAATACATTAAATGGTTTTAAAGGACAAACTTTCATTAACTTAGATTTAAAAAGAAAATAAAGACGCATCTGTTACTTGACAAACCTTGCAAATGCAGGCTTTGTTAACCTTCAATAAAATGGAAAATCACATGACTTTAAGAAATCAATTTCAAACAGAATTAAAACAATCTTTGGTCAATAAAGATAAAGTAAAAACCGCAACTGTTCGATTAATTATGGCGGCCCTTAAGGACCGCGACATCCAGGACAGAACCACCGGTAATGATGACGGTATTGATGATACGGTCATACTACAAATGCTTCAGTCAATGATAAAGCAACGCCGTGAAAGTATTGAAATATATACAAAAGGCGATCGCAAAGATCTGGCTGACCAAGAAGCCAAAGAAATTAAAGTCATTGAAACTTTTCTACCGCAACAAATGACTAAAGATGAAATTAAAGCAGCTGCACAAGAATCCATTCAAGATATTGCTGCCGAAAGCTTGCGTGATATGGGGAAAGTTATGACCCAGTTACGTGAAAAATATGCGGGACAAATGGATTTTTCCAAAGCTTCCCAAATCGTGAAAGATTTGTTAGCTTAATATTCATGAAATACCCCCAAGCTTTCATTGAAAAATTAAAAGAAAACGCTGTCCTTTCTGAAGTCATTCAAAAGTATATTCCTTTGAAACGAAAGGGGCACGAATACCATGCCTGCTGTCCTTTTCACAAAGAAAAGACGCCGTCGTTTACCATAAATGATGACAAAGCCTTTTACCATTGTTTTGGCTGTGGGGCCCATGGCACAGTATTTGATTTTATTATACATATGGAAAACTTAAATTTCCCTGAATCCATTAAATACGTAGCTGACCTGCAAGGTGTCGCCTTACCACAAATCGACGAAACCCCGCAAGACAGGGAAAAACAGAACCAAGAACAACGTCTTTTGATACTGAATGAGGATGCCTGCAAGTTTTTTGAAGCCAATCTTCATGGGTCGTATGGCAATCAGGCCCAAAAATACCTGGAAAACAGGGGAATAAAACCTAATACAATTCGAACTTTCCGCTTGGGATATGCTTTGGATAACTTTCATTCTGCCCGTACATTTCTTTTGGGGAAGGGCTATTCTGACGCAGAACTACAGCTGGCTGGCCTGGTCAGCACAAGTGATGATAAAACCAAAAAGCCTTATGATAAATTCCGCAATCGACTTATTTTCCCGATCTTTAACAGAAAAGGCCAGATCATTGCATTTGGGGGACGGGTCTTGGGTGCTGGGGAACCAAAATATTTAAACTCTCCTGAAACGCCCCTTTTCCATAAAAGTTATGTTCTATACGGATTTAATTTTGCCACCCGCAGTACCCAAAGGGAAAATCCCCCTGTTATTGTTGAAGGGTACATGGATGTTATTTCTTTGTATCAAAGTGGTTATGAAAAGGCTGTGGCCCCATTGGGAACCGCCTTGACCGAATATCATTTAAAACTTTTGTGGCGCCTTAATAACGAACCTATTTTATGTTTTGACGGGGATGCTGCCGGTCAAAGGGCTGCCCAACGTTCTGCTGAAAAGTCCCTGCCCCATTTAAAAGCTGGCAATAGTTTAAGATTTTTAACCCTTCAAAAGGGATATGACCCTGATAGTTTTGTTCAAGAACATGGACTTGCCGCCTTTAAAAAATTGTTTTCAGAAACAATTCCTTTATCTGAATTATTATGGACAATCTTAAAACAGGAAACAGACCCACGGACCCCAGAAAGTGTTGCGATGCTTCGTAAAAGAATATTCGAAACATGTCTGCAAATTACAGACGTCAGCATTAATACCTATTACAAAAAATATTTATTGCAATCATTGGGGGTCATTGAAAGAAACTTAAGTCACAAACCAAAGCAAACCAAAGGGCAACAAAACCTTAGTTCTGGCATTATTCAACAAAGAATTTTGGTGGCAACTTTTATTATATTTCCTAAATTGATAGAGGAATTAGAAGAAGAATTTGCCCAGATACAATTTTCAAACCAGACGCTCGAATATTTACAACAAGAAATTTTAAATTACTATCATTCAAAAAAGCCCCTTGAAAAACAAATGATAGAAGCTTATTTATCAGATAATGGCCATGATAAGACTGGATCTTTTTTAGGTCTTGAAAGTTTGTTCATACACGCGCCTTATTTGGCCGGAACAGACATCACCACCGCCAGAGAAAATTGGCAGCACATATATAATAACTATATAAATAACAATTATAATAAAGAACAAAAGAATGCTGCAAGAGACATGCTTTCGGGTGATTTCAGCCCAGAAACATGGGAAAGATTTAAGAATTTAAAAAAGCTTAAATAGCTTTTAATAATATGGTAATATTTAGTTCGTTTTAGAAAGGGACCCCTATGGCAAAAGATAAGTCTACAGCTATTAACCAAAGCGCAAATGATACAGAGCAAGAAGAAATTCTTTCTCCTGAAAAACTGAATGAAAGAATACAGGCACTTATTAAAGAGGGTAAGGAACGTGGTTTCCTTACGCATAGTGAAATTAATAAAATTGTCCCTAAGACAAAGCATTCTGTTGAAATTATTGAAAGCCTTATGGAAGCATTGGTTGATGCCGGCATTGAAATTACAGATGATAGCGATAACAACAAAGTTGTTTCAATTGATAATGAAAAATCTGAAGAAGATGACGAAGAATCAACAAGCGAAGAAAAAGCACCAACTTATGAATTAGGCCATACTGATGACCCTGTTCGTATGTACCTTCGTGAAATGGGTACTGTGGAACTTCTTTCCCGTGAAGGGGAAATTGAAATCGCAAAGCGCATTGAAAAAGGAAAAGAAATGATGACACATTCCCTTTTCCGGAGCCCCCGCACTGTTCATACCTTGCTGGAATGGTATAATTCTTTAGTCAATGAAGAAATTCATTTGCGTGATATTATTGCGTTGGAAGCCACCTATGGGGACGATAGTGATTTCCATGAAATTGCTGCTGAATTTGATGAAGATGCTTTAACATCTGAAAAAGAACCTGAACTTAAAGAAAAAGAATCAACGCCAGAAAAAGATGAAGCAACTGAATCTGATGAATCTGCTGAATCTGAAGATGGGGCAAGTGAAGAAGACGAAGAATCCATTTCATTGGCTGCCATGGAAGAAGCGTTGCTTCCGAAAATTCAAGTGATTTTTGAAGCCCTTCAAAAAGATTATGACAAGCTTAGTAAGTTAAATCAAAAGCGTTTAAAAACGGCTTATGAAGGTAAAGAATTTGCAAGTGCTGATCAAAAAAAAGTATCCGAAATTGAAGGCAAAATTGTCGAACAATTAAAAGAACTTCATCTTCATCCAAATCGTATTGAAGAACTGGTTAATGAATTGCAATCCACAAACAAAAGATTGATTGCAATTGATAATGATTTGCTTTCACTTTCAGAAAAAAGTGGCCTAAAACGTCAAGATTTTATCAAAGCCTATAAAAACAAAGAAGATAAAAAAAGTTGGTTAAATGAAGTTGCTGAAATCAACGGGAAATGGGAAAACTTTACATCTGAATATGGAAATGAAGCTTCGATAATGATGACTGAAATTCATGAAATTGCAGAAAAATTTACCCTGCCCATCCATGAATTCCGAGACATCGTGACCTCTGTCCAAAAAGGGTCAAGGATGGCGAACAAAGCCAAAACTGAAATGATTGAAGCCAACTTGCGATTGGTAATATCCATTGCCAAAAAATATACAAACCGTGGCCTTCAGTTCCTTGACTTAATCCAAGAAGGTAACATTGGGTTGATGAAAGCAGTGGATAAATTTGAATACCGTCGCGGATACAAATTTTCAACGTATGCAACCTGGTGGATTCGTCAGGCCATCACACGGTCGATTGCAGACCAGGCCCGTACCATTCGCATTCCAGTACACATGATTGAAACAATCAATAAATTGGTACGAACTGGGCGCCAAATGCTGCATGAAATTGGCAGGGAAGCAACCCCTGAAGAATTGGCAGAAAAGCTGTGCATGCCGTTGGAAAAGGTGCGCAAAGTCATGAAAATTGCCAAAGAACCAATCAGTTTGGAAACGCCAATTGGGGATGAAGAAGACAGCCACCTTGGAGATTTTATTGAAGATAAAAATTCAATTGCCCCCATTGATGCGGCCGTTCATTCAAACTTACGTGAATCAACAACACGGATTCTTTCAACCCTTACCCCGCGTGAAGAACGTGTTTTACGCATGCGCTTTGGCATTGGAATGAATACTGATCATACGCTAGAGGAAGTTGGGCAACAATTTTCTGTGACACGGGAACGTATTCGTCAGATTGAGGCGAAGGCCCTTCGTAAGTTAAAACACCCAAGCCGGTCTAAAAAGCTTAAAAGCTTTATAGATAATGGAGGCGTTCAATAATATTTACTTGAACTTAAGGGGAAATTCTGGCAAAAATGTTAGGATGTTCCCCTTAGTTTTAAGGGCCCGTAGTTCAGTTGGTCAGAACACGCCGCTCATAACGGTGATGTCGTAGGTTCGAATCCTACCGGGCCCACCATTTAAAACTTTTTCAAAAAAGTTAATAATCATAAAAATCTGAAATTCCTTCTGTTCAGGTCTTTTGGCCCCACCATCTTATCAAGACGTTCTTCAAAAAATCTTTAAAAGCCATGCGCGCCCAGTCTTAATAAATTTTTCGCTTTCCCGGCGGCAAAAAAAGACTTTATTGTACTTTATCAAGAATTTATCTTTTTAAATTTCTAATTACCACTATAGTTTTTTCCGACTTCTTTATCCGTTGGGAATTTCTTTTCCAGCCAAACCAGGATTACAATAAGAACCCCTGCCCTGACGGCAATTAAAACACCTGAATCAACCCCCAAGACCTGATCCATTGTCAAAGTGTGGCCTTTTTCAGCATAAAACCATTTATCCAGAAAGGGTTCTTTTGCATAACTATAGCCAAGAACACCTAAAACAGCGCCGATCAATGTGTAATAAGCATCTTTGTATCCAACGCCCAATTGGGCAACAACTGTTCCTGGACATGCGCCTGCAAAAACCATCCCAAAGCCTAAGATTAAACCACCAATAATATTGGCCTCTATCAAGACAGGTTTAAGATGTAAGCCTGTGATATATCCCATTTCTTGCATCGTATAGATACTTAAGGATGCAACTAAAACAGCTGATAAAAAGGTCTTTATCATGATAAAGTTCTTTAACTGTAATTGTCTTAAAATAATTCTGGGTTCAAATACTCTGGATTTTTCAAGCATAATCCCAAAGATAAAACCGAATAACAATCCGTAAGCTGTTAATGTCATTTTAATCTCTCCCCACTTTAAGTATTTTTGCCAATAGAATCCCGCCTGCAAACATCGCGACCGTCGCCAATATAGAGCTTACCGATAATTGGGCCACCCCTGAAATGCCATGACCACTTGTACAGCCTCCAGCAAGTCGGGCGCCGAAAAGAATAAGGAAACCCCCTATCATGGCACTATATTTTCTGTTGTTTTTTACGCCCATAAACCCAGGGTGTAACTTATGAATATCAGAAAAATCTTTGCGCAATGTTTTTGACATTTTTGCAGAAAACCACGCCCCAAAAATAATACCAATAACAAGACCAACCTGCCACGTTATACCTGGTTTTACCATGTATCTGTGCAAGTAAGGGTCCACTTCATTAAATAACGAGGTTAACTGACCAACGACATATACATAAGTTGATGATGTTCCCAATGCCTGATCCCCTATCATAAAAGCTGGGACCTGCAGCAGCCCGATAATAGCCCCGCATAAATAGGGTGACCAGTAAGGTTTATTTAACATTTTTGCCTCCTTGTGTTTTGTTTCGTATACTTCGTCTTAAAGCACTTAACGGAATACTTTTTAAACCAAAAGCCAAGAAAAGGGCCCGGGTTATAAACGCCCCAATGACAACAAATAATATTCCTTTAAAAATAAGGTCTTCAGTAATTTTATCCACATTAAAATATAAATACAAAGATGGAATCAATCCCCATAACAAGGGAATCTCTGCATAAAAACCCCCTGCAACGGCACTTACATAATTATCTTCCCTAAGGACGTCACGCAAAGTGGCCCCCCCAGCAGCCGTAATAAAGGCCAAGAAAGGCCCCCATAAATAAATAGGCTCTTGCCTTGAAATTACGGCAACAACAACGCCGACGGCTGTAAAGCATGAAAGGCCAACACCGTCGAAAACCGCCAAAAATTTCTTGGCCAGATTGGGGCTCATTGTTTTTTTTGTAATCATATTGTAAAGGCGGATACAAAGGAAACTAAAGACAACAACAGCAGCCACAACAACCAAATATTCGGTCTTAATCATTTGCCCATACGCCCCTTTGCCTATAATTAGATCCCGCATAATACCGCCCCCAAGTGACGGTAAAAGGGCAAATATATACGCCCCAAAAACTGATGTATTTTGACGCAAAGCAATTAAAATACCCGACAAGGAAAAGGCAATAATGCCAATAAATTCAATAATTTTAAACCAATTACTTTGAACAACTTTTAAAACAACGGCCGGGTGATAATATTTGGCAATAATTTTTTTGTATTCATCGGTTCCCATAAATCTGCCAATTTCAGTATTTATCAAGTTCAACAATTCAAGACTAATTGTTTTTTGACCAAAGAATATTCTAAGGGGAACCTCTGAATCCATCTCTATCTCACGGATCTCGTTCCCTTGTTGCAATTCCCAAACCATTGAGGCACCCACTAACTTGTCAGCAATAAAGGCATCTGCAAACCCAATTGTAATAAGATCTAAGCTTTCTAAGTCATTTTTTGTGAAGACAAGATATTTATGATTTTTTTCGTTTGCAATAAATTCATTAAGGTAAAAATCAGCATAGCGATACCCTTTTACAACCGCTAACTTGATATCATTTTTCGTCATATATTCTAAAAATTCTGGCGCTTTGTTAAAAGTTTTATTTTTAAACTTTTCACGATTCGCAAATATAGAGTTTTTTTCTTGCCTATAAGGCCTTGTAAAATAACCAAACAACCCCCTTTCTGTTGAAAAGGTTGCCCCCATAAAAAAGTCTAACTTACCTTCCTTAATCAACTTTAAGTTTTCATCAAGATAGACCATCTTAAAACGCACCCGCCTATTAAGTCTTTTTGCAAGTGCTTTCATAAATTCGATATCTAAACCAGACAGACGTTTTGATCCAGATATTTCCCCAACCTGGAATTGATAAGGCTCCCACGGATACCAGCCGCCATTTAAGACCTTTTTTTCAGGTTGAATTTCATTTGGTTTCAGTCCTTCTTGCGCAAAAGAAAGAAAAGAAAAGAAAAGAAAATATAGACATAAAATTAATTTCAAAAAGCCCCCTTGTCTTTTTATATTCTTTAAGTAATTTAAGATTTAGTCAAGTATATAAAGGCCAAAAATAAATGATGGCCGGAATAGCTACGACCGTAACAATTACTTCCAATGGCAATCCCATTCGCCAATAATCCTTAAATTCATACCCCCCTGGCCCCATTATCATAGCATTATTTTGATGACCTATTGGGGTCAAGAATGCACAAGATGCGCCAATGGCCACAGCCATTAAAAATGGATCTGGATTTGCACCCAGTTGAAAAGATATATTATAAGCAATCGGCGCCATTAAAACAGCTGTAGCCGCATTATTTAAAACATCTGAAACTGTCATTGTAATAATTAAGACTGCCCCTAAAAGCAAGTAGGGAGAGGTATCAGCATTTATTTTAAATATATTTTGAACCAAATAAGCGGCTGTCCCTGTGTTTTCCAGCGCCGATCCTATTGGAATCATCGCCCCAATCAAGACAATAATTGACCAGTCAATCGATTCATACATTTTAGAGGGCGGGACAATATTCATTAAAATCATTAACCCTGCAGCGATAACCAAAGATATTTGCAAAGGCATAAAGCCTAAAACAGATACTAAAATAGCCATGATAAAGACACTCATAGCAGCAAAGGCCTGGCCTTTTTTATTAAATTTCAGATCCCTTTGGGCCAACGGTAAACAACCAAAAGTATTTATAAATTCATTCAGATGATCTTCCAATCCATGAAGAAGTAAAATATCCCCAACTTTAATCTTAAAAGCCTTCATACGACCGCGGAATGGCCTACCTTGCCTAGAAACACCTAATAAATTAAGGCCATATTTCCCTTGTAACCGCAGCCCCCCAATTGTTTTACTTTCCAAGCTTGATTGCGCTGGGATAACAACCTCGGACAAAGTTGCCCCGGGGGATGTAAACAGATCTATTTTTTTGCCTTTTGTATCAATAAGTTCCAAACGCAAGGCCGTAACATATTTATTTAGTTCTGTTTGTTCCCCTTCCAAAATCAATACATCCCCAACTTGAAGGGGGATACGTCTAGGCACACTTGGATACTTTCTATCTTTTCGAATAAATCCGACAACTGAAACTTCGGATTCATCAGTCATATCGTCTATTTCTTTTAAGGATAGACCTAATAATTTTGATTTCTTTGGAATTTTTACTTCTAAAACATAATTATCAATATCAAATAATTCTCTAGTTTTTTTGGCTTCTCTTTTTTCTTTTGGAATTAAACGCCACCCAATAAGGGTAATGAATAAAACACCCCCTGTAACAATTAAAATACCAACCGGGGTAAAGTCAAACATCTCAAAGGCAGAGCCTATTAATTCCGTTCTATATTTTGAAATAATGATGTTAGGCGGCGTTCCAATAGACGTTGTCAGCCCCCCTAAAATAGACGCAAACGACAAAGGCATTAAAACAGCACCCGGTGAACGCCCTTGCTTTATACATGTTTGGATGGCAATCGGCATTAAAAGGGCCAACGCCCCAACATTGTTAATAAAGGCTGAAAGAAAGGCCGCCATCACACAAAGGGTAAAAATATGCCCGATTCTTGATTTTGTAAAAGAATCAATAATAACGGCAACCATATCGGTTGTTCCTGATGAAATAAGGGCCCGGCTGATAATTAAAACAGCTGCTACCATGAAAACAGCTGGATGGCCAAAGCCTGAAAAGGCATCTGAAATAGGAATAATCCGCAGAACAACGGCAGATAAAAGGATGGTTAAGGCAACAATATCATATCGATACTTTCCCCACAAAAAACCTACAAAAGCCAAGATTATTAAGAAAAGTAAAATAAGTTGGTTAATTTCCATTTAGTTTTTTCTTATGTTCTGGTGTCACAATACCGGCAGAAACAACCATTTTAATACCTTCTTCAACAGACATATCTAAAATAATGATTTCTTTACGGGGAATAAATAATAAAAATCCCGAAGTTGGATTCGGTGTGGTTGGAACAAAAACATTAACAACATTATCATTTGTTTTTGTTTGAACTTCCCCTTTTGTTCCGCCTGTAATAAAGCACAATGACCATATCCCTTTTCTTGGATATTCAATCATGCCAACCTCTTTAAACGATGTGGAACTTTGTTCCAAGATGGCTTGGGAAATTTGTTTTGTTGCCCCGTAAATTCCACGTACAACCGGCATTCTACCCAATATATTTTCCCCAAACTTAATCAAATAGCGTCCCAAAAAACCTTTTGCAACGGCCCCAATAAGGGTTAACCCTACAAAAACAACAACAATCCCAACGCCTGGGATTTCAAAAGGAAGATAAGTTGATATTTGCAGTTCCTTGGGCAGCAAAGGTTTAACTTTGTGATCAATTGACGCAACAATCCACCAAACTAAATAAGCCGTTATGATTATTGGTGTTGTGACCAAAACACCTGACAGAAAATGTTTTCTAAGTTTTGCACTGATTGAGGTTTTATTTTTTTTCATCATTTTATTCTTCAAATTCCGTTCTATGATCTTCTTTAATTTCCAAAGGATCTTGGTGTAATGTTATATCTGCTTTAGGGAAAGCCTTATGCAAGGCGTCTTCTACCTCCATTGCAATGTCGTGGGCTTTATACAAACTTATATTTCCCTGCATTTCCAAGTGACACTGAATAAATTCACCATGCCCCGAAGTTCTGGTTCTAAGTAAATGGTACCCTTTCACCTTGGGATTATCCATAATAATTTTGACAATATCGTCCCTTTTTTCCTGAGGTAATTCCCGGTCAGTCAGAATAAAAAAAGCTTCTTTTAATATAGTATGGGCTGTTTTAATAATATAGAACCCGACAAAAATTCCAAACAAAGGATCCAAATAAGGCGTTTTCAAATAAGAACTAAGGACAAGTGTAACCAAAACCCCAATATTCAAATACAAATCTGATTGATAGTGAACCATATCTGCCTTGATTGCCAAAGACTTTGTCCTTTTGATTGTGTATTTTTGAATACTTACCAGTAAAATCGTCACAACAATTGCCAGGCATGTTACAACGATTGCGGTTTGGGCATGTTCAATTGGTTGGGGGTGAATAAATCGTTGGATGGCTTCCCACATAATAAATAAAGAAGAACAAAAAATAAAAACGGACTGTCCCAATGCTGCAACAGCCTCTATCTTGCCATGCCCAAAACGATGATCCGTATCGGCAGGTTTCATCGCGTGATAAACGGCCAGTAAATTGATAATCGATGCCAGCATATCAACGCTGGAATCCACCAAACTTGATAAAATACTGACAGATCCTGACGTTGACCAAGCAATGTATTTTGCCAAAATAAGGAAAATTGCAACTGAAACAGCTGAAATAGTCGAAATCTTTTTTAACGTATTTCCTTGCACAAGACCCCTGTTTTTATTTCCATTCAGTTTACTTATAACAAATTAAACAGCCGTTGACACCCAGAATAATGGTCTACGCAAATCAGTTTATTTGCAATTCAATCAGACCTTCAAAATAAGCCAAAGATTCTGGGTTTGCCAGCGCCTCCTTGTTTTTAATTGGTCGTCCTTCAACAATGTTTTTAACGGCAAGTTCTGCGATTTTTCCACTTTTTGTCCTTGGGATATCCATAACTTGTATAATCACGGCAGGTACGTGGCGTGGGGTTGTATTGGACCGTATTTTTTCTTTGATCTCTTGAATTATTGCCTGGGTTAATTCTTTACCCTCTTCCATCACAACGAACAAAACAACACGAACATCCCCTTTGAAGTTTTGGCCGATAACCAAGCCTTCTGTAATGTCGTTAATTTGTTCAACTTGCCTGTATATTTCGGCCGTACCAATCCGAATGCCCCCTGGATTTAAAACAGCATCAGATCGACCATAAATAATAATACCGTCATGCTTGGTTAATTCTGCAAAATCTCCATGGCACCAAATATTATCAAATTCTTCAAAATAGGCCGCTTGGTATTTATTATTATCTGGATCATTCCAAAACCCAATGGGCATTGATGGGAACGGTTTTGTACACACCAATTCCCCTTTTTCTTGGCGAATTGATTGACCATTTTGGTCATAAATATCAACAGCCATGCCCAACCCACGGGTTTGAATTTCCCCTCTGTACACTGGGGCAATGGGGTTACCAAGGGTAAAGCATGAAACAATGTCTGTTCCCCCAGAAATGGATGCCAATAAAATATCTTGTTTGATTTCGCGGTAAACATAATCAAATGCTTCGGGAACCAACGGTGATCCAGTTGAGGCAATAGTTCTTAAAGTTGTTAATTTGTGGGTTGATTTTGGGCTGACCCTTTTCTTGTTCAAAGCATCAATAAATTTGGCAGATGTCCCAAAAAATGTCATGCCTTCGTCATCCACAAAGTCAAATAATATACGGGCATTTGGATACAAAGGCGACCCATCATAAATCAATAATGTTGCCCCAGAGGCCAACGCAGAAATATGCCAATTCCACATCATCCAACCACAGGTTGAAAAATAAAATACTTTGTCGCCAGGCTTGATATCACTATGAAGTTGATGTTCCTTCATGTGCTGAATTAACGTACCACCGATGCTATGGACAATACATTTTGGTACCCCTGTTGTCCCGGATGAAAACATGATAAACAACGGGTCTGAAAAAGACATCTGGGCATAATCAATTTCTTGAGGGGCATAAGATGCATAAATATCTTCCAAGATTACGGCGTCTTTTAATTTTGATGCCTCAACTTGTGTTTCATCATATGAAAAAATTAATGTCTTTTTAAGGCTGGGCAAGCCTTTTTGAATTTCTTGAACTTTATCCAAGCAATCATGAAAACGGCCACGATATAAATATTTGTCTGCCGCAATAAAAACCTTGGGGTCAATCTGTTTGAAACGATCAAGAACCCCTGAAACACCAAAGTCTGGGGAACAAGATGTCCATACGGCCCCCAAACTTGTTGCCGCCAGGGCGCAAACCAATGTTTGGTGCGTATTGGGAACATATCCAGCAACTCTGTCACCTGGCTTTACCCCATATTCTTTTAAGGCCTGGGCCACTTTAGACACAGCTTCGCGCAATTCTTGGCGGGTTAAAGTTTTCTTAACTTTATTTTCCCCCCAAAAAACCACCGCTTTGGCAACATCATGGTTTTCAATTAAATTTTCTGCATAGTTTAACTTGGCTTTTGGAAAGAATTTTGCCTTGGTAATATGGGGGGCGTGGTCAAGAATTATCTCTGACTTAACCGAGGCCCTAACCCCGCAAAAATCCCACACAGCCTGCCAAAAATTTTCAATTTCATCTGTTGACCATTTGTACAAAGAATCATAGTCCACAACACCTTTATCATAGTTTTTTTGCACAAACTTTATAAAACATGTCAGGTTGGCATCAGATAGCCATTGTTCTGAAGGGCGCCAAGATACTTGTGTCATATTTTTCTCCGAAATCTATAAAATGAAATTCGATAAATCTTTGCTGGCGGCCAAGTGTTCAACCGTTTTCTTAACATAGGCTTTATCTATTTTGACGGATTCACCCGATCTATCGCTTGCTGAAAAACTTAATTCTTCCAAAACTTTTTCAAGAACAGTATGCAATCGGCGGGCACCAATATTTTCAACATTCACATTCACCATTGCGGCAACACGGGCCACTTCTTCGACCCCGTCTTTTGTAAATTCTAAGGTCACATTTTCTGTGCCTAATAACGCTGTATATTGCGTGATAAGGCTGGCTTCGGTTTCTGTCAAAATCTTGATAAAATCTTCTTCTGTCAAAGAATCCATTTCCACACGAATTGGTAACCGCCCTTGTAATTCAGGCAACAAATCAGATGGTTTTGACACATGAAAAGCCCCAGAGGACACAAAAAGAATATGATCTGTTTGCACATTTCCATACTTAGTTGTGACATTTGTACCTTCAATTAATGGAAGCAAGTCGCGTTGCACCCCTTCACGGCTGACACCGCCTTCTTGCCGACGGCTGGACTGCCCGCAAATTTTGTCGATTTCATCCAGAAAAACAATCCCATTTTGTTCAACAGATTGAATGGCTTGGGCAACGACACTTTCTTCATCTAAAAGTTTGTCACTTTCTTCTTCAATCAGCAAAGGGCGGGCCTCATCCACTTTAAGCTTTCGCTTTTTTGTATTTTTCCCCATACCCTTACCAAGGATATCCCCAAGATTAACCATGCCCATTTGGGCACCTGGCATGCCTGGAACATCCAAAAAAGGGGATTTATTCGAAGCTGCTTCAATCAGTTCAACTTCGACTTCTTTATCTTCAAGCTTTGAATCTTGCAGCATTTTACGGAATTTATCCCGGGTTTCTGCACTGGAATTTTTCCCGACCAAAGCATCCAAAATGCGTTCTTCGGTATTTTTTTCGGCTTGAACTTTGACTTCTTCGCGCAAGGTTTTGCGGATTTGTTGAATGGCAATTTCGACCAGGTCACGAATGATTTGTTCAACATCGCGGCCAACGTACCCAACTTCGGTGAATTTGGTTGCTTCGACTTTAATAAAGGGGGCATTGGCCAGTTTTGCCAACCGTCGGGCAATTTCAGTTTTCCCCACACCTGTGGGGCCAATCATTAATATATTCTTAGGCAAAATTTCATTACGCAGATCTTCGTCTAACTGCTGACGACGCCAACGATTTCGCAAGGCAATGGCCACTGCTTTTTTGGCGTCACTTTGCCCAACAATAAATCGATTTAGTTCAGATACAATTTCACGGGGGGTAAGATTACTCATTCAATTAACCTTCGATTGTTTCGTATGTAATTTGATCACTGGTATAAATACAAAGGTCAGATGCAACCTTCATGGATTTTTCAGCAATTTCCTTTATATCCATATCTGTTGTCATTAAAGCCCTTGCAGCAGCCAAAGCATAATTTCCACCAGATCCAATGCCGATAACACCGTCTTCGGTTTCAAGCACGTCCCCAATACCCGTCAGAATAAAAGAATTACTTTTATCTGCCACAATCATCATGGCTTCTAAACGGCGCAGATATTTATCTGTCCGCCAGTCTTTTGCCAATTCAACACAGGCCCTGGCCAATTGGGTTGGGTATTGTTCCAATTTTTCTTCAAGGCGTTCAAATAAGGTCAAGGCATCCGCAGTTGCCCCCGCAAACCCTGAAATAACACGGCCGTCTGATAATTTGCGAAGTTTCTTTGCATTTGACTTTAAAATGACATGACCCAAGGTAACTTGGCCATCTCCAGCAATAACAACTTTGTTTCCCCTGCGAACAGAAAGAATTGTTGTTCCATGTAGTTTAATTCCTGATTCTTGCATAGCACGATCCTTTGTGCAGCATTATGCCGAATTCTGACAATAAATCAAGCCTAAGCATAGACTTCAGATCAATCCCGCAGGGTAATTAGGAAGACTAGGAATAACTGAATCCCCCCGGCCAAGCCCTGGAATGACAAACGATCCTACCCTGGTAATCTTATACGTATCATCGCCCCGCACTTGACACGGGGTCCAGTCCACCTTAGACATCTTTCTTCATTGTCATTCCGGACTTGATCCGGAATCCACAGCGGTGTTTGCCGGATTATGGTACGATTTGCTATTAAAATTATGGCTGGAGACCTATTTTACTTCGTCGTCCTGGTGCGGACCCAGCCTAACGCTAACCAGGTACAAGGAGATTGCCAGCTATACCGTTACTGGACCCCGCATCAAGTGCGGGGCGACGAATAAAAATAGTCAGCGAATTTGTGAACCTATACACGGGGCGACGATTTCTATGCAAAGACAGACCCTCTTCATTGTCATTCCGGACTTGATCCGGAATCCACAGCGGTGTTCACCACAAATACCTTATCTGCCAGAGATACATGGATTCTGAACTAAATTCAGAATGACGAAAATTGTGTCCGATGACTGCCGCCCTGGGCCTCGTGTCAAGCACCAGAATGACGAGGTTTGGAGGGCTACCATATTCTTAATAACAAATGATTCTACTCTGGTAATCCTATACGTATCGTCTTCCTGGTGCTTGACACCAGGATAAAGACCACCTTAGACATTTTTCTTCATTGTCATTCCGGACTTGATCCGGAATCCACAGCGGTGTTCACCGTATACAACTCGCCTGCTGTTTAGGTGCCTCCTGACAAAAAAGAGGGGCTGGGTGAAATTAACGGGAAACGATATGCGTTTTACGCATTGGTAAATAAGTCAGTTATTTCAGTTGGTTATTACTTTAATGAGCCTGTAACCTGCATTAATTAGTTAGGCCTATTTTGCCTAAGCCAAAGAAAGGTTTAGGAAGAAGATTCCGTATCGATTTCATCAGCATTTTCTGATGCTGCTGCAAAATCATGGACTTGATAATTCAAATCAATGGCCGCTTTTGACATAAATACCAAGGATGTTTGAATGGCTGGATCTATGTCAGGCAGTTGATCTGCAAGGGTTTTTGCCTCAGTTAACAAAGTTAATATATTTGAAACTTTTTTCTTAAGGTGATGACTGTTCTGCTGTTTAACGGACATTTTATGTGCTTTCCTGTTTCTTTGGTTGTTACCTGTGACAGAAAAGGAATAACATCCTTCAACTCTTTAATGATAAAAAATAAAACGTTTTATATAGAATTAAAGAAAGAAGAAAGGTGTCCTGTACACACAACACCTTTCTTCAAAGTAATAACTCTTTAACATGGAGGCTTTTCTTTAGGGATAAAGAATAAACTTTTTAAAGAGCCTTTTATGGTTGGCCTGGTCTGATACCGCTTATTTCTCATCTCTATAACAAACAAACGAGCCTTCCATCTTTTACCACAACTTCGAATTGTGGAACTTTTCCAAACGCTTAATTATTATTTTTTCTTCTGCGTTTTAACCAACTTTACTATGGAAACCCCCATAACTTGCTGGCTACAATCAACATATAGTTAACTTATATTATCAAGTCAAGTCTTTTAATTAATAAAATGACATAATTGTTATATAAACCTAATATAAATAATTTATTTGCCTAAATCCCAGAACTACATTAGTTTCGTTTTAGAGGTATGACATGACACAAAATTTATTTAATTTCAGTATTTTCGAAGCAAATCTATTTTGCATCCTATATGAAACAGGCAACACCAGTGAAACGGCCCAGCGCCTAAACACAACGGCGGCCCAAGTCAGCGTCACCCTTTCCCGTTTGGAAAAAAAGATTGGACGGGAAAAGTTATTCATTCGAAATAGGCGCCTTGGAAAATTTATCGCGACAAAAGAGGCCGATGATATTATTCAATATATGAAATATATTGTTCAATTTGCCGGGGAAATTGCCGCGAAAAACAAATACGCCAATAAACATGTTATCGTTTCATCCACCCATAGTATTTTGGAAAACTATTTGGGACCTTTCATTCCTCCTTTTATTGAGGAACACCCCAAAATTCTTATTGGGTTTAAACAAAATGATGACCTTATTTTTGACAACCAAGCAATCAACGAAATTACATTAACCTGTTTTACCGACGATAAAGTAAATAAAAAGTATTTCCCTTATCACTCGTTCAAACAAAAACTATGGGCCAGCCAAGGGTATATAAACAAACATGGGTCCCCTGATACTGTTCAAGATCTTAAGCATCATCGACTATTAATGCGCAAGAACATTGATGACCCAAGAATGCTTTTTGGATCAAGCTATATAAAATCTGAACTAACAGATGATGATGAAATAATATTTCATGATATTTATAGTCATCGACTTATTGATTTTTTATGTGAAAAAGACTGTGGCATAATGGCAGCGGCAGAAGAATCTATTAAATTGGGGAATATTGCTGTACAGCATATATTTCCAGATTTTAAAGGGGACACACTTGACCTTTACGTTTGTGTTAGCAAAGATTTTTTGGGAAACGATATATGTAAAAAGGTTATTAACTGGATTTTTGAATCTAGGGACATTTCCTTCAAATATATTGGGGTAAAGCCTTGTTACGACTTTACGCCTTTATAATAAGTGCAGCCCCCCCCTTCTTCTTTCCCGACAATTACGGCCATGAAACCGTCATTGCTGATAAAGAAACTAAAGTGTAAACATATTTTACTGTTGTATTATAAATTTTTGTCATGATCATTCTCCATTTTCGTTAATCTTCATCTTACCCACTGTATAATGAATTCAAAGGTTAAAAGCAATTGAAATTCACTTATATTGAAAATTTGTCATTTATTTATTGTTTCTGGATTACATGACACCACTGGATCACCCTATCCTGCGGACACTTGCGATGATGGCTAGGGAGTCATTGGCTGGTGTGGATCGCCGTGTATTCTGTGGGTACTTGCGATGACGGTTAAGGGGGCTGAGTAAGGATACTTCTTATTCCGCTGTCGTCCCGGACTTGATCCGGGATCCAGTCATAAACTAAAACGGCAGGTGGGTTGTATACGGTGAATACCGCCCTGGGCCCCGCATCAAGTGCGGGGCGACGAATCAAAATAGTCAACGAATTTATGAACCCCTATACACGGGGCGACGATTTCTATGCAAAGACAACCCCTCTTCATTGTCATTCCGGACTTGATCCGGAATCTACAGCGGTGTTTACTCCAGATACCTTGATTGCTGTAGACCTCTGGATCCTGGCGTCAAGCACCAGGATGACGAGGTTGGAGGGGGCCGATGGCGTATGGATTCTGAACTAAATTCAGAATGACGAAAATTGTGTCCGATGACTACGGCCCTGGGCCCCGGATCAAGTGCGGGGCGACAAATCAAAATAGCCATCGAATTACTGAACTTATACACGGGGCGACGAAAAAGGGTAAAGAAAGTGACCGGGTATACAGAAACCTGGCAACAGCAGAAATAATTCCCTAAAACTATTCCTCGCGAATGGGGCGGGTTAAAAGCGTATTAATGGCCTCATTAACTGTTTTGCCTTCGTATAAAATACTGTAAACCATTTGACAAATAGGCATATCAACTTTTAATTTCTTTGCCAGATCTATGATCGAGGCTGCCGTGTGGAATCCTTCAACTGTCATTTTTGTACTATCAAGAATATCAGAAATTTCTGCACCACGGCCTATGGACCTGCCAAGTTTATAGTTTCTTGATTGGCTACTCATACAGGTAAGCATCAAATCCCCAATACCTGATAACCCTTGAAAAGTTTCTGGCTTGGCCTTTTTCTTAACCCCTAAACGGGCAATTTCGGCCAATCCGCGGGTAATGATAAGGGCAATTGTGTTATCCCCCAACCCACGACCTGCCGCAACACCTGTGGCAATGGCAATCACATTTTTCAACGCGCCCCCAACCTGCACACCCATAATATCAGTACTTAGGTACAGCCGAAAGTTTACATACCCAATGGCATCAAGAATCTGTTCCCGTGCTTTTTTATCAGGGCACGCCAAAGTGGCGGCGGCGGGTAATGTTTTGGCAACTTCTGATGCAAAGTTAGGGCCTGATATGGCGGCAATAGTTGCCCCTGGGATGACATCGTCAATGACTTCACTCATCAACTTACAGGTTTTCTTTTCAATCCCCTTGCAGGCAATAACCAATTTTGATTGCTTTGGATCAATATGAATTTTAAAAACTTCTAAGACAGACCTTAGGGCTTGGGATGGAACAGCCAAAATAATAATGTCTGCCGTTTTGGCAATGGCTGTATTGCTGGTGGCTTTGATTGATGAATTCAGGGTAATACCAGGAAGGTTTTTCACTTGGTGTGATGTGTTGATTTTATCAACATCGTCTAAGGGGCGTCCCCAAATTGTAACATCTGATCCTGCTTTTTGGGCCACAACTGCCAAAGCTGTCCCCCATGCACCTGCGCCGATAACTAAAACTTTTGCCATTTTTTTCCTTTAGAATGCTTTTTTGCTTGTGTTTATAGTATAGTATGAAACATAAGATTGTCATAGCATTACTATGACTTGTTTATAGGTATCAAATTGACCCAATTGTCGCAACAAGGAATCCAACAGAGATGATTTTTATATTCATTACCATTTTTCTTTTACTATGCTGTTCTGCCTTCTTTTCAGCATCAGAAACGGCGTTAACAGCCATTTCCAAAACGCAAATTCAGAACATGGTTCAAAAAAAACTACCCAAGGCTCTGGTTTTGAAAAAACTAAAAGACCAAATGGGCCGGGTAATTGGATCCATTTTGTTGGGAAATAACTTGGTTAATATTCTTGCGACATCCCTTGCGACCAGTTTGTTTATCAACCTGTTTGAAGATTCAGGGGTGGGAATTGCCACAGTTGTTATGACGGTTTTGATTTTAATTTTTGCGGAGGTAATGCCCAAAATGTTGGCCATCCACAGCCCCCAGAAAGTGGCCCTTTTTGTTTCACAGATCATGACCAGAATTGTTAATCTTTTGAATCCCATCACCCGCATTATTCGGTATTTATCAGAAAAATTTTGGCGGGTTTTTGGGGTAAATTTAAGTGCCAAAAATACTTGGGATTCGCCCCAAGAAGAACTACGTGGGGCCATTGATGCCTTCAGCAGTTTAAAGCATGAAGATGAAAAAAGTATGTTGCATGGGGTCTTGGATTTATCATCCATTACGGTTGGGGAAATCATGGTTCCAAGAAATGATATAGAAGCTATCTCGGCCAAAAAAAGCCTGAAAGAAATTAAAAAACAAATTTTAAAAAGCCCCTATAGCCGTCTACCTGTTTGGGAAGGAAAGCCTGAAAACATTACGGGTATTTTGCATATTAAAACTTTTATCAAAGCATACGAACAAGACCCGAATCTAAAGTTAAAAGAAATTTGTAGCGACCCGTGGTTTGTCCCTGAATCAACACCACTTCCCCATCAAATGAAGAAATTTCGTCAGAAAAAACAACACCTTGCAATTGTTATTGATGAATACGGAAATATTCAAGGGATTATTACTTTGGAAGATATTTTAGAAGAAATTGTGGGGGAAATCACAGATGAACATGACAAATCACCCGAAGAAATTCAAAAGGAAGCTGATGGATCTTATACCTTGGGCGGCATCACAACCATCCGCCAAGTGAACAAACATTTTTCAACTGACCTACCTGATACAGATTTCAGTACTATCGCGGGATTAATTATGAATGAAAGCAGGGAAATCCCGAAAGAAGGTCAGATTTATAGATTTTATAATATGGAATTTAAGATAATTAAAAGACGTCAAAACCAGATAAAGATCATTAATATCAAATTATTGAAGCCATAAAGGGCCTGCTGCATGATGTTAAAAAGACTGCTTAATTACATTATCCCGGCAACCTGCCCTGGGTGCCATTTGCCGATAGAACAAGATCATAGTATCTGTCCCAAATGCTGGACATCCCTTGTTTTTATCACAGATCCTTTTTGCAACACCTGCGCGGAACCCTTGGAAATTTCAACCTTGTCAGACGATGTTTATATTTGCGGATCTTGTTTGAAAACACCCCCCTTATTTTCCCAGTCACGATCTTTATTTAAATATTCAGGCCTGGCCCGACAGCTTATACTAAGCCTGAAACACGGAGGCGCCACGTTCTTATCCCCTACTTTGGGGAAAATGATGGCCCAACATCATCAAAATTATATTAAAGAATGCGACATGATTGTCCCTGTCCCCCTTCACTGGAGCCGCCTTTTGAAAAGGGGCTATAACCAGGCTGCCTTATTAGCCAAAGATATTGCGCGCCGATCGGATATGGATTTTTCACCAACCCTTTTGATTCGAAAAAAACGGACGCCTTCCCAGGGAAAATATGGTAAAGTTGGTCGGTTGAAAAATGTTAAATTTGCTTTTTCTGTTCCAATAAATTCAGTCCCTATTTTAACAAACAAAACAGTTTTGTTGGTTGATGATGTTGTGGCGTCAGGGGCAACACTGAACGAATGCACGAAAGTCCTTTTGACAGCTGGGGCCAAGAAAGTTAAAGTATTAGTTGTGGCAAAATCAACTTTGAAAATTTAGTGAGGATAAAATGAAACAGCCAGAAATTATTATCTATTCCAAAGATTATTGCCCTTATTGCATGCGGGCAAAAATGTTGCTGGAATCACGGAAGCTGACGTATACAGAAATCGATATTACGACGGATACTACCTTACAAGAAGAAATGATTAAAAAAGCCAACGGTCAAAAAACTGTTCCCCAGATTTTTATTGGAAAAAGCCATGTTGGGGGCTTTGATGACCTAAAGGAAATGCATGATTCAGGGAAATTGGATAAGATCTTAAAGTCATAAAAACATGAAAATTGCCTTAATAATATTTGCCACTTTTTTTATTTTTGCTTTGGGATATTTTGTTGGGGGATCCAAGGAATCTTATGGTTCTTGCAAGGAAAAGAATACTTTTATCTCCAGTCTTTTTAGCCGAAAATCAGACCAGGACTTAAAGGTTTACACCACCGCAACCTGTCCTTACTGTACAAGTGCCAAAAGTTTACTTTCAAATCATAACATTGATTATTCAGAAATTGATATTTCCGACGATCACCAGCTGAAAGCTGAAATGATTGAAAAATCTAAAGGCCGCAGAACGGTTCCACAAGTATTCGTTGGGGATATCCATATTGGTGGATTCGATGACTTACAAACCATTGTTGAAACGTTTAAACCCTGCACAACCGAAAATAACTAAAGGGGCCGTTATATGCCAAGATTAAATACTTTCCATGAAACTTATATATGCTATGTTTAAATCATGAAAATATTAACCTTACTTATTATATCGCTTGCAACTTTTATTTTGGGGTATTCAGTCGCTGAATATACTGAAACACCTGCGCGGACTTATATTATTGAATCTGATCAAGGGGAAATTTTTAATCAAAAGTCTGGGCTGGAAATCTTGATTAAAAACACAAGTGGGGCCATTCAGTATATATCGAATGAAAAACCATCTGAAAATGTTAAATCTGTTCCTGTGAATGCCTTCCTTGACCAAGTGGATAATGTAAATATTATTCAGAAAAAACAAAATGTTGTGAAAGTTATATTTCAAAATAACAAAGGGGAAATCATTTGTTTTTACGCCCTGCCCACGACAATAAAATTTGATAAAGAAAAGAGCTTATTATCAATAAAGGCTGAAAAATATATTAATATAAAAGGGTCAAACGGATCTAAATCAGAGGGTTCATCAAACCTAAAACGGGGAAACAAAACCAATAATATAACCGTTGTC
Source organism: uncultured Alphaproteobacteria bacterium (assembly GCA_913061155.1). Classification (GTDB taxonomy): domain Bacteria; phylum Pseudomonadota; class Alphaproteobacteria; order UBA7879; family VGCX01; genus CAJXSI01. Next base: position 52,962 of record CAJXSI010000003.1, read on the forward strand.
TTCCCTTACTAAAGTTTTAAGACTTCGCCTATTTTTGCGGTGACATCCTTGACTTGTAAATTTTTCATTATGTTTTCCCCAGATTTTGATTTTGCCATCGCTTGATCATAAGATTCAGGCGTTCGGATATAAAGGGCTTTGCCCCCCCATGGACCATAAATATTTTCCGGGGATGGTCCGAATAAACCCAAGGTCCTTACCCCTGATGCAGCCGCCAAATGCATTAAACCTGAATCATTTCCAATGAATATTTTGGACAATTGAAAGCATGCCGCAACCGTTGGTAGGTTGATATTGCCCACCAAATTTAAGGCGTCGGGCAATTGATCGAATAAGGGTTGCAGGTCTTTTTTCTGATTCGGGGCACCAAACACCGCGATTTTATGCCCTTCCAAAGCCCCCCCTTTTTTGGTTAAGTCATTACATAAATCAACGAAATAATCCAATGGCCAACATTTTTTATCCCAGTTTGCAGCAGGGGAAATACTGATAATTTTTGACTTTCCAAATATTTTTTTGGCGGTTGTCAAATCTTGGTCACTAACCCAAATCTTATTTTTGGGCGTTTCTTTTAGGCCCAACCATCGGGCAAACTGGTGAACTTTCAGGTCTTGATCTGCATTTGACCGCCATATGTATTTTTTTCCCGTCCATAAAAAATAACTGATCCCCGTTCCCCGTACATCAATTATGGTATCCCATCTATAAAACAGACATTTAAACCACAAAATAAACCAGTGCAGGGAAAACTTTTTCTTTACCAACGGAATAACTTTTTCAACTTGGGGCATGTTGTCAAATAAAGGTGCGGGAACACTTCCTGCAACAACTGTAATCCTTGCTTTAGGATTGTTTTGAATCGTTTGATCCAAGATGCCACTTGATATTATGGCGTCACCAAGATAAGTTGATGTAATAAATAATACTTTCATAGCCATATATTGTTTAGAAATAAAGAAAACGTCAATGATTATAAGATTAAAAAACAGAACAATTATTAAAATAGACGGCAAAGACCGGTTTAATTTCCTTCAAGGCCTTATCACAAATAATGTAAATAAGGTTAAGGCAGGGGCGCTTTATACTGCTTTTTTATCCCCGCAAGGCAAGTTCCTGTTTGACTTTTTTATGGTTGAAAAAAATGATTCTATTTACATTACGCCAGAGGTCTTGACGTGTGATGACCTGTTTAAAAAACTTAAAATTTATAAATTACGTTCGGATGTGATCCTTACCCTTTTGGATGACTGGGCTGTCTATGCCGATATGACAGCCGATAAAATGGCAGACCTGCCGTCAGATACGGAAATTGTCTTCACAGACCCCCGTAACAAAGCAATGGGGCGCCTTATTTTAACGAAAGATACCATAGATAGTTCCGGGCTGATGGATAATTATGACAAACAACGTATCGACTTGGGTATACCGGATGGATCAAGGGATATGCCAATTGACAAAGCCATTATTTTAGAAAATGGCTTGGACGAACTGCAGGCCATTGACTGGGAAAAAGGGTGTTATCTTGGACAAGAATTAATGGCGCGCACAAAACATCGTGGGATGGTTCGCAAGAAATTAATGACGGTTAAACTGGATGGTGTCGCCCCTGAAAATGGGGAGGTTTTATTTGTTGGTGACAAAAAAATTGGCACAATGCGAACATCTTGTGGAGCGGCAGGGTTGGCCCTTTTACGCATAGAAATGGCAGAAAAAGTCATGGAAGACGCAGGGGAAATTAAATCTGAATCTGGAAAGATTATCTTTCTATAACAGAGATAATGAATGATGGCACAAGGCATCAACGGCGACGCCTACGTAGGTAAGTTAGAAGTGCAATAACACGTTAAGTATTTTTGCGATAACCTATTGATTTTCCAGTAATTTTAACGTGTATCCATTCTCTTTTGTCATAAGAAAATCTTTGACATCATGACTTTCCAATTTTTTCCGCAGACGGTAAATGTGGGTTTCCAATGTATGGGTTGTTATGTCCGGATGGTATTGCCATATGCTGGCAAGCAGGTCATCTTTACTAACCACTTCGCCGGCTTTGTTTCTTAAAAATAAAATTATTTCGATTTCTTTTTCCGTCAATAGAATTTTTTCATCTGTCTTGATACAGACCATTTGTCTGGTTTTTGGGTATATTCTAAAGGGACCCAAAATAACAACAACAATCACAAGGTTTTTTATAAATTCCTTTAGGCTTGACATTTTCAAGGGCTTTTCAAGCACCTTAACAAAAGAAGGAATATCCATTTGCCCGCGCGTATGATTCACCAAAAGAATGATTGATGCTTTGGGATGTTTTTTGTGCAAGTCCCTTATTTTTGAATGAAAAGGTGTGTCAACAATGATGGCGCTGACGCCATCAGTTGCCTCAGCCACACAGTGATAGTCACGTGATAAATAGTCATTGATCGCATTAAAAATTATATCTTCGGCAATGACCTTTATAACCTTCATTTTCCTGTTTGACCCTTTTGTCTTTTTTCAAAAAAGTCTAAGGCCTTTAACACATCATGGGCGCGCATCAATTGATAGTCTTCATTCAGATCATTGGATAATTTGTATTGATCCCTTTTGTTGGATGTGGCCTTAAAGGCCCTATATGAATTACGTTCTGTGTTTCTTTTTTCATCATCTGTTTTAATGGTGGCCTTTTTAACATAAATATCTGGAATAATGCCATCGGCCTGAATGGATCGCCCATTCGGGGTAAGGTATAATCCCGTCGTCAAACGCACAGCTGTATATCCAGGTGAAAGGGGCAAAACAAACTGAACTGTCCCTTTGCCAAAACTTGGACTGCCCAATAAAATTGCCCGGCCATTATCTTGCAAAGCCCCTGCAACAATTTCTGCAGAAGATGCTGTCCCCTCGTCAATTAATAAAACAACAGGGGTGTTATTACAAATGTCACCAGGTGTTGCTTTGTGGGTAATGCTGTCTTCTTTTTTTCGGGATTTAACCGTTACAATATCCCCCTTATCCAAAAATAAGTCTGAAATTTCAATGGCTTGCTCCAATAATCCCCCTGGATTATTTCTAAGGTCAATGATTAATCCAGACAGCTTTTCTTTGGATTTCTTCTTTAAATTTTTAAGCGCCTCAGACACCTGCGTCTTAACTTTTTCCCCCCAAAAATTTGAAATACGGATATACCCTACATTCCCTTGTAATTCATAAGACACATCTTTGACTTGAATTTTTTCCCGTTTTAACGTCACGGTAAGGGGGTCAGCATCCACCCTTTCTATTTTTACTTCAACAGGTTCTTTGGCTTGTCCCCGCAACATTTCTGCCAAATCCACCATCGATAATCCTTGGGTCGAAATTTGATTAATGGCAACAATAACATCCCCACTTTTTAGGCCAGCTTTATTTGCTGGGCTACCGTCAATTGTGGCAATAATTGTGGGCATGCCATTCTTTAAAGTAAATTCAATACCAACGCCCCCAAATTCGCTTTTAATATCTGTCAGTAATTCTTGGTAATGATCTTGACTGATGTACCCAGAATGGGGATCCAAAGAACTAAGCATTCCCTCTATTGCCGCCTCTATTAACTTTTTATCAGACACTGGGTTTACATAGTCATTTCGGGCATATCTAAAGGCTTCACTAAACATATTCAGCAAATGATAGGTTTCATTAGACGTACCATTTTTATCATCTATCTTGCCATCTGCTGTGGCAAAATTTGGCATACATAAAATGCCTAATGCGATTAATCCAATTTTGATCATTTTACCAACCACCTTTCTGGATTTATTGGTTTTCCATTTTTTCTTAATTCTAAATATAAATACTCTGTAGACTTAGGTCCCATAATACCCATCGGCTCGCCTGCTAAAACAGTTTGACCAACTGATACATTTACTTGTGCCATCCCTGTTAAAAGGGTGTGATATTCATTATCATGGGCAATAATTATGATCTGTTTATACCCTCTGAAATCACCTGCATAAACAACCTGTCCATGCACGGGGGAAGACACATAACTATTTTGTCGCGTTTGGTAAACAAGGCCGCTGCCCTCTGCATCCATTTCTTTGTGTTTTTGGCCAAAATTTGAAACAATGGGCCCTGAAATAGGTTCGGCCTGGTACTTGCCATAATTATTAAGCCTTCGCGAATCTAAAAACTTGTGGCCCCGCTTTGTTTTCGATGGGGTTTCTTTTTCTTCCTTTTCTAACTTGCGAATTAAATCATGTAAACTCATGGACTGGGATGCCAATCGACTGACCCTTTTTTCAATACCAGAGCGCCTTTTGACCTCTTTACGAATGGCGGCCTTACGCTTTTTCAGGGCTTGTTCTATTTCTAAATATTTTTTATTGTATGTTTTTAAATCTTTTAAAAGTCTTTCTTTGTTATTTTCAATGTCCCCTTCAACTTGTGCCAGTTTTTTTACTTCTGATTTAAGGTACTTTGCTGTGGTCGACATATTATTCAAAAACCGATTCAACACCATTAAAGAATGAACCAACTTTTGGGGGGACATCTTAGGGTTAAAAATCGCTGTTGGTTGTGCCGCCTTTAGGCGCTGTAAAATAATAATGTATTTATCAATTTGCTTTTGGGATTTTTTCAAAGCTTCCGTTTTTTGAAAACGGGCCGCTTCAAGATCCCTTAATTTTCCTTCTTCTTGGTTAACTTTTTCTTGGTGCCTCTGGCATTGCTTTGCCATATCAGCCAGCTGCCTCTGAAGTTTTTGTGTATCTGATGCCAGGACAGAATTGGCACAAATTAAGATGATCAATAAATAAAGAATTTTCATGGCTATATTATCAGCGATTTTCCTGTCATTTCAATGGGTTTTTCAATCTTAAGCAAAGTCAAAACTGTGGGGGCAATATCCGTCAGCGCCCCAGAGTTTTGTAATTTTTCAACTTTTTCTGATAGGATCATAAAAGGAACAAAGTTTGTTGTATGGGCTGTATGGGGCTGGTCAGTATCAAGCCCCCGCAACTGTTCAATATTACCATGATCAGCTGTTATAATAAAATTTCCATCTTGTTTTAATGTACTGTTTACCAGATCGCCCAAACATTTATCAACCACTTCAACAGCCTTGATACTGGCCTCTAGATTACCTGTGTGGCCAACCATATCTGGATTTGCATAGTTCACAATAATCAAATCAAACTTTCCAGATTCAATCGCATCTTTCACAGCTTTGGTTAATTCTGGGGCGGACATTTCTGGCTTAAGGTCATAAGTTTTGACCTTCGGAGATGGAATCAAAATACGTTCTTCGCCTTTATATTTTGTTTCATAGCCCCCGTTTAAAAAGAAAGTAACATGCGCATATTTTTCCGTTTCAGCCGCCCTTAATTGGGTTTTCCCTGCTGCAGAAACAATATCCCCCAAGGTATTTTTTGGGGATTCAAAAGGGAATAACGGTGTAATATAGGAAATCAATTCATTTGAATAATCTTTCATTCCCAAAGTTGCCGCCCATTTAATTTCACGCTGGCGTTGAAACCCATCAAAGTCTGGCATAAAAAATGATGAAAGTATTTCACGGACCCTATCTGCCCGAAAGTTCATAAGTAACAGAGCATCGCCGTCTTTCACACCCGTATAATTTTCAGACGCCCCTGGCACAATAAATTCATCAGAAACATCGTGTTCATAGGATTCTTTGATATAGGAAAGGGGATCATTAAATTTAGGGGCGTCCGCATTTACTATTGCCTTATAAGCCTGTTCAACACGGTCCCAGCGCTTGTCACGATCCATTGCATAAAACCGGCCAGAAATGGTGCTTATTTCACACGTCCCCCCAACTTCGTTTATCAGATACTGAATATACTTTTCTGCACTTTGGGGGGGCGTATCCCGGCCATCGGTGAATAAATGTAAATGAACTTTGATCCCTGCCTCTGTAAGAAGTTTTACAAACGCGACATAATGATCTTGGTGGGCATGAATCCCCCCGGGGGAAAACAATCCCATCACATGACACACATTATTGGCCGCTTTTGTTTGATCTATAAACTTTTGCCACTGTTCTTTTTCAGGAATTTGGTTTTCTTGGACGGCTTGATTGATCAAGGGAAGGTCTTGCAAAATACATCGCCCTGCCCCAATGGCCATATGGCCCACTTCAGAATTTCCCATCTGTCCTTTGGGCAGCCCCACAGCCGTGCCTGAGGCATCCAATTTTGCCATAGGATAAGTCGCTTGCCATTGATCCCAATTCGGTGTGGTTGCTGCCGCAATCGCGTTGGACTTGGTTTCGTCACTTAAACCCCACCCATCAAGAATACAAAGTACTGTTGGTTTTTTATGTGTCATAGTTATATATCATACCGAATACAGGCCTAAAGCCCAAGAAAAACTTATGTGTTCATCTGTTTTTGTTGCTGATTATATACGCTGATTATTGAATGATTTCATGGAATGATAGGCCCTGCTGCAGGCAAACGGCTTTGACAACATTCACCATTAAATACGTAATGGTCATGGGGCCAACGCCGCCTGGCACAGGTGTAATGGCCCCTGTAACTTGGGATACTTCATCAAAATCAACGTCCCCACTTAAACGTTCTTCTTGATCTCGGGTAATACCAACATCAATAATGCAAGCCCCTGGTTTTATCCAGTTTTTCTTGATTATTTTTGCCTGACCTGTGGCACAAATTAAAATATCTGCCTGACGACAAATTTCTGGTAAATTCTTTGTATAACGATGGGCTTGGATAACTGTGGCATTATGATTCAATAACAAGGCTGCCATGGGTTTTCCCACAAGATTTGACCGACCGATAACCACCGCCAGTTTGCCTTCCAAGTTTTCCCGCCAGCAATTGATCAAGTGTAAACACCCTTGGGGTGTACACGGATAAAGACCTTGTTCTTGATTGATAACATGAACCATATTTTCAGGATGTAAGCCATCCACATCTTTTTCTGGGGAAATGGTCCTTAATACTTTAGATCGATCAATCTGGTTGGGAACGGGTAACTGCAATAAAATACCATTTATCTTTTGCAGGCTATTTAATTTTTCAATTAAATCAATGACTTCTGATTCTTTTGTATCGTCTGGTAAGCGATACAATTCCGTATGAATCCCAATTTCAGCCGCAATACGCTGCTTGTTTTTCACGTATATTCTGCTTGGTTCGCTATCCCCCACCAATATAATGGCCAGCCCAGGGGTAATATCGTGCATATCTTTCAGCTTATGAATAGACTGTTTTAAGCTGAATAGTTTCTTTTGTTGTTCTATTTTCCCATTAAGAATTTGTGTCATATTACATCAAAAGCCGCATAAAAATACGTTCCACCATGCTTTCAACAAAATAAACCAAAAGGAATAAAGCCAAGAAAGATAAATCCAATCCACCAGCCACAGGAATAAAGGAACGCAAGGGCCGCAGCATCGGATCTATCAAACGATGTAGAAAGTCATTTACCATATAAATAAACTGATTATTCATATTTAAAATGTTAAAGGCAAACAACCAACTTAGGGCTGCATAAATAATTAAGCCCCACTTAAACGTGTAAATAAGTAGCATTAAAACTTTAAATAGGGGAATTAAGATAATATCCATTTTGATCCTTATTAATCAGCAAGGGCAATGTCAGGCGCATCAGTTGCCTTCATGCCAACCGTATGATAACCACTATCCACATGGTGAACTTCGCCTGTAACACCAGATGATAAACCACTTAATAGATACAGCCCAGCGCCGGCAACATCTTCTTGGGTTGTATTACGTTTCAAAGGGGAATTGTATTGATTCCATTTTAAAATATATCTGAAATCACCAATACCTGATGCGGCCAATGTTTTAACGGGTCCCGCAGAAAGGGCGTTCACCCGAATGTTTTCACCCCCAAGATCAACAGCCATATAACGAACGCTGGCTTCTAAGGCAGCTTTTGCCACACCCATCACGTTGTAATGCGGCATAACTTTTTCTGCTCCATAATACGTAAGGGTTAAACAGCTACCGCCATCCGTCATTAATTTGGCTGCCCGTTGGCAAACTGCTGTGAAAGAATAGCAAGAAATATCCAAGCTTAATTTAAAGTTATCACGGGATGTATCACAATAACGTCCCCGCAATTCATCTTTGTTGGAATACCCAATGGCATGAACAATAAAGTCCAATTTTCCCCATTTCTTTTCCAAGGTTTCAAAAACTGTATCCAACTGTTCATCATTTGTTACATCACAAGGTAGAACAAGATCTGATCCCAAACTTGCGGCCAATGGACGCACCCTTTTTTCCAGCATTTCACCTTGGTAGGTAAAAGCAATTTCTGCCCCATGTTCGTGGGCCATTTTTGCAATTCCCCATGCTAGGGATTTGTCATTTGCAACACCCATGATAAGGCCTTTTTTGCCAGCCATTAATTTATGATTTTGTGTCATTTTATCCTTTAAATCCTTACTTAAAACTACATAGTAATCTAAATATAATTAGGCTACTATAACTTAGTGTTCAAAATATTGCTAATTTTATTGACCTTTCTACGACAAATAGGTATTTTTCATAGGGTAAATATAGGAATATCATGGTTCAAAAACTAGGTGGATTTCAAGAAATAATTTTAAAACTCCAAGAATTTTGGGGTAAATATGGTTGTGCCATTGTCCAACCATACGATACAGAGGTTGGTGCGGGAACGTTGCATCCTGCAACAACCTTGCGTGCCTTAGGTCCAAAATCATGGAAAGCTGCCTATGTTCAGCCGTCCCGGCGCCCTGGTGATGGTCGTTATGGGGAAAACCCCAACCGACTGGGGCATTATTATCAATTTCAGGTGATCATTAAACCTTCCCCCCCCAATTCCCAAGAACTGTATTTGGACAGTCTACGTCACATTGGCATTGATACCAATTCAAACGATATCCGCTTTGTGGAAGATGACTGGGAAAACCCAACCATTGGGGCAGCAGGGCTTGGATGGGAAATATGGTGCAATGGGGCTGAAGTCAGCCAATACACATATTTTCAACAAGTTGGGGGCATCCCCTGCAAGCCTGTGTCTTTGGAATTAACCTATGGGTTGGAACGCCTTGCCATGGTTATTCAAGGGGTTGAAAATGTTTATGACCTGAACTGGAATGGATTGGAAGGCGATGAAAAAATCACTTATGGCGATGTGTTTAAGAAAAATGAACAACAATTCTCTGCTTATCATTTTGAACATGCGTCAACAGAAAATTTGTTTCTGCAATTCAAACATGCTGAGGAAGAATGCCAAAAGTTGATCAAAGTTAACCTTCCTTTGCCGGCCTATGATCAATGTATAAAGGCCAGCCACTTTTTTAATATTCTGGAAGCACGTGGCGTAATCAGTGTAACAGAACGGGCTTCGTATATCAGCCGCGTCCGCGCCCTTGCAAAGGCAACTTGTGTAAAATGGCTGGATCAAGAACTTGAGGATAATTAATGCGTGAATTTTTATTAGAAATTTTATGTGAAGAAATTCCTGCCAGAATGCAATTAAAGGCCCAAGATACCCTTGCAAAAATTTCTGGGGATTTTTTGAAACAACACCAACTTGATTATGATGAAATCATAACGCATATCACACCAAGGCGTTTGGTTTTGTTTATCCCTGGGTTACCAACTGATCAACCAACCATCATTGATGAACGCAAAGGCCCAAAAATTGATGCCCCAAAACAGGCCATTGATGGGTTTTTGAAATCCACCAACTTGACCTTGGACGACTGTGAAAAAAGAAATGTTGGCAACGCAACCTTTCTGTTTGCAAAAATTGAAAAGTTAGGCCGCTCAACAGCTGATATTCTTGTGGAGTTAATTACCCATATTATTAAATCATTTGAATGGCCTAAATCCATGAACTGGGGATCTTATGATATGCGCTGGGTTCGACCCATCAATCATGTGTTGGCCTTGTTTAATAATAAATCTTTAGATATCAGTTTTGAAGATAAAAATATTGAATGCAACAATACGACCCGTGGGCATAGGTTTATGTCAAGCAGCAAATTTACCGTGATCAATTTTACGGATTATCAACTAAAGCTTCGTGATAATTTTGTTATCATTGGTCATCAAGAACGACAGAATATTATTCTGCAAAAAGCCAATGAAATTTGCGCCGAAAATAATTTGGTTTTGAAAGAAGATCTTGGGCTTCTTAAAGAAGTCGCAGGCCTTGTTGAATGGCCAATTGTTTTGATGGGTAAAATTGATGAACAATTCATGAACTTACCCCCCGAAGTTTTAATGACATCCATGCGTTCCCATCAGAAATATTTTTCTGTTTTAAACAAAGACGGCAGCATGGCACCGTACTTTATTTTGGTTTCCCATATCGACAGCCCTGACAGAGGCAAACAAATCATTGAAGGCAACGAACGTGTCTTGCGGGCGCGTCTTTCCGATGCCCAATTCTTTTGGGAAACAGACCGCAGAAAAGGGCTGGATGAATGGAACAAAAATTTGGCTTCTTATATTTTTCATGAAAAATTGGGCAGCACCCTTGATAAAGTTCATCGCATTGAAAAACTTGTGAACATTATTGACCCCAATTCAAAAGCAGGCTGCGCGGCCCAATTATGCAAGGCAGATTTGGTGACTGAAATGGTTGGCGAATTCCCTGAACTTCAAGGTGTTATGGGATATTACTATGCCAAAGAAATGGGCGAAGATGAAGATACCGCCCTGGCCATTAAAGAACATTATGCGCCGGCTGGATTACAAGATGAAACACCGTCAAAGACAACCAGTATCACCCTGGCCCTGGCCGACAAAATCGATACATTAGTTAGTTTCTGGTCTGTTGATATTAAACCAACTGGATCAAAAGATCCTTATGCTTTAAGGCGCAGTGCGCAAGGCATCATCCGCTTGGTCTTTGATAATAAACTGCGCTTAAATTTACTGGATATTTTTGAAAAAGCTTACGATTTGATTCCACCTTCAAGTCACAAAAAAGATAAAAAAGAAGCCATCCAAGAACTTCGGAATTTTATGGTGGAGCGCCTTAAAAATTTCTTTAAAGATTCCTTTGATATCAGGCATATCCAGGCTGTTTTGTCAGACAATTGGAACGGATCAATTGTCCAGTCTGAAACTATTTTAAAAGAATTTTCAGACCTTATGCAGACAGAAACAGGTCAAAACTTAATGATTGGTTATCGCCGCGCTGCCAATATTGTGACCCAATCACAGAAAAAAGGCGAAAACTGTCAGGGGAAAATTGATGAATCTTTATTAACCCAAGACGAAGAAAAAGTTTTGTTTCATGCCTTAACAGCCGCCCATCATGAAATCCGCGGCTTGTTGAAAAAAGAATCACCTGATTATTCAGAAATTATGAAGGTTCTTGCCAATTTACGAGGCCCCATTGATAAGTTTTTTGATTCAGTTTTAGTTCAAGATAAAGACCAAAAGATTCAACAAAATCGTTTAAACTTGTTATCTTTGATTAAAGATCAACTTCATATGGTTGCTGACTTTTCAAAAATATAAAGCCTTAACAAGAGGGGGGAATTCACCCTTTCTTGTTAATTCATTCTTTTTATTCCCGCCACCCTACTGCCAAAACAAGCCCACCTGTCCTTATAAAAGTCACTGCCTTAAATTATTTAGGAACAGAATAGAAACATTCGGGGAAATAAATATTTTATCTATTTGAATAATTGTCATTTATTTATCATAATGACTGGGCTAGCAAAGCATCATAAAAAATATAACAGGCGGCTGACATTCTTTACTTACGACGGTGAATGCTGCCATTTTATACATGGAGGTATAATATGAAATCCCTAAATTTACGTAAATTATCCTTGCTAAGTTTACTTGCAGGAAGTCTTGTGTCTTACGATGCAAACGCTGCAGCAGAAGCAACAGAGGAACAGGCCACACAAAGTAAATCGACTGTCCCCACAACAGCAAGTGCCGCTGACTTACCCAGAATCACAAGACCTGTCGTTGCTGAACCAACAGCTGATGAGGTTGCAGCCGCAATACACCCTGTCCATAGAACTTTCATTCAAAATTGTTTTCCTTGCTGTTCTGCAGAAGTCCAAGAAAGATTTGGCGATTGGGTTGGTATTGCTGCCAGAGGTTTTTCGTTTGCTGCAGAACATGGTGATGATATTTTAGATGCTGCTGAATCTATTTTTGGAAAGTCAGAAGAATTAGATGCTTTAAAAAGGGCGCAAGCTAGGGCTGCAGGTATTAATAATGAATTAAGCCTTGTTCTAAATCCAAAAACCGGGGAATTTTTAGAATGGGATGATGCCTTTAAACGTTCAACAACACGGTTTTCCAGCCTTGCTAAAGCTGAATATCTGAAAGTAAAAAATGATTTACATCCTGCTGCACGCTTAGTCATTAGCTATTTTCTTGATAATGCTTTTGATTTAGTCTTAGGCGCAGGTACTTTATCAAAAGACCCTGCATCTTTATATAAGCGTTTAGAAGAAGCCAGAAAACAGTTTATTGATATGCTCAAAGAAGATGGTAAATCTGGCTTTACTTTATCTGCTATCGGCGATACCAAAACAGCACGGTTAAAAATGGTTGATGAAGATGGTGACGGCAAACTTGAACTTGGGGTTGCCATTGCAGCTAGGGAAGGAACTGTTTCTTTTGTAGACCTGGTAAATCAGGCAAAAGGAGCAATCGCTGCCTTATTAGCCGATCCTGAATCACAACGAATTGACTTCGCAAGATTCCCTCTATTAGGCGTTCTTAATAATGAATACCATATAGTTGAGGATGATGGAGCATTCAAAAAGCTGTTCAAAACAACAACTGATGTTGCCGCCAGTGATGCCGTAGAACTTGCTACTGCAGCAGCCGCTGAAGGTGAAACTGCTTAGTTCACAAACTTACGACCATAATTAACTTGGCCTGGGGGGAACCTCCCAGGTTTTTTTTAATTTTTGGGATGAAGGTCTTTGCCTCCCCAGTGCGCGCTGATCCATGCGCTATGAATAACACACCTCAACCTCGTCATCGCGAGTGCCCGCAGGGTGCGTGGTGATCCACACGCCACTTAACACTCTCCAACTTCGTCGCCCCGTGCTTGACACGGGGTCCAGGGCAGTGCTCACCGGGTACAACCCGCCTGCCGTTTAGTTTATAACTGGATTCCGGATCAAGTCCGGAATGACAATGAAGAAAGATGTCTAAGGTGGACTGGATCCCGAATCAAGTCCGGAACGACGATACGTAGATGACCCTATCTTATTTCGTCGCCCTGGTGCTTGACACCAGGGTTCAGGGCGGCACTCACCAGACACAATTTTCGTCATTCTGAATTTAGTTCAGAATCCATGTATCTCTGACAGGTAAGGTATCTGTGATGAACACCGCTGTGGATTCCGGATCAAGTCCGGAATGACAATGAAGAGGGGTTGTCTTTGCATAGAAATCGTCGCCCCGCACTTGATGCGGGGCCCAGGACGGCACTCACCAGACACAACCCGCCTGCCGTTTTAGTTTATGACTGGATCAACTTTCCCCAAGTGATCCCCCACTTGGGTATTTTCTAAATAATTTACAATAAACATACCAAGATGGTTGAAATTCAAATATATTACCGCCATGTAATGTGTATAGATATGCCTTATGAACAATAAAAAGATGACGAGAGATGAAAAACACACAAGCCCTGTTTTATACAGTTTTAATACTTTTAAGTGCAACACTTACAAAGGCTGCCGCTGAAGGTACCGGCGATGACCAAAGTCATGCGCCAGGCAAAAGAGCCGCAAAAAGACTTAGAAGCGATGGTGAAGAGATTTCTTTGCCAATTTCCGCAGCTGCAAATTTAGACAGAGAATCAGATGGTGATTCAGATTACAATCCAGACTCAGATAATCCTTCATTCCCCAAGGCCGGAAAAAAACCTAGAAGAGGGTTTACCGCCGCTGCAAGTTCAGGGGAAACAAGTTCCTCCAGTTCTAGTTCCTCTTCATCGTCAGCTGGTCCTGCGGCTGCTGCATCTGCTGCAGGGTCAATTGCATCTGATGATGACGCTAGCCATCCTCGTGTCCTTACTTTTGAAAAGGAAGGTAGGGCAATAAAGCTGTTTTATGGGAAAGAATATTTGGTAAGCGTTTATGGCCACAATAGAAATCGTGTATCAGAAGCATTCAGGTCGCTCCTTAATCGTTTTTCAGAAGGTTGTATGCAAGAAGGGGAACGAGAAGAAATTATAAAAATATTTATGGAACGGTTTGTAAATGTAGATTTGCGTCTAGTTTTTTCCAAAATTTTTGGAAGGCGTGAAACACCTCTCGTACCAGTCCTTCCTTTTATGGAAGCTGTTCGTCGTGGGGATGCAGACTTAGAATCCGCTCTTACAAAAGAACCAGGTAGTCCTTTTGGTAGGCTTTTAGAGGGTGTTCGTGAAATTGGAAGAAATCCCCATCAAATGTTTGCAATTACTTATCAAGCTAGGGCTTGGAAAGATGCCATGAGTGAAGAGGCATATCGTGTGCAAATAGCAGAACCCTTTGAAAGAATTTTTGGTTGCTCCCCTGATGAAGTAATAGGCACAAAAGAGGAACCCCTTGTTCTTAGTCCAGCTGAAACTTTGGCTGTTTATAACGCTCGAAAACACAGTATTGATACAACATTAAGGGGATTTTCAGCATATTTGGACTCTTTTCACAAAGTAATTGCTGCTAGATCTGCTGCGGGTCAAGCTGGAGCCGCGGCAGCCGCCGCTGCAGGTGCTATAGGGTTAACGCCCTCTCTTTCCGCAAGCATTACAGAAGACAATGCATCAACTGGAAGCGACGTAATCGGATTTCTTACAGATGATTTACCGGGGTTATTCGATGACTAAGGTGGGTCAAATCCCCAACTGAATAAAGAATGGGACTATAAGATCTGCAATAATAATTTCAGGACAGGGACACCCTTAAGAAGGTTGAAGAAACACAATAAATAAGATATATATGATAAAGAATAAACCCTATTGGGGGATAGTTTAGTGGCAAAACTCCTGTCTCTGGATCAGGCAACCAAGGTTCGAATCCTTGTCCCCCAGCCAATAATACCATGATTTATCTGAATTTTATTTTTATCATTACCTTATTAATCACCAGCATTATTGATTGGCGGTCTTATCGTATTCCCAACAAGGGCGTTTTAATTTTGGCTATGGTAAGTTTTATTTTTATTTTTTTGAATAATTCATGGTCCAAAAGCATTACATCTGGCGCCTTAATATTAACCTTATTTTCTTTGTTGTATGGGGTGGGCTATCTATTTAAAAAACAGGAAATCATTGGCATCGGCGATATCAAACTTTGTACCATTTTGGGGTTAACGCTTTATTTACAAAACATTCCTTTATTTTTTATCTTAATGGGAACCTTTGGAATTCTGACCAATTTGTATTTTAGGGCCAAAAAGAAAATAGCCATTTCGCCTTTGGGCCCCGCCATTTGCCTAAGTTATTTCATTGTCATTTACCTTTTTCAATAAAAATGTATGCGAAATTTGCATAGGCATTATGATGTTTTTGGTTGCATCTGTTTTATTTTTCTAATAGCCTTAAAAGATAGGTAAACGTAGTAAATTAATTTGGTGGCTTATGGACGAAGGGCCTCAGTATTTAATTAACTTACTATAAGGTAGCATATGATTTTGGATCATATTTAGGATTGGCCCTGTAAAGCAGGGCATTTTTTTTGGAAAATCATGAAGTTATACACAGCATACAAAGGCTTAAGTCTTTTCAAAGCCCTTTACCTAAAAGGCCTATTTAATATTTTTTAGGATAATATTGGGCTTGTTGACACTCTCCACCTCGTCGTCCCGCACTTGATGCGGGTCCAGGGAGGTACTCACCGGAGACAACACCTGCCTATTTAAACATTCTTACCTGGGACATTCTTTACTTTTTAAAATCTTTTAAAATAACAGCAACGGTATCTTGTAGGTTTTTATGAACTTCAAAAGGACTACAATCCTGCAAACTTTTGTCATTCAAAGTTTTTTCACCCTTGCCTGTCAAAACAAGATGCCGATGAATCCCAAGTTTCTTGGCTGGCTGTAAATCCCGTAAGGCATCCCCAACCATGTGGGTTTGATCAGGGCTGGCTTTGAAATAAGCCAAGGCTTCCTCCAGCATGCCGGTTCCTGGTTTCCGGCGATTCGTGGCACTATCTGGGTGATCCGCACAGAAATATATGGCATCCACTTTCGCCCCATGCAGTTCCATTTCAGCCTGCATATAATCATGAATATCTTGTAAGTTTTCCCGGGTAATAATTTCCCGTCCCACGGCACTTTGATTTGTAATGATGGCCACTTTAACCCCTGCTTGGTTAAGGGTTTTAATGGCAGAGATTGATCCATCAATAAATTTGAATTCTGATATCTTTTTTACAAAGTCTTTTCGGTCTTCATTAATAACCCCATCGCGGTCCAACAGAACAAGCTTTGTTTGTGCCGATGTTCTTAGTTGCCATATTCTGCGAATAATCAAAACCATAACAGCGATGCCTATTAAAAAAATCAAAAGCCTTATCATTCTGTTGTTTCCTTGTATAGGCGTGTTGAAGCCGCCTCAATCTCTGTTTCAATTTTTGCCATAAATGTTTTTTCATCCAACCCTGGGGCAATGGGTTTTAAGATTTCTGCCTTAATGGTGCCTGGATATTTTGTCACTGTATTACGTGGCCAAAAAACACCTGAACTTAGGGCAACCGGCACAACAGGTACGTTTAAGGTGCGGTATAATAAATAAACCCCTTTTTTGTATTCACTTTTTGTTCCAGGTTTCGTCCTTGTTCCCTCTGGAAAAATGACAACATTCCGCCCTTCTTTAATGCGTTGCCTGGCAATTTTAAGCATGTTTCTTAGGCCCGACGCCTTTTTACGATCCAAGGGTATCATCCCCGCATGAATCAAGTACCACCCGAAAAAGGGGATATACAGTAATTCTTTTTTCAAAACAAAAACACTTTTGGGAAAAATATAATTAAAAGCCAATGTTTCCCATGTTGATTGATGCTTTGATACAATTAAATAAGGGGCCTTTGGCAGGTTCTCTAAACCAGATATTTCTTCTTTAATTCCCACTGTATGACGGGCAAACCAGATGATAAGTTTGCACCAATAATAAGGCATAAAATTATATTTTTTGGGCACCAATAAAACTGGTAACGTTATGAAAAGCAGGACATAAGTGGAAAGATAAAAGATAATTGTAAAAATTATTGATTGGAATAAGTTCATGTTTTTAATCCTATAGAGATCCTTAAAGACATCAAGACATATTTATTATATTCAGAAATTAAAAGCCTTAATATATCTGTATCACTGAACCAGTCTTTTTCTTTAAAGCGATCTGAAAATACAGCGTGGGGAATGATTTTAACTTCGGGAAGGATAAATTTAAATTCTAATAAACTGCGCGGCATATGGTAAAAAGATGTCACAAGTCGCAAGCTTTCAAAGCCGTTTTCGCGCACCCATGCTGCCGTTTCTTTTGCATTTTCCAGGGTTGATTCAGCCAGATATCCCAATGTGATATGATCAGATAAATCAACGTCTTTATTAATTTCATCCAAACTGACGTCTTTGTTAACCCCACTTATAAATAGGCTTTCTGATTTATCTTGTTTTAACAAGTCCAGACCTGTATTCAGACGCCCACTTCCCCCCGTTAAAATAACGATGGATTCTGTTTCTTTAAGATTAATTTTATAACCGTAGACTTCGTGAATAAAGACAGCCAACCCTATTAACCAGAAAGCTAACAAAGGGACAAATGTCATAAGTGATATTTTTAACCAAGGCCTTATCATCGTTGATTTTTATAACACGTATTTCAACGCAAGTCGAACCGAAAGACGGGCCGCCATCATCATGAACGCTGTGACAAATAAGGGAACCAGCAAAGCAACCGACCATAAAGCAGAATTTGAAATAACTTCATTTAATAAAGTTGTATCCAAATCTTTGGCAAAGAATTTAAGCACAACAAAAGTAACGGATGCCATTAAAAAACCAACCGTCCCCCCGCGAAGGCCAACCCTTAAAGCATGGTATTGAAATTGTTTTGCAATATAATCATCCGTTGCCCCCACCAAATATAAAACTTCTATCACATTACGATGAATAATAAGACTTGTTTGGGATGTAAACGCAATGGTGCTGACAGCTGCCAAAATGATCATGGTAACAATTAAAAAGCCAATTATTTGGGCTGAATGGGCAAGATCCAAAATACCGCTTTGCCACCCAAGATGATCTTCCACCATAATACCGGGCATTACTTCTGACAGATTTTGCTTCATCAAGGAAATATCAACAATATCCCTGTCTTTGACCTCTACCTCCAGCAACGTAGGCAAAGGCAAATCACTTAAGTCATCCCCTTGGCCCAACCAAGGTTCAAGGGTGGATAAAACTTCATTCTTTGACAAGGTCCTGACCGTTCCAACCCCTGGCGTACGCAACAAAATCTGGGCAACCTGGCCCCGTATTTTTGTCATTTCCCAATCCCTATCTGGATCAAACGCATTTTGGGCAGGAATTTCAACGGATAACCTGGCGGTAAATCCTGTGTCCCATCGACTGATAAGAGAGCTAACGACGAAAGCAACCGTCAAAGATATTGTGGCTAGGTAAACCATTAATGCCACAATCCAAGGAACAAAACGCCCGGATGGGTCTGCATTTAATGGAATATCTGTATATTTTTTTAATGACATGCCTATTCCGCTTTTTTCTTTCCACCAACAGGAATCAAAGTTGCCTTACCTTCATTCAAATAAATTTCAGGATGGTTAAATTCTTTAGGCAAAGCCCTATTATGTGTTGCCACAATAACTGTCGTTCCTGTTTTATTCATTTCTTCAAATAAATATAGTAATTTCAATGCAATTTCGTCATCCACATTTCCTGTGGGTTCGTCTGCCAATAAAACTTTTGGTCGGCCAATGACTGCCCTGGCAATGGCAATTCTTTGTTGCTGTCCCCCAGACAAAGTTTGAGGATTGCGGTTTAAGACATCTTCCAAACCGACCCATTTTAATAATTCTGCTGCTTGATTGCGGGCTTTGCGGGGGTCGATTCCCCTTACCTTTAAGGGCAAGGCCACGTTATCAACTGAACTTAGATGGGAGACCAAACGAAAATCTTGGAAAACAACCCCAATTTTACGCCGTATATAAGGTATGTCTTGATGTAAAATACTTAAAGAATCACGACCAAATAATTCAATCTTGCCAGCCGTTTGGTTTTGGTTCAGGTAAATCATTTTCAACAAAGTTGATTTTCCCGCACCACTTGGCCCTGTCAAGAAATAGAAAGATCCTTCTTTCACACTTAAATTTAATTTATTAAAAACCTGGGGGCCATTTTCAAACAGCAACCCCATATTTTCAAATCTTATTATTTCTGCCGCTTCTTTGCGCAACATATTCTTATCCACTATAATGTTTCTTTAAATTTATATCATAAATTTAAAAGACTTAAAATAAACCTTTATCCATAATCAATACTAAGATACACCAAATACTTGCATAAAAACAGTAAAATAGCCTATAACTGAAGCTATGGAAAAGTCACAGAAAAACATATTATCCTGCCCCTTTTGTCAAAAAAAGTTTTATATTGATGCAAAGATTCTTTTGCCGAAAGGTCGTGTTGTAAAATGTTCCAACTGTAAAAACAGCTGGCACCAGGATCCTTTGAAAAAATCAGACCCACAAAAGGGGGCAGAGGCCACTTTTGACACGGGGAAATTTGCAGGGGATGAATTGCCCGAAGATGATATATCCGGCCAAAGAAAAATCATCCGTCAGCTGACAAAAGAAAATGTTGATGTGGACACAAGCCCTTTATCAAAACTTGATGCCCCAAATGAACAAGCAAACTATGCCTATACAGCCCCTTTGGAAAAGCCCGTTAAATTAAAGAAAAAATTAATTAAAATTATCTCTGGCCTTTCAATTCTGTTTACCCTGTTATTTGTTTTCAGGGATTCAGTTACCTATTATATTCCAGCGTTATCTGATTTGTACAAGGCTGTGGGGATTGAAGTCAGCATTTCCCCAGCAGAGAAATTTGAAATCAGGGAAAAGTCCTGGTCAAATCTTGTGCAAAATGGGGTTCCCACTGTGATTATTAAGGGCGAACTTGCCAACATGTCTGACCGGGTTTACGAAGCCCCCACAATCAAAATCACCTTAAAAGGCAAAGGGGCCTGTAAACCATCAAATTTAATGGATAAGGTTTTCAAAAATAAAAAAGTTGGCGATGAATTTGGATCTTGCGTCATTGATGAATGGTACGTACGACCAACAAACGATCGTTTATTGCCGGGGCAAATTATTCCCTTCAGCACCCTATACCCCTATGATGAAAGATTTCGAATCACAGGCGTTTACTTAAATTTTGTAAGATAAATAAGGATTATTATGAAAGAACTTGTTAACCAATTAAAAAAATCCACAACTTCAAGAATAATGGTTGTTGGGGATATTATGCTGGATACATTTTTTTATGGGGATGCCAACCGCATTTCCCCCGAAGCCCCCATCCCTGTTTTACATGTCCATCGCAGTCATGAAACCTTAGGTGGGGCCGGAAACGTTATTTCAAATATTCGATCTTTAATGGGCAAAGCAGACCTTGTTTCTGTTATCGGAAAAGACTTGGCAGGGTCCAAAATTCTTAACTTTTTAGAAGGGATTGGATGCTATAAAAAATTGATGATCGAAACAAAAGAAATCCCAACCATTCAAAAGAATCGGTTTGTGGCAAAAGACCAACAATTATTGCGCGCAGATTATGAAGAATTAAATCCTTTTTCCAAAACTATTGAAGATAAAATTATATCAAATGCTGTCAAAGCCATGGATTCTTGTGATGTTGTGGTTTTGTCTGATTATAACAAGGGTGTCCTTTCCAACAGGGTCATTAAAACCTTAATTGAAGAAGCCAATAAAAAAAACCTTATAACCATTATTGATCCAAAAGGCCGGGATTATTCCATTTACAAAGGGGCGACAATGGTAACCCCCAATAAAAAAGAACTCCACGAAGCCACCAACATGCCGACAGAAACTGATGGGGAAATTATTGCGGCTGCAAAATACCTTATCGATACTTGCGGCATTAAAAATATTGTGGCCACCCGCAGTGAAAAGGGCATCACCTTGGTGGAAAATAATGGCAATATTCATCACGCCCACGCAAAGGTAAAAGAAGTCTATGACGTATCTGGGGCCGGCGATACCGTTGTTGCCACTTTGGGATTATGTCTTGCCAATAAAGCATCTTTATCTGATGCTGTCAGCCTTGCCAACCTTGCTGGAAATGTTGTTGTTGGCAAAACAGGGACGGCAACCGTTACCTTAGATGAAATTGAAAATGCTTTTAAATCTGGAAAAGAATCCAGCAGCCAATTAAATAAATGGTCTGACCAACAGCAAGCCAGAAAAATCATCGAAGAATGGCAAAATGAAAATTATAAAGTTGGGTTTGCCAATGGGTGTTATGACCTTTTACATTCGGGCCATATTTCCCTGATTGAAAAGGCCAAAGCCTCGTGCGATCGTTTGGTCATGGCCTTAAATACAGATGCGTCTGTTCAACGTCTTAAAGGGCCATCGCGCCCCATCAAAGATGAACAATCCCGGGCCACGGTTATGGCGGCTTTGCAAAATGTGGATCTGGTCGTTTTATTTGATGAAGATACCCCCCTTAAGGTTATTCAACTTCTTAAGCCTGACGTTTTGTTTAAAGGTGCCGATTACACCGTTGACCAAGTTGTGGGGGCAGACTTCGTTCAAAAAAATGGGGGGGCGGTTATTTTAATTCCGTTGGAACCCAATCAAAGTACATCAAATTTTGTTGAAAGAATGAAAAAATAACATAAGGAAAATTTGTGCCCACATTCAAATTTGGAAAAATAGTTCGCGATAAAACTCTTGATAAAATTCAATCGAGCGGGGGAAGGGCTGTTAAAGAATATTTAACAACCGAAGACCTTATTCAAGCCCTTAAAGACAAACTTATTGAAGAATCCCATGAAGTGGATGACGCCATGCAACCCATTGATTTAACAGAAGAATTGGCCGATGTTATCGAAGTTGTTCATGGTATATCCCAGGCGGCCCAAATTCCATTTAGTGAAATTGAAAAATCCCGTTTGGCAAAGAAAAAAGAACGTGGCGGATTTGAAGAGGGCCTGTATATAGAGAGCGCAACTTTTGATGAGGGCCATAAACTAACCCAATACTGTCGCGCCCAACCAGAAAAATATCCGGAAATAAAATAATATCCCAACGGCACAACAAAATATATTCAACAAGTGAATAGGCGCTGTCAGCCAAATCGCGGCCCTTCATGGATGCGCCATCCAAACACCTGAACAATCACGGACAAGAAACACCTATAACCTGACCTTTGGGGCGCCTGGTGTTTTCAGTTCAGATGTGGCAGAGAAATTTAATGCCATTTTCCCTGGAAATTCGGCTATGCGGGTCGAGATAAAAGGGGATCCTGTCACTGCCTTTGGCTCGCGGTCTAAAGCCGGAATGCGCTTTGAACTTGATGGAGACCCCTTTCCAGCAGGCGCTTTAGCTGAAAGAGGTCCATTTGGTGACCTAGCGGCTGGTCATCCTGCACACACTTACGTACGAAACTTTCCCTCTATTTTATGATTGAAAGAAATTTTCTAATGCATCCCGACTGCCATAAAAATTGACAGTCGGGTTCATTTTCCATAGCATTGGGGTATGAATATTATTAATAAAAACCCAAAAAAAATATCTCTTACATTTCAATTTTTGGGGTATACATTTTTAAATCCTGTATCAGTCTTAATCTTAATTGTGGGGGGTTTTTTTGTATCGCCCGATACTTTCATACAACTCTTAGATAATTTTTTCCCTAAATTTGGGATTGCATGGATTATTGAAGCATATATATGGATGGCAGTTATTTTTTCTGTTACCATTTTTTTGAACTACTTTCTATTTCCCATAAAAAAATACAATGCAAAGATACAAAAATTACCTATAAAAGATTTTCTTAAAATTTACTTTAAATCCCAAGAGGTCTACTGGGTTTGGAGTATTTTTATGGTTATCCCTGCCACAGCCATAGCCTCTGTTATTAGCATCATGGGAGACAGTTCAATTTCGATAGCCCTAATCTTTTTTGTATATCCTTTTCACCCGATTTATTTCAAGATTGCTTACTTGATTTTCGGATGCAGCCTAATGATCTTAAGCCATCGGAATTATGTGAAACTTTCCCGGGGTGAAAAGGTGAAAAATTCGTATTGAAGATTTAAACTGTTGGCAGGAAAATTGACGGTCCATTTTATTTTTGCTAGCATTTTTCTATGGAAAAAGAAAACACGAATTATAAAAAAGTAATGCTTATTGGGCAGTTTTTTATATATGCACTTATAAATCCTGTTTCAATTTTATCACTAATTGCGGGAAGATTTATTGAATTTCCGTCTTATTTTACTAATTTCTTTGAATTGCTTTGGCAACCTGCTGTTTTATATGTCTGGATGGTTCTTATTTATGCCTTAGTTATCCTTTTAAATTATTTTATATCGCGTCTAAAAAATTACAATTCAGGATACAGACGCGTATCCTTTAAGTCTTATTTAGAAATTTACTTTAAATCTCAGAAAATTTATTGGATCTGGGGACGGTTGATGATTTTTCCGGTTATAATCTTAGGGTTTTATGTCTATACCGTAGGCCAAGGAACAGCAATATATTTAGTGTATTTCACCTATCCTTTTCACTATGACGCCTTTAAAGTTTTATATTTAGTATTTGGAATTACCTTAATTATTTTTAGTTATATTCACTATGTAAACCTTGTCCGTAAAGAAAGGCTATGTAAATTTAACCTGTCTCTTATACACATCTGACGCTGCCGACGAGCGATCTAGTGTAG
>CAJXSI010000004.1 GCA_913061155.1 uncultured Alphaproteobacteria bacterium
GCACAACGATTCAAAATAAGGGCAAATAGCTTGCTAGCTTCTCATTACCCTAGATACTATGGGTATTATGAAAAGGCGATTGGCCTTTATACACATGTATCCAATCAGCTTTCTGTCTTTAATACCAAAGCTATTTCTTGTGGGCCAAGGGAAGCTTTATATGTTCTTGATGGCTTGTTAGAAAATAATACGATTCTTAAAATTCAAGCCCATACAACGGATACCCATGGGTATACAGAAATCATATTTGCCTTGTGTTTTTTGCTGGGGTTTTACTTCATGCCTAGAATCCGTGATCTTAAAGACCAACAGCTCTATCGAATTGAAAAAGGAGTTAGCTATGGCAACATAGATGATTTATTAACAAAAACAGTTGATCTGAACATTATTGCAGAACAATGGGAATCCATGGTTCGAGTAGCCATTTCCTTAAAACAACACACAACTCCTGCTCATATTGTTGTTCAACGCCTCACAAGTAGTGGGCCTTCTGACAGGTTGACGAGAGCCTTTATTAATTTAGGCCGTATCATTAAAACAGAATATATTTTACGTTACATAACTGATTCTGAGTTAAGGCAAACCGTTCAAACTCAACTTAATAAAGGAGAATATCGTCATAAACTGCCTCGTTGGATATTTTTTGCTGAACAGGGAGAGTTTACAACGGGAAATTATGAAGAAATTATGAACAAGGCTAGTTGCCTGAGTTTAGTCTCCAATGCCATACTGATGTGGAATACGATTAAAATAGATAAGATCATTAAAAACCTGGAATCCCAAGGGCAAGTCGTTTCTAAAGAAACATTGTCCCATATATCTCTTCTTCCTTTTAAACACGTTTTACCCAATGGAACTTATTTTATTGATGAAGAATGATAGAGGAGTGGAATTTTTTACAGAGAATTACGGTTTGAAACCCAATTTAATAAAAAATAACCCCTGAAACCGTAACTTTCTGTCCATTCGCTCCCGCGGGTCCTTGTTATACATTCAACACAATGAAGGGAAACCATCACTTCTGCAAACATTGTGGTGTTTATATTTATGGACCAACCCCAACTTTAGAAAAACATACAGTAAACTTGCGTACACTTAAGGATTGCGATTGGCAAAAATTGGATGTTTATAATTTCGATGGCAAAGCTTTATAATTACTGATGAACAGCCACACCTGGCATGGATTCCAGTGAATCAATTAAAGAATCATCTATTTTAAATTTGGCTGGCAAGGCAATATTAACAGACTTATTTTCCACGCCAGAAAGAATCAACGAAATACTGTTTCTGCCGCCTTTGTATGATTCCAAGGTCCGAAGAATACCTTCAACAGGTGTTCCTTTGTTGACATTTAAAATCAGATCTTTTCTGTTCTTTTGACTTTCTTTTGAAAGGTCTTGAAAACGATTGGCAGTTAACCTTGGGTTCCCTTCATCATCATAACGAATGGCCACATTAACAACCATTGGTTGGCTTGATTCCAGCATATCTTGGTATTCTCGTAATGTTTCTTCAAAAACCATAACTTCAAAATCTCCGGTTGCATCTGTCAGGGATATAAACGCAAAGCGCTTTCCTTTTTTGGAAACTTTCTTTTTAATACTGGTGGCAATCCCCGCCATGCGGGCACCTGTATCCGTTGTATTTTGCAATGCAGCTGCGGATAATATTTTCATGTCACTTAATTGTTTTTGATAATCATCCAACGGGTGGGCCGATAAATAAAAGCCAACAGCAGAAAATTCATTGTAAAGACGATCCACGGACTTCCATTCAACCGTGCCAACCAGATTGGGTTTATTAACACTGTCTTTGCCGGCCCCAAACAGGCTTGCTTGATTGCTTGCTTTGTCTGCGTGTACAGCTGACGCATACCCCAATATCATTTCCAGGGAGTCAAAAATTTGTTTTCGACAATCGTGCATGGAATCAAAAGCCCCTGCCTTAATTAAATTTTCCATTTGGCGCTTGTTTAAAACTTTCGATCCATTTCTGGCAACAAAATCAAAAATATCTTTATACGGACCATTTTCTTTGCGTTCCGTGACGACATCTTGCATGGCGGCTTCGCCCACATTTTTGATGGCACCCAAAGCATAACGAACGACTTTCCTTTTATCTTGGGAGTCCACACTAAATATATCCATAGAGTGGTTAACATCAGGTGGCAAAAGATCAATTTCCATATTGACCAATTCTTGCTTATAAAAAGCCAATTTATCTGTATTGTGCAAATCATATGTCATGGTGGCGGCCATAAATTCATGCGGATAATTGGCTTTCATATAGGCCGTTTGATACGCAATCAACCCATAAGGTGCAGAGTGTGATTTGTTAAAACCATACCCAGCAAACTTGGCAATAGAATCAAATATTTTGTTTGATTCTTTTTCTGAAATATTGAAACATTTTTTTGCCCCTTCTGTGAATATATGACGCTGGGCATCCATTTCAGATTTTATTTTCTTCCCCATGGCACGACGTAATAAATCGGCACCTCCAAGCGTATACCCCCCAAGAACCTGGGCAATTTTCATAACCTGTTCTTGATAAACCATGACACCAAAAGTTTCTTTAAGGATGGGTTCAATTTCAGGATGCATATACGTAACTTTTTGATCCCCATGTTTACACGCAACATAAGTGGGAATATCATCCATTGGGCCAGGACGATATAAGGCAACCAAGGCAATGATTTCTTCGAATCGGTCTGGTTTTAGTCGGCGAATAACATCCCGCATTCCCTGGCTTTCCAACTGAAAGACGCCTGTTGTTTCAATACGGTTTAACAAGTCAAACGTCTTTTTATCATCCAAAGGGATTTTAGAAATATAAATGTCATTTCCCTGTAACCGGGCCATTTTAGCAGATTCTTCCAAAATTGTTAGCGTCTTCAGCCCCAAAAAGTCAAATTTGACCAACCCTGCCATTTCAACATATTTCATACTGAATTGGGTGACTGGCATATCTGAACGGGGGTCGCGATAAGTTGGAACCAATTCATCCAAGGACCTGTCCCCAATAATGATGCCTGCCGCATGTGTTGATGCGTGACGGTAAAGCCCTTCAAGTTTCAGGCCAATATCCATCAACTTATCAACGGTCGGATCAGATCGCCGCATACGCATTAAATCAGGTTCTTGGTTCAGGGCCTCTTGTAAAGTAAGGGGGTTTGCTGGGTTGCTTGGGACCATCTTACTGATTTTATCCACTTGCCCATAAGGCATTTGCAGAACCCGCCCTACATCACGCAGAACAGCCCGCGCTTGTAATTTTCCAAAAGTAATAATTTGGGCAACTTTGTCTTCGCCATAACGTTCTTTGACATAGCTAATGACTTCTTCACGGCGGTCCTGGCAAAAATCGATATCAAAGTCTGGCATGGATACACGTTCTGGGTTCAAAAAGCGTTCAAAAATCAGCCCAAATCGAATGGGATCAATATCGGTAATTAACAAAGACCAAGCAACCAAAGACCCTGCCCCAGATCCACGACCTGGCCCCACAGGTATTTCTTGCGATTTTGCATACTTGATAAAATCAGAAACGATTAAGAAATAGCCAGGAAAACCCATCTGGTTAATAATCCCAAGTTCATAAGACAGGCGATCAAAGTAGTCTTTATGCGTTTTTTTGTCCTCTGGGGACATTTCGTTTGTGTAAACCTGGGTTTCCAGACGCTTTCGAAGGCCTTCTTCTGCCTGTGCTTTCAATTCGTCTTCTTCATTATTTCCATTATCTGATGGAAAAGGTGGCAACAAAGGTTTGTGTGGCGTTGGCATGAAATAACAACGCTGGGCAATCGCAACTGTATTTTCCAGGGCTTCTGGCATATCTTGGAACAGTTCGTGCATTTCTTCCGGGCTTTTAAAATAATGGTGTTTGGTTGCTTTACGCCGATCTTGTTCCGTCACATAAGACCCTGCTGAAACACATAACAAGGCATCGTGGGCTTCGTGCATATCTGGTGATATAAAATAGGATTCGTTTGTCGCAACCAAAGGAATTGTATGGTCATAGGCAATTTTCAAAAAGGCATCTTCGGTTTCAAATTCTTCCGGCATACCATGCCGTTGAATTTCTATATAGAATCGACCCCCAAAAATATCTTTTAATTTTAGGGCAAACTTTTCAGCCTCTTTATCTTTTTTATCCAACAGCAACCATCCAAGGGGGCCATTAACACCCCCGGACAAACAAATAACCCCTTCCCTATGTTTTTCTAATTCCGCCATAGAAATGTGGGGTTCTTGGTGTTCATTCGTTTCAAGATGGGATTTACTACTTAGTTTTAAAAGGTTCTTATAGCCAACTTCGTTTTGGGCAATTAAGACAATAGATGGGCGATGCGTCCATCGTTTAAGACCTACTGTAATGCCCATGTTTAATTTAATTTGGGTCCCAATAATTGGCTGAATACCTGCCTTAGAACAGGCAACAGAAAATTCCAACGCCCCAAACATATTATCTGTGTCTGTGATTGCCACTGCCGCCATTTTGTTTTTTTGACAACTGTTAATAATTTCAGGAAAACGCAGGGCCCCTTCGGATAAAGAATAAGGTGTATGATTTCGTAAATGGACAAAAGCCTTTGACGTCATTTAACCGTTACCTTTGATAACTTACCTTTTTCTAAGTTATAAACTACTGTCATTTTCTTAACAAGTTGCATATCATGCGTGGCAATTAAACAAGCTGTTTTCTTTAGCTTTGCTGTATTCAGTAGATAGGCAAAAACTTCATAAGCCAACGATTCATCAAGGTTACCTGTTGGTTCATCTGCAATAATAATGCTTGGGTCATTCATAAACGCCCTGGCAATGGCCAAGCGTTGTTGTTCCCCACCCGACATTTGCGATGGATAATGATCTTTACGTTTATATATATCAAACTGCTTTAACAAAGGTTCTGCTTTTTCCAAGGCCTCTGTTCTTGATTTTCCGGCGATCATGGCGGGCATTGCCACATTTTCAATGGCTGTGAATTCCCCCAGCAAGTGATGAAATTGATAAATAAACCCAATATTTTGACCGCGCAGTTTGGTGACTTGGTCGTTTGATTTAAATTCAACTTTCTGACCGTTGATACAGACATTCCCGCTATCTGCCATATCCAATAGGCCTGCAACATGTAATAACGTTGATTTTCCTGATCCCGAAGCACCAATAACCCCCACAACTTCGGATTGGTTAATGTCCAAATCAATCCCTTTTAGAACATTTAAAGTTTCTGCTTTTGTCTTGTAAGCTTTTTGAATATTTTGGAGTGATAAGATTTTAGTCATATCTTAATGCCTTTACAGGTTCAAGGTTCGCTGCCTTCCAGGCTGGATACAAAGTCGCCATAAAACTGACGATCAAAGCCATACTAACAATACCAATTATTTCCTGGGGATCAATAATAACCGGCAATTGGGACAAATAATATATTTCTGCATCAAAAATGGTTTGCCCTGTTATTTTCTCTAGGAACAGCCGAATTGATTCAATGTTTTGACAAAAGACAAGCCCCAGAATTGTTCCTAAAACACTGCCGATCACCCCAACTGATGACCCCACAATTAAGAATAATCCCAAGATTGATCGCCTTGATGCCCCCATTGTACGCAGGATGGCAATGTCCTGGGTTTTATCTTTTACAATCATAATCAACCCTGAAATAACATTAAAGGCCGCAATAATAACAATCAAACTTAAAATTAAGAACATAACGTTGCGTTCAATTTTTACGGCCTGAAAAAAGGATGAATGCGCCCTATTCCATCCAATGAACCTTAACTGTGTTGGATTTTCCCTATGTATTTTATCCATAACATAGTCTGTCATGAAGGGATCTTTTAAATAGATTTCAATTTCATCAGCCCCCTTATTAACTTTGTAAAATTCAACAGCGGTATCATAAGGAAGGTAGACAACATTCAAATCATATTGAAACATGCCAACTTCAAACACACCGCCAACAACAAATGTTTTCATCCTGGGAATGACGCCGAAGGGACTGATGTTTCCCTCGGGTGAAATAAGGCTTAATTTATCCCCCACAGATAACCTGAATTTTTCTGCAAGACGTTGACCAATTAATATGGAATTTCCTGATTGAACAGAGGCCAAACTGCCATTGACTATATTTTTGGCAATGATTTCTTTTTCTTTCAAATCATTGTATTGAAGCGCCCTGGCAGAAACCCCGTGGGCATTTCCTTTAAAGGTTAACATTCCTTGACGGTTAATCAATTTATCAGCAGACGTAACTTCAGGAATATGGCGGGCTGAAGTCACCAGATCATCGTACGTTGTTTTTTGGTTTTCCGCGGGGATTGAAATTGTTATATGGCTGTTGAATTTTAAGGTTTTATCCAATAATTCATGGTGGAAACCATTCATAACTGACATCACGATAATTAACGTCGCAACCCCAAGGCAAATACCTAAAAAAGAAAACCCTGTAATGACCTTAACGAAGGCTTCGCGGCGCCCGTTCCATAGGTACCTTAATGCGATTTGCCAAGTGAAATTCATCCTTGCAAAAACCTCTCATATAAACCTTCGACAGAAATAACCGCCCGTTCACCGGTTTTTCTATTTTTTAATTCAACTTTGTTTTCTTCGGCATTCTTTGGCCCCACAATGATTTGCCAAGGTAATCCAATTAAATCCATGTCTGAAAATTTTGCCCCAGCCCCTTCTTTGCGGTCATCATACAAGATGGTTTTATTTTCCTTTTGGAAACAGGCATAAATGTCTTCGCACAACTTTGTTGTTTGTTCATGGGCGATTTTTAAATTTAACAAGCCAAATTGAAAAGGCGCAACAGATTCTGGCCAGACAATACCATGTTCATCATGGGATGCCTCAATAATGGCGGCCACCATCCTGGACACACCGATACCGTAAGACCCGCTGTAAACCGCAGATAGTTTTCCTGATTCATCCATGACTTTGGCATTCATAGTCTTTGAATATTTATCCCCAAAGTAGAATATATGTCCTATTTCTATTCCCTTTTTGTACCTTAATTGTTCTATTGGGATAGAACAAGATTCAGCATCATGCAATTCATCAGTTGCTGAATAAATTGCCATTAACTTATCCAAATCATCATCTGATCCATCCAATTTTAAATCATCAAAGGCTTTGTCATAATAAATTGTGCTTTCCCCTGTTTCTGCAACAATCAAAAATTCATGACTTAAATCACCCCCAATTGGCCCCGTGTCCGCGCGTACCGGCATTGCTTGCAGACCAATTCTTTGGAAGATGGCAATATAGGTTTTCATAACTTTTCGGTAGGTTTCTCTGGCAGCTTCCTCGCTAATATCAAAGGAATAACCATCCTTCATCAAAAATTCACGCCCACGCATAACACCAAACCGCGGCCTTATTTCATCACGGAACTTCCATTGAATTTGATAAAGAACCATTGGTAAATCTTTATAACTTTTGACGTATCTGCGAAAGATATCTGTCACGGCTTCTTCTGCCGTGGGTCCGTAAATAAGTTCCCGATCATGGCGGTCTTTAATACGAAGCATTTCTTTGCCGTATCCATCGTATCGGTTACTTTCTTGCCATAAATCAGTGGGCTGTAAAGTTGGAATTAATATTTCATTAAAGCCAGCCTTATCCTGTTCTTCTTGGACAATTCGCATAATATTTCGCAAAACCTTTAACCCTTGCGGTAACCAGTAATATATCCCTGCACATTCTTGTGCAATTAATCCGGCACGCAACATAAGTTGATGCGATGCAACTTGTGCATCAGCAGGAATTTCCTTAATTGTTGGGGAAAAATATTTTGACCATTTCATATTTATATCTCACTTAAAACTTAGTTATTTGATAAACCCGTGCTTGGTGAACCACTTAGACGCCCTGTGGAAAATTCACCTAAATTCTTGAAACCAAAAGTTAACATAATTGTTTTTTCAGGCTTAATATCGCGATCTTTATAATGTTTTTGGGCGCCTTCTAATGATAATTTAAAACATTCATCCGTATACACAACACCAACTGATTCTTCAAGCCTTTGGGTCACAGGCTTTACTTGCCTTATGCCCTTCACATAACCTGACCACCTGTCTGTGAATTTTGAATTTGCCCTTGCGGAAACTTGTTCCCTGGCCCCAAATTGACCGGACAAGAAAGAATGATCCAAATAAAAATGGTCAATATCTATGTTAAATATGGCAGGGCCTGCATTTAATTTGACGATACTTCTTTTGATAGATCCGGAATTACGGTCAAGTCGAACCGACCAATCTAAGTAAAAATACGATTCCGGAACGATTCTTATTTTACCAATATAATCCGACCCTTTTTCTCTTATACCCGTATCCTCGGGGAAATCTGTTGTTTTACTGAAACTATAGCTCTGGCCAAAGAAAATGTGGGTATTCACACTATTAATCGTTGAAAATTTTAAGTTCAAT
This sequence comes from uncultured Alphaproteobacteria bacterium, assembly GCA_913061155.1. Lineage (GTDB taxonomy): Bacteria > Pseudomonadota > Alphaproteobacteria > UBA7879 > VGCX01 > CAJXSI01. The sequence goes on from CAJXSI010000004.1 coordinate 8,429, forward strand.
CCATAGTTCACCCTTTGTCCTGAATCTAAAAGATCATATCCATTGAAACGATTTAACTTAAATAAGGACTGGGTATCCAGTTCAAAGTCCTGACTGTCTTCATTTGGAATGTTGCTGGACCCACTTTTTGTTGGCTGCAAAATGCCACTTATAATAGGTTCAAGAATTACCTTTGATGACGATAACATCGAATAAAAAGGCCACCGCCAAGTTAGCATTGTTCCTGGTATTACCCGCCCCCGGACTTGTTTGATTGGTTTGTTTTGCCCCGCAGGCGTATACTTATTTATATCATATAGGTCACTTCGAAGGTTGACCAATCCTTCAAAATTCATTCCTAAGTCATTTGTATAAGGGGTGATCGCGGAAAAGTCCCCTGTGACACGGTTTACTTGGGCGCCTTGATTTCTTTTGATACTCATCGTATTGGCATCTAATAAGAAATAGCTCCCGTAAAAATCTGTGTTTTTTTCAAAACTAAACTCTGTTACCGGCAAGACATCTGGAACTGTTCTGTTATCAATATCCGCCCTAAGGTTCTGAAAATGATACCCTTTGAACGCCATATAATTAGATTTATTAAAATATTCTGTATTAACAGTACTGGTTAACACATTTTTATGAATATATTTATCCCCCCCAACATAGTTGTATCGCCTTAAATAAGTGGGGTTTGTTGCCCGAATATAAAACGTTTTCAAGCGCCAATTATCATTAATATTCCAGTTAAAATCACCATAATAATGTCCATGATACTGCCCTGGATGTAATTCTTCTTGACCCGGCGCCCCGGTAACAGGTTTTATCCTTGTAATACTTCCCCCCAAATCAAGGGAAGCTTTTCTAAATCTGTGGCGGTATTCCCCGGAAAGGACTGGATTTTGCTTGCTAAAATAATAAGGTGTTAAAGTCATGTCGCTGTGATCATTTAAAGCAAGATACACGGGTAAACTTGCAAATGCCCCCAGTTTTGTACTATTCCCAAAAGAAGGGGCCAATAGGCCACTTTGTCTTTTTATTGTTGGATCAGGATGCTTAAAATAAGGCGTATAAAAAACTGGGACCCCTTTTATTTCCATGCTGACATTTCGATAAACAATTTCTTGATTTTCTTGATCATGATGAATTCTTTCTGCTTTAAGCTGCCACAGGGGATCATAATTTTCACATTCTTGACAGACCAAGCAAGGCGAATACACCCCGTTTGTATAGTAGACAGAATCTTTTTCACGTCGGGCTTTTGTTGCGGCAATAAATTCTTTGTCAGACGTTGTGATTCTTCCGTTTTGAAGGAAACCAAATTCAAACTTGTCTGTTACTTCTGCATATTTTGCGAATATTTTATTCCCATCTATGTCAAAAACCCGCACATTTCCAGTGGCTTTGAATACTTTAAGGGTTTTATTGTAAATAACTTCGTCAGCTTCTAATATCTGCGTTCCATTAGAAACGGTCACATCCCCTTTGGCCAAAATAATATTATTAATATCATCGTTCTGCATATCATCCGCATGCAGAACAACATTATCACCATTCCCTTTGTTGTCTTCGGCCACACAGGCAAAGGGGAAAAGGGCGATAAAAACGATACATAAAATAAATTTCATAATTAATGTTCTTCCAATTGAATTAACAAAGAAAGGCTTACAACAATCCCCAAAAACAGCGGGATTAAAATCCCAACAGAAATAGGAACTGTCCTAGACAAGCCTAACGCATGGGAAAAATTGGTCACCAAAAAATAACCATACCCTGCAAACAATCCTGTCATGACAAATTTTAATCCGCCTGACTTTTGTCTTGAAAAATTATAAGCACACATCCCAGCAAGAGCAATCATAATAATAAGTTTTAATGGAAGTGATAACAGATCATAAAAATAAAGCAAGTGATCCAACCCTGACAGCCCCGTGCTTTCCAACATATCTATATAGGTCGGCAACTTCCAAATAGAAATTGTCAAAGGATTATCAAAATTTTCCTGGATATTTGAAATGGTCAGATCTGTTTCCCAAAAAAGATCACCAACAGGTTGGGTAAGGATTGTTTGTTCCGACAACAGCGCGCTTTTTAGCTTCCACCCCCCTGGAACAATTGTCACAAAGTCTGAATCTAACCTATTAATAAATTCATTATCATCGTTGTAAGTATATATTGTTACTTTTTGCAGTTCATTTGTTGACCGTCCAATTTTTTTAACATGCACAATGGAATAACTATCTTCTTTGGATTGTTTTAGCCACACCCCTGAACTGGACAAAGAAAACAGATTTCTTCCTTGGTTAAAAAGAACTGAATTTAACTTGTCATATTTGGCCGTCAGCTCGGCTGACACAGGATTTATCAAAGTAAAGAACAGAAAGGAATAAAGAATGGCGGCCCCAGATAAACTGATAAGGATATTCCATATGGAAAGCCCCATACTTCTTGCAATCACAAGTTCCGATCGTTTGTTCAGCTGCCACAAAACCAACATCGCCGAAAAAAGAAAGATAAAAGGCATAAGCTTGTCTAAAATCTCGGGCAATTGATAAATGGATAAACTTATAATATGTTTAAACAAAATATGTGGCTTATTCTGGGCGCGCCTTAAAAGTTCAATGATATTAAAAATGGTTGCTATTGTCCCAAGGGCAAGCGTCACAGCCCAAAACCATTTGAAAAATGTTTTAATTAGGTAAACTGAAAAGGTATATGAATTTTTCATGATTTATACTTGCTTTTGTCTTTAAAATATAGATAAAGCATCCCTGCCAAAATCGTTGCAAACATAATAAGGCCCGCGGCGTACAAGGCTTCTATTCTTTTTGTTCCAATATTAATCAGGCCCATACACAGGACCTGCAAGGTAATTGCGGATACTATTGTGTATATAACTGTACTGATTTTTCCATTTCTTGAATAGGCACTGCCTAAAATAAAAATCAAGGCAAGCAAGGTATAAGCAATGGGGTATAAAGGGGAAATCAATCGTTGGCCTAACTCTACAAACATTCTTAGTTTCTGGCCTTTTTCTTGTGATTCTTGACCCCGGGTGGCCAGTTCCATTATTGAAAATTCATAGGGTTTTTTGGCCCGTTGAATAGTCGTTTTCTCTGGCCCCGTAATGGCAATAACCGTTTCATCAAAATAAACAATGGATAATTTCTTTGTGACGGGGTTAAAAATCTGACGATTTCCATCCTTCATAAGGATATGGGGTACGTCATTTTTGGTAATCAACTTACCTTCTTTGGCGGTAATTGTATAAGGTGACCCATCTTTTTTATCCACATAGGCCGTAATGCCTATTAAATTATTCCGCCCCAGCTTTTGGCGGACATAAATCATTGAATCCCCCATTGGGTTAAAAACCCCCGAGGTTACAATTAAGTTAGGAAAAGAATTTTTTAATTTGTGTTCAACATCCCGAACCTGGCGAAAACTTTCATGCAAAACAAATATATTAATAAAATAAATAAACCCTGTAACAAGAATTGCAAAGAATATTGAAGGCTTTGCCAATGACCAATTACTGTACCCACACGCAGACATGACCACTAATTCCCTGTCATTTTGTAATCTGTTATAGACGAAAATTATTGAAATAAGGGTGGCAATGGGTAAAACGATCACTAATAAATCAGGAACGGTTAACAACATAAGCTTGAAAAAAGTAAAAAAGGATTCACTTGATTTTAAAATAAGTTCCACTATCCGCATAGAGTGGACAAGCCACATGCAGCCCAGCAACACAAATGTCAGGGAAAGACATAAAGTTGTGACTTGTCTAAAAATTAATTTACTTGCTATTAACATTCTTCTTATCGTGCTTTAATATATGTTTACATATTCATATCATTATTACACGTGAATTCAAATTGTTTGACATAAAAAAATTTACAAGCTAATAAGTAGAGACAATTGGGATTTTTAAAATGACTTATAAATATATATTTTTACTATCTTTTGTTTTGGCTGGTTTTACCAATGCGTCCAAGGCCAGCAATTATGTCGTCCCTACTTTTACAAAAGTATCTGACGTCGCCAAAAATAAAAAGAAATACACATACGACGAAAGTAAGATTTGTCAAAATGTTACCATTGTCGCCGTTGTTAATGGGGAACCCATTACATCGACAGAACTGACCAATCGCCTGTTAATGATGACAAATGGGGATCTTTCAAAGATTCCGCAAGAACATATTTCCCAGGCAAAAAAGACGATTTTAAACCAACTGATCAATGAACGCATTCAATTGCAAACCATTAAGTTGGCTGGTCTTACGGTTGATGAAGCCGATGTTAACCGGGCCATGGAACATGCAGAACATCAAAATAATATGAAACCTGGTCAACTTATTAAAGAACTTAAATCAAAAGGGGTTCCTGAAAAAACAGTTCGTCAACACTTTGCGGCAAAAGTTGGATGGTATAAATTTATCAGTAATTATTATAGAAACCTTATTGAAGTCAGCAAATCGGACTTAGAAAACAAAGAACTTCCCCAAAGCAAACGAAGCCCCAGATACCACTTGGCGGAAATTGTCATTAATTTCGAAAGCTTTGCAGACGAAGATCAAGCCCGCGAAATTGCCTATCAATTGAATCAGCAACTTAAAGAAGGCCGTCATTTCAGTGAAGCCGCCGTTGCCGTTTCAACCTCTCCTTCGGCTGCAAATGGGGGGGACATTGGATGGATTATTGCAGAACAGCTTCAACCTGAAATCCAAGAAGCCTTAAAAGATATGAAACCAAACCAACTTAGTGAACCTATAAGAACGCCAAATTCTTATAAAATCATCTTTTTTAGAAACATCAAAACACCGGATAATAAATCTGAAACAATTGATGCACGCCAGTTGGATATCAAGCTTTGCGATAGTTTGTCTGATGATCAAAAGGAAGAAGAAATCACCCGGCTAAATGACATGTTTGAATTAATTAAAAGCTGTCGCGAATTTGAAAAAGTAGCCGAACAAATTGAACATTCACAATTGCATGTATATAAGGATGTTAGCCTGCCAGAACTATCCACTGATCTACAGACGATTCTGGCTGATCTTCCACTGGGCAAGGTTTCTGACGGCATTAAAAATAATGACTCTGTGGTATATTTTATGGTTTGTGGCAAAGATGTAAAAGTCGCAGAAAAAATTGATGAAGAAGAAAAATACGATAAAATTGCAAGTTCTCGTTTGAATGCCGTTGCAGCGCAAAAAACTAATGGCTTAAGGCGCACAGCTTCCGTCGATGTCAGAATATAACCCCAACCTATTTTCAGCAAAGAAAAGTTTGGGCCAGAACTTTTTAATTGACCTAAATATTATTCAGAAAATAGTCAGGGCGGCAGATATATCCCCTAAAGACGTTATCATAGAGGTTGGCCCTGGTCCGGGCGCCCTAACCTATCCAATCATCACAAGCACACCAAGGCATCTTTATTTAATTGAAAAAGATACATCCATTGCTGAACACTGGCAAAAACATGAATCAAAGACAGTTACTGTCGTTAATCAAGATGCTTTAAAGCTGAACATAGGTGATCTAACTGACGGCAAGCCCTGTAAGATAATTTCAAATCTTCCTTATAATGTGGGGACAGAATTGCTGATTGGCTGGCTGGGGCATCCAAATATCCAATCAATGATTTTAATGTTTCAAAAGGAAGTTGTGGATCGTATTGTTGCAAACCCTGGTACCAAAGCTTATGGGCGTTTATCAATTCTAACCCAATGGCTTTGTGAAATTGAAAAGCTGTTTGATGTGCCCCCGAATGCCTTTAAGCCTGCGCCCAAAATCACATCTTCGGTTGTGCGTGTTATTCCACGTAGTAAACCATTGTTTGCTGTGGATCAAAATAAATTGGAACATCTTACCCAGGCCTGTTTTCACCAACGTCGTAAAATGCTTCGTAAGTCCTTAAAATCTTTGTTTGGAGATAACACTGAAAACATCTGTCAGCAAGCAGGTGTTAACCCCCTATCCCGTCCTGAAGAACTTTCAATTGAACAGTTCTGTGCACTGGCAAATAAAATTTAAAAACGGCGGAAAAATATCCCCCATCCTACATTATCAATTTAAGGGTTATAGCCATCAAAGGCAGCTTGTTTTTCTATTGTTACGCAGCCTTTTCCCACAGCGCCTTTTAGGGTTAAGAACTTTGAAGCGTCGACTAAAGAGGATGGTGGTGGAATCTTAGATATTAAATTAAAAAAAACAGGGGGGCCGTTAATTTCAGATTTAACATAGTTACCGTCTGGTACTTTGACCTTGATACAGCCGTTCCCCAAATTAACTGTCACTGTTTGTGGTAACAAATTTTTCCAAGAAAAGTCCAAGTTTCCTGATCCAATATCAAATAACATGTTCCCTATGATTTCTGAAACACTAATATTCCCCATACCTATCTTAGTTACTATTTTAACCTCTTTTGGCATAGATAATTTAAAACTTGCTGATCTGGAGTCAGAAGATAATTCTGAAGTCTTTTTCCCTTTGATATTAATGATGCCTCCATCTCTAGATATATCAATATTATATTCTTCAGCAGCACAAGATCGACGATAACTAATGTTAGCAGCAGATCCTTCCGTCAACGCATTTATTTCCACATCCCCTTTATCATTTTCAATAAAAACCTGCCGAATTTTTCCAAGCGAAAGATTATAAGAAGTCCAATTATTTTTTCCTTGACCAACTGCAGGGAATAAAATCATCCCATACAAGCCTGTCAAAATCACTGTATAATGTAATAATTTACTTTTCATAAAACAGCCCTCTTATATTTTGAACGGTGATCATTATATTTAATACGATTATTTGTTTTTTCTATAATATATAGAAAGTTTATATTGATGTATATTAAACATTATCAATTTAATAGAATGGTGAAGTAATGATAAAAAAATGGACAAAGATTACTGAAAAACCCTTCTTTTTCATCCGCCATGGTCAGACTGATTGGAATGTAAAACATCATGCAATGGGCATAACAGACATTCCGTTAAACCAAGTTGGAATGATGCAAGCCCAATCTGCCCATCAACAATTTAAAGGGATTAAGATTGAAAATATATGTTATTCCCCGCTAAAACGTGCCTCTTGTACAGCGGAAATTCTTAATGACGTTTTGCAATGTAAAATGCACCCAATTGAAGAACTCAAAGAATTTAATATAGGTCACTTCGCAGGCAAAAAAATTGGGAGCTGGTTTGATGAATGGGTACAAGGCAAAGATATTCCGGGCGCCGAACATTTTCATGAGTTTGTAGAAAGATCTATTCTTGGGATAAACAAAGCCTTAGAGCACAAAGGGCCCGTTCTTATTGTTGCACATGGTGGTGTTTATTGGGCTATAAAACGAGCCATTGCACAACCATATCTTGCAGATTTACCCAACTGTATCCTTAGTTTTTTTGGCCCACAGCAGACAACTGGTATATGGAAATGCACCCAATTGAAGAACCAGAAAATTTAATGTAGGTCACTTCGCAAGATTATAACCATCGCCAACGCCAAATTAAAACCTTTAACAACATAGTTGATCCACAACACTATTCATCACAGACAATGAAGAGGGTCTGTCTTTGCATAGAATCGTCGCCCTGGTGCTTGACACCAGGATCCAGACCAGGGGTTGCCGGATACAAACCGCCTGCCTTTTAGCTTATGACTGGATTCCGGATCCAGAAGTCTATGGCAATCAATTTGTCTGTGATGAACAGTATTATGGATCCCACGGTCAAGCCGTGGGATGACGGCAAAAAAGAAGTGTTATTTACCCAATCCCTTGTTCCGTCATTGCAAGTATCAATAGGATACGCGGTGATCCATACTGCACCTCCAACCTCGTCGCTCCGCACTTGATCCGGGATCCAGTCATAAGCTTAATGACAAACTAAAGTTGTGTCTAGTGAATCCCGCTCTGGGCCCCGCATCAAGTGCGGGGCGACGAAGTGAGATAGGGGCATCATAAACAAAAGGCAGACGCGTCGAACTCAGTAACCTATGGTCTGGACCCCGCATCAAGTGCAGTGCGACGAAGTTGAGGGGTGTCAAGTGGCACATGGATTCTGTTTGTCGCGCCAACGCCAACGCCAAATTAAAACCTGCAACAACATAGTTGATGACAAACTAAAACTGAAATCAAAAATATTATTTAATAAAATGGCTTAAGAAAAACGATTGGATCTTGGAAATCCAGGAGGGGCAAAGCGACCCGTGCTGGCGCGTTTACCAACCCATTCTTGCACATTTTCCAATGTATATTGCTTTTTCCCGTTTTGCCATGACAGACCTTCTTGCAAGGTAAAGACTTTTAAATCAGACAAACCGCCACCACGATATTTCTGTAAAATAACCCCACGACCGCGGGTCATTAAAGGAATTTCTGAAATTGGCACAACCAATAAACGACGGTTTTCACCGATCATGGCAACATAGTCCCCATCGGCAGGCACAACCACCTGGGCTTTGGCGGGGGCCTTAACATTCAAAATTTGCTTTCCATTTTTGGTTTGCGCAAAGACATCTTTTTCATTAACCATAAATCCACGCCCGTCATCAGCCGCCACCAAAAGTTGGCGTTGGCTATCCCCTTTGGCTGTAAGAACAGTCAGAATATTACTATCATTTTCAAGGTCAATCAATAAGCGCAATGGCTCTCCAAAGCCACGGCCACGGGGAATTTTGTCCCCAATAATGGTATAAAACCGCCCATTATCAACAAAGAATAAAATCTGGTCTGTTGTTTCGGCCTTGATTATTTGGAAGACTTTATCCCCCTCTTTAAACTTGAAATCATGATCATCTTGATGGCCTTTTACCGCACGAATCCAACCTTTTTCAGACAGAATAATGGTAATTGGTTCTTTATCAATCATGGCTTCAAGCGGCATATCTTCAACTTCGTTCGCCGTTTCAAACTGGGTACGGCGTGCCCCAATCTGGGTTGACTTCCCAAATATTTTTTGGATTTGTTTTATTTCACCTTTGATCTTTTGCCAGCAAAGTTTTTCATCTTTCAACAAACCTTCCAGTTCTGATTTTTCCGCACTTAAGGCTGAATGTTCTTGCTTTATTTCAATTTCTTCAAGCTTGCGCAAAGACCGCAAACGCATATTTAAAATGGCATCCGCCTGAATTTCGGTCAGATGCCATTTGGCCATCATGATCTGTTTTGCATCGTCTTCTTCACGAATAATGCGAATTACCTCGTCCAAGTTTAAGTAGGCAATTAAATAGCCCTCTAGAATTTGCAGACGATGATTAATTTTATCCAAGCGGTGGATGCTGCGATTTTTTAAAACCACCAAACGGTGATCTAGAAAGGCTTGAAGAACCTCTTTCAAATTTAATACACGGGGCACATTATGCCCATCCACAACATTCATATTTAATGAAGTACGTGTTTCCAAATCTGTTTGTTTAAACAAGGCCTGCATTAAAACTTCGGGTTTTACATTGCGACTTTTGGGGATTAACACGATACGCACATCTTCCGTGGATTCATCTTGGATATCGGCTAAAATCGGTAATTTTTTGGACAACACCAAATCAGCCAAGCGTTCAACCAAACGACTTTTGGGAACTTGATAGGGGATTTCAGTTATTATAATTTGATATTGGCCGCCTTTGACTTCTTCTACTTCATACTTTGCGCGAATACGAAAACTGCCGCGGCCTGTTTTGTAGGACTGAAGAATAGAGGCAGGTTCTTCAACCATGATGCCCCCTGTCGGAAAATCTGGGCCTTGAACATGCTCAACCAATTCTTCAATCGTTGAACTGGGCTTTCGAATAATTTGTAACAATGCTTCGCATAATTCATCTGCATTATGGGGGGGAATACTGGTGGCCATGCCCACTGCAATTCCCTCTGACCCATTGGCTAACAAGTTTGGGAAGGCCGATGGCATAACAATCGGTTCTTGAAATTCCCCATCATAAGTGGATTTCATGGGAACAGATTCTTCTTCTAAGCCAATCATCATGGCTTCGGCAACGGCTGTTAATTTTGCCTCTGTATAACGCATCGCCGCCGCGTTATCCCCATCAATATTTCCAAAGTTCCCTTGCCCAAGGATCAAAGGATATCGAATGGTAAAATCTTGGGCAAGACGCACCAATGTATTATAGACGGCCAATTCCCCATGTGGGTGAAACTTACCAATGACGTCCCCAATAATACGGGCTGATTTTTTTGGGCTGCCTTTAGAATCCAATTTCAATTGACGCATCGCAAACAATATACGACGATGCACCGGTTTTAAACCATCCCGAACATCCGGTAAGGATCTGGACATAATTGTCGACAAAGCATAAGAAAGATACCGTTCACTTAACGCTTCTTTAAAAGAGACTGGTTTTATATTGGTTTTCTGGTCTGTCATTTTTGTCTTAAATTATATTATTTACTTAGGTATCCAACCTGATGATGTCACTGATTATAAACGATGGCGCATGCAGTAACAGCATTAAATTGGATAACTCTTTAACAGATTAACTAAGCGCTCTCGCATAGTAAAGAACTCTTTATACTTGGGTTCACAATAATGAATTTTCATAAAGTATTCTGTCAATTGAAACCCTTCTATTATTTGATTTTTATCAGCTTTTACCCCTTGTGTCAAAAATCCAGGTAACGGCAATAATTTATCTTTGTAAGGCCCTGCGGCCCCCGATGCAACGGCCCGCCCTGTTTTTGGCGATACATATTTTAAATCGTCAAAGGAACCTGTAACACAGCATTGATCTAACTTTAAGGCAAATCCCAATTCCCCTATCATCGTTAATTCAAACTTAATATAATATTGCAGCCAATCTTCAGTCGATAAGGATTCAATGAATTTTAATAATTCTTGATATAGATATTCATAAGGGTGCCGTTCTGGCAAGACTTTTATAATAAAGCCAGTTACGGCTGATAAGGCCAGCATTTTTTGTTGGGATTCAATAATGGCCCCCAAAGAACTTTTGATTAATTCTAAAGAGAAAGTACCAAGATGTTCGTCCAATCTTGCCCGCCATGTGGCCTGAACCAGGGATCCAGGTGAAACAGCCAACCGCATATTTTTTGATTTAAGGCTACGTGCCACCCCTGTACAATGGCCATTATTTTGGGTCAAAAGGTGAATAACACCTTTTCCTTCCCCAAACGGGCGGACACCTAAAACAATGCCATTATCTTGCCATGTCGCCATTTATATTTCCTAAGCACGGATGATATTCTTATTAATTTGCGGGATTGTTACCCGCTGATATTTTTCTGGAGCGCGTTTTAGGAAAAGATAGATTTGTAGGCGCAGCGTACCTGGCGTACGGGAGACATCAGAAATAATATTTTCAGCTAAAACCATTCCAAAAGTGTGTTTTGCAACGATCCCTTAAAGACTTTATCACTATCGGGCCCCGTATGTCATCAACTATGTTGTTGCTGGTTTTAATTTGGCGTTGGCGATGGTGATAATCTTACTGAATTTAACGGACTGTTGCGTAGCCGTTCTTTTTGGCCGATTTTTGACGTGGGCAGGAATCAATTGAAACAGAACAAGATCTTAAACCAGTCTATGTTTTAGCTTTGCTTTTTGACATGGGAAGGAATCAATAGAAACAGGGCAAAACAGCTGAACAAGCTGATGGCGGCACTGGTTAAGAACAACGTAGAATGACCGTACATATCCCAAATTGTGCCGGCAAACCAACTGGATATAAAGATCGCGATTCCCATTGTAATATAGAAAATACCAAAGGCTGTCCCGCGGATATATTGCGGCGTTACATCTGAAATAAGCGAGACAAATATAGATTGCGTAATACCAAACTGCGCCCCCCACAAAAACACCCCGCACATTACCAGAAAAATACTATGCGTTATCGCCATCGTTACCCCGGCAAAAATCATCAAAAGAAACCCGCCTAACAAGACCTTACGACGTTCCATTGTATCGGAAAGACGGCCCAAAGGATACGCAACCAAAAATTGTCCTACGTTAAAAACCAACATAACTAAGGAAATATTTTCATTCAAAAGACCTGCGTCACGAACCCTGAAAACCAGATAGGATTCCCCAAAATGGGCCAGTTGAAAAATGGCTGTCAGAATAATAATTTTCCAATACGATCGGTTAAGTTCTTTAAAGGCACTCCACCGAAATTTCTTTTCATGTTTTTCTTCATCGCTGACAGTAAATTTATTTTTGTGATTGGGTTCTTTAACGCAAAAAACAAATAGAATCAAGGCAAACCCTGCAGGGATTGTTGCATATAAAAACAAGGTGCGTAGGGAAATATCTGAATAAGTAAGAATAACGACAACTAAGGCAGAACCAATGAAAGAGCCCGCTGTTTTCAAAGACTTCGTCAACCCGTAAGATGCACCCCGAACACCCTTAGGGGCCAAATCACCAATCAATGCATCGCGCGGAGATGCCTGAATTCCGTTACTTATCCGATCCAAAGAACGAATCCAAAAGATCCAAACAACACTGCCCGCCATGGCGAACATAGGCTTTACAAGCATGGATAACGTATACCCCACCCCTAAGACAGCTTTGCGATTTTGAAAGATATCCCCGACAGCGCCGGAAAAGATACGGATCAGATAAGCAACGAATTCAACGAATCCATCAATGCGTCCTACTTCTGTTCTAGAGGCCCCCAGTTCAGTTTCCATGAACAAAGGCATAACACTGAACACCATAATTGTCGCAAGGTTGATCAAAAGGCCTACAAGACCTAATATCCATATACCTTTGGGAAGACCCAGAATTTTTTTCTCGTTTATATTTGGCATCAATTTTTTCGATATTAAAAAAGAAAGGTACTCAACTTAAGGTTAAAAAACAACCCCTATAATAAAATAATTATACTAAGCCAGGCGACCTTAAAAATACTTTTGATTTTTTATCTATGTTTAAAGGCAATTTCTGTTGAACAATTGACCGTCGCATAATCGCTGTTAAGGGAACAAATTCAACCCCCTCTGTTTGTTTTTCCTTAATCCAAGCCAATGTTTCTTGCAAAGCCTTGGTTTCTGGGCTGACAAAAACAATCAGATATTTATTTTTTTCAAGAACACGATTTGCAACTTCTTTTATATCTGTTTTTTTATCCTTAAAAGTAAAACTTAAATGCCGCCTTAAGTAAGGGGATTTCAATTCCCGCGCCACATCCAACGCCTTGCTGTCCTTTGTTGTCATTGAATCAAGAAAGATGTATCCCTTTTTCTTTAAGATAGCCAACAGCTTTTTTATCGACCCTTGATTACTTGTAAACGCACTTCCCATTTGATTACTGACCCCAATAACATAAGGAGTTTTTCGTAAAATATTTTGGACATAATCGTTTATTGTTTTTTCTGAATCATTTGCTTTCAGCCATTTTTTCCCCTTCATAACCTTCGGAAGTTTTGATGGGTATAAAGGTTCCATAGGAATATGCGCCACAACTTCACGGCCTTTTTTATTGGCTAATTTCGCCAATTTTTGATAATTTTTATCATCCGTTGAAATTGTATAAGTCAAAGGAATATCATAATTTTTAAGGGCCTGCCATTCCCCCTGTTTTGCCTTGTTCACATCATTAATCACAATGGCCACCATCGGCTTATTAAGCCTATAAGGCCAGGAAACAGCATTCTTTAGCCACTTTGGTTGCTGTACTTGAACAAAAGGTTTTGACGTTGTTTCTTGTTGTTTGAAAACTTGCACCAATTCCGAATCGTCAAAGGCCTGGGCTGCAATCACATCTTCTTTAAGATCATCCATGTTTTCCAAATCATAAATGGTATCATCCCCATAGGCAGATCCATTTTCTTCTGTTAAAACCTCCGCATTAACAGAGGGGGGAATAACTTTTGGAGTATCTTTTAAAGAAGGCAACAGAAAAACGATTAAGGTGGAAACCAAGGCAATTAAAATAACCCACAAAACAAATTTGTTTTGTTTATTTTTTTCAGTTATTTTGGCTGGAAGACGACGGTCTGTCATGCCATAGACTTTTTTAAATTCATAATGCGATCGTATGCTTCATCTATACGTGTCTCTGGAACAATCCCTTTTTTAACAGCCTTTACAAGAATATTTACTGATTTTTCACCAATATTTGGATCGGGTTCAAAACCGTCAACCCCCATAGCCGCCGCCTTATTATTTGAAACAATCACCATATCACACCCCGCCAAAACAGAATTAATCAAGGCTTCATCATATTTGTAATGCTGTTGAATGGCCCCCATATGCAGATCATCTGTAATGATAACCCCATCAAAACCGGCATGACGTAACTTGTCTAAAGTTTTCTTGGATAGGGTTGCCGGATGTTCTGGGTCCAGATTTTTATTGTAAATATGGGCGGTCATAACGGAATCAATTTTGCCTTGTTTGGCCAATTCATAAAAAGGGATTAATTCTTTTTCATCCCAATTTTCTGTAACGTCCACGTATCCTTCGTGTGAATCCCCTTGGGCACTGCCATGGCCTGGAAAGTGTTTGATACAATTAACCACCTTATTGTTTTTCAAGGCATCAATCATCGTTCCGGCATATTTAACAACTTTGCCAGGGTCTGAAGAATAACTTCTTTGCAAATCCCCAATAACAGGACATTTATAACCAGGGGGGTTTACATCCACACAGGGGGCAAAGTCAAAGTTAATGTCATGGGTATGAAGTTCAGATGCCAATTTATGATACCAATCTGCAGCGTCAGATTCCGTCATTCCAGCAATTGATTGCGCAGAGGGATAAGTCGTAAAGCCATTTCCAGCATTCAGACGTTGAACACGGCCGCCTTCTTGATCAATGGAAATAAAGAAAGGCAGTTTGGCAGATTTTTTAAAAAATTGGGCCAAGGCCTTTACTTGTTCAGGGCTTTCGACATTGTAATTAAATAAAATTGTTCCGCCGGCAAGTCCTTGTTCAACCTGTTTGGCAAAGTCTTTAACGCTTGCTTCCTTTGAAGATTTTCCTTGGAAGCCCACGATCAGCATTTGACCAATTTTTTCAAATAATTCGGCCATTACGCTTCCTCTTTATAGCCAATTTTCTTGGCTTGCTTGATCATGGCCATTTGTATTTTTGCAAAGGCTTTGTTTTCAATTTGCCTAACACGTTCTTTAGATATTCTAAATCTTTGGGCCAGTTCTTCCAAAGTCAAAGACGGTTCATTTAGGCGTCGATATTTGATGATTTCATATTCCCGGGGGGATAAAACGCGCAAAGCATCTTCAAGCATTTTTCTTTCTTTATCACTTTTATCTTTATTTATAACGTGATCTTCCTGGCTTTCTGTCTCTGTTTCCAACCAGTCCTGCCATTCCAATGAATCTTCCCCTGCCTTAACCGTGGCATTCAAAGACCTATCCCCACCGGACATTCGCTGGTTCATCATCCAAACTTCTTCTTCCTTAACTCCTAATTCCTTTGCAATTTTCTTAACATCTTCTTCGCTCATTTCCTTTTCGCCGTTCATCAGCTTAAGATTATGTTTCATACGTCGAAGGTTAAAAAATAACTTTTTTTGGGCAGCCGTGGTCCCAACTTTTACCATGGACCATGATTTCAGAATATATTCCTGCATCGCTGCTTTTATCCACCACATGGCATAGGTTGAAAAACGATGACCAAGATCTGGATTATATCGTTTAATGGCTTGCATAATACCTATATTGCCTTCTGATATCAGCTCTCCCATTGGTAATCCATAGCCGCGGTACCCTGCGGCGATTTTTGTAACTAAGCGCAAGTGACTGGTGATTAATCGACGGGCAGCCTCAGGGTCTTGGGTTTTTACCCATTGTTTGGCAAGGGTGAATTCTTCTTCATAATCTAATAAAGGATATTGTTGTATTTTCCTGATATAAGAACTAATGTCATTTTCATCAGGAACTATATTTCCGGTTGGAAATGTACTCATATTGTCCCCTTATTATATTTTATGCGTCTTCATACTGTCATCTGTTCCAATTCCTTTTTTGCCATTTGATTAACGACAAAGGCTGGAATCGTAAGACCGGGAAGATATGTTTCAATATTCATCATAAACTGATCATCCAACGCATTCATAAAGTTTTGAACAAAGGCCCCCCAGATCTGTAATCTAAAAGACATTTTAACGTCGCTTTCTATGCTTACAATTCTGCTTAGGCTAACCTTTGCTTGTCCTTCTGAAAATTCAGGTAGGTCGCGAACGTCGATGACAACTTGGGCTTCAGCCCCAAACCTGTCAGGTCCACCCACCGTCAATGTTTCATGGGTATCTTTTACATCTTTCAAGCCATGTTCAACAACATTTGCATTTAAAATTTTGATAACCGCCGTGCCTTTTTTCCCGGCTGCGATGAAACGATTCCTTAACCAATGATCCAATTCAGAGATAATGGAAGCCGGCAGCATATACTTATTGAAATCTTTTTCTTGGGGCTTATATTCATTAATAACTTGGATACTGGCAACGTTTAAAAAGATCTTTTTTTCCATATAATTAAACCCAGGCATATCAACTTTTGCTTCTTGGACACATCCGCTTACAAGCAAAACTGTCAGCAAAGAAAAGATTATGCGTTTTAATTTCATGGTGTGAATCCCCCTGGTTTATTTATCACATGGTTAAATATGTCATGATAAAGGACGAAATGCAATACTTTCAAAGTATTAACTTATTTTAATTTTTTAAGCACGTCAAACGGGTTTTTTTCAGAATTTTCTTCAAATTCTTTATGCGTAGATTCAACCCCTTCTTTACGTGGATAAGGGTTTATATCCAATGCCAAATACTGGGTGAACACTTCCCCCATGTCAATTTTTCCGGTGGCAGGAATGTCAATTTCTTCTTCAAGTTCTGTGCTTAATACACTTAAGTCCAGATCATCTTCATTGACAGAGTTGGGGTTTTCAGGGCGCAAAAACAGGCCGAATTGGCTAATTACTTTTTCTTTCACAGGTTCCATTGTGCTGACACATGTCTGCGTTATTTTGGCTTTAATCTTTCCTTCAACTTTAAAAGATTTGTTGGGGATTTGCTTTACGGTATAAATAACTTCGAATAATTCTATTTCCAAAACATCCAAACGGCTTGCCAACGCTTTTCTTTCGTCAGGCTTTGCGGCCAATTTATGTTCTTTAATGGCATTTCCGACAGCATTAACGTCTAAGATCCTTGAAAATTCTGATGTATTTTTAGTCATTGTATTGCCCAGTATTTTAGAACTTTATCAAACGCTACCGCCCGCAGAAATGGCAGATGGGGTGGGATTCGAACCCACGAAGAGCGTAAACCCTTGCCGGTTTTCAAGACCGGTACCTTCAACCACTCGGCCACCCATCCAATTAAAAAATCAGTGATATAAATCATTGAGTTATAAAAAGGAATATGCCATCATTGAATTAATTTTCAAGCAAAATTTATAAAAACATTATGAAATTATTAAACAGCCTCTTATTTTTCTTATTTTTCACCCTTTTCCTAAGCCAATCTGCGCCCGCAGAAAACAAACGATCTTTCAATAAATGGAAGGCAAATTTCAAAACCCGGGCCATGAAAGAAGGCATCACAGAAAAAACTTTTGATTCTGCTTTTAAGGGGATAAGACCCAATAAAAAGATCATTAAACTTGATCATCATCAGCCTGAACTTAAGAAAACATTCCTTCAGTACTTTGAAAATCGTGTTCCGCCCCGTATTAAGGAAGGTCGAAAACTTTTAAGTATTCATAAAGATCTTTTAGAAAAAATTTCAAAAAAATATCATGTTCCCTATGAAGTTATTGTGGCGTTATGGGGCAGTGAATCAAATTTTGGCAAACTCACAGGGGGGTTTTCAACCATCCAAGCTTTGGCAACCCTTTCTTATGACGGTCGTCGGGGTGAATTCTTTATGTCTGAACTGATCCATGCCTTAAAAATCATGCAAGACAATCACATTAAGGTGGCAAACATGAAAGGATCCTGGGCGGGGGCCATGGGTCAATGTCAATTTATGCCATCCAGTTTTACATCCTTTGCCGTGGATGAAAACGGCAATGGACATATTGATATATGGCATAATATTCATGATGTTTTTGGATCCATCGCTAATTATCTGCATAAATCTGGCTGGAACCCTGATCAACCTTGGGGATATCAAATAAAATACAACAAATCTTTGGAAAGACTTGCAAAACTGAAAACAAAAAAACCTTTGAATTACTGGAAAAAAGCAGGTATTACAATGATAGATGGCCGCGAACTTCCGAATACAAGCTGGGCAGGCTTAATTGTTGTTCCAGAAAACAGCAAAAGGGCTTTCTTGCTTTTGGACAATGCCAAAGTATTATTAAAATGGAACAGATCAACTTGGTTTGTCTTATCAATAGGGTTACTTTCTGATGGATTACAGTAAAAAACTGAAGACACTTTTATCATTTACATTTGTTTTGGGATTGGCAAACTGTTCAAGATTCAGTGATGTATCAAGCCCTGCAACAAAAGATGTTACCCCTAATGATGCCCCCTATGATCAACCAGACTGGATGGAATCAAAAGGCGATGGTATTTATAAAGTTGGAAAACCTTACAAAGTAAACGGTGTATGGTATTTCCCAAAGGCTGTTCATAATTATGACGAGGTTGGATTTGCCTCGTGGTATGGCCCTGATTTCCATAATAAACGTACGGCAAATGGGGAAATATTTGATATGGATTCCCTTTCTGCTGCGCATAAAACGCTTCCCCTGCCCTCTATTATCAGGGTGACAAATATGCAAAATGGGCGTTCCTTAATTCTACGTGTTAATGACCGGGGACCTTTTGTTAACAACAGACTTCTTGATGTATCGCGCAAGGCGGCACAACTTCTTGGTTTTGCCGAGCAAGGAACGACGAAAGTCCGGGTGGAATTGCTGCCCGAAGAAACAATGACAGTTGCGGCCCTGGCCCAAGACAAAAACTTTAAAGGCGAAAATAATATCAAAGCCCATGAATCCGGCCAGGTTGAAGCTTATAAAAACCTAAAGGCTTCGGGTGTGTTAAATGAACACGATGAACAAAAGCCTATAGGTGGGAATTTGCCAGGGGCGGCTTATCAAGAACAAAGTAACGACACCCTGTTTGACAACGAACCAACCGTCGAAGATTCTGTCTTTTCCCAGCCCTCTGTTTCTGATAAAAGCCCCTCTGCCCCAGCTTCTATCGCACCAACCCAAAAAGGGATATACATCCAAGTTGGTGCCTTTGGAAACAAGGAAAATGCAGATAAATTAACAGGAAAATTATCTTCTATAGGAAAGGCCCACATTGTTAATACGGTATCGAATGGCAGAATACTTCATATCGTAAAGCTTGGCCCCTTTGAAACCAATGGGCATGCGCGCCATTCTTTGTCAGAAATCAAAAATACCGGATTAACAGACGCACGAATAATTACAGAATAAAGGGATATCATGAAAAAAGTATTTACATTATTTTTACTATTAATTTTTCAAACACCTTTAACACAGGCAAGTATTGGGGTCGCCAATGCCTATGCAAAAAACGCAAAAGAAGCCATTCTTATGGACGCAGATACTGGAACTGTTTTATATGAAAAAAATCCAGATCAAATAACATATCCATCCTCCATGACAAAAATCATGACAACTTACCCTGCTTTGCAACGGATTAAAGATGGACGACTGTCCTTAGATGATAAGTTCAAAACCAGTGTAAAAGCCTGGAAAACAGGGGGGACACGCACCTTTCTTGAACCCAATAAATATGTCAAAGTCGCAGATCTTTTAAGGGGCATTATTATCCAATCTGGAAATGATGCATCTGTTGTTTTGGCTGAAAATTTGGGGGGCACCGAAGAAGACTATGCCAAAGAAATGACAAAATTGGCTGAAAGTATTGGGGCTAAAAACTCCTCCTTTAAAAATGCGCATGGCTTGACAGAACCAGGGCACTATTCAACAGTCAGGGACCTTGCCATAATAACAGCCAGCATAATACATAATTTTCCAGATCTATATAAAATATTCAAAGAACAAGTTTTTACCTATAATGGGATTAAACAATACAACCGCAACCCTCTTTTAAAAATACCAGGCCTTGGGGCAACTGGGACAAAAACAGGCCATACGGATGAAGGTGGTTATGGACTTGTGGGATCTGCCACAAAAGATGGGCGCACCCTTATTGTTGTCGTCAATGGCTTGCCAAGCGAGAAAAAACGGGCAGAGGCCGCTGAACGTCTTTTGAACTGGGGATTCAGAGAATTTGATAATTATAATTTAATAGATCCGTCAAAACCAATTATGGCCGCCAATGTTTGGCTTGGGAAGAAAGCATCTGTCCCCCTTATGGCAAGTGGCAGCATCAAAGTAACCTTACCCAAAGCATCCCGTCATGATATAAAAGTAGAAGCCATTTATTCAAGCCCCCTTCCAGCCCCCATTAAAGAAGGGCAATTGGTCGGCCGTCTTGAAATAACAGCCCCCCACACACCAACCATCACGCTGCCTTTACTTGCAGGCGCAGATATAGAGGAAGTTGGCATTTTTGGACGTCTTTTGTCAGCCCTAAATTATATTATTTGGGGTCATGGCTGATGACGGCACAAAAAGGGAAGTTTATTACCTTTGAAGGCGGTGAAGGAGCTGGAAAAACAACCCAAATCCAACTGTTAAAAGATCACCTGCAATCAAAGGGTATTGATGTCATAACAACCCGTGAGCCTGGGGGAACCCCTGGTGCAGAAGATGTGCGTGATCTTCTTAAAAACGGGGACTTGTCAAAATGGGATGGTACAGCCGAAGCCTTACTTCTTTATGCCGCCCGCCACGATCATGTTGAAAAAATTATAAAACCTGCCTTGCATAAAGGTACATGGGTTTTGTGTGACCGTTTTTCTGACTCCAGCCTTGTGTATCAAGGGGTTGCACGGGACTTAGGTGTTGAAAAAATAACCCAATTACATGAATGGGCTTTGGGAAATTTTTACCCTGACTTAACCTTTGTTTTTGATATCCCTCCGCAAAAAAGCAGAAGCCGTCAACAACAAAGAAATCAGCAAGCCGATATTCCGGATGATCGATTTGAACAACTGGCAATTGATTTTCATCAAAAAATCTATGAAGGATATATATCCCTGACAAAACTTTTCCCCGACCGTTGCGTTTTGATCGATGCCACCAGAAATGTTCACGAAGTAAAAGAACAAATACACAGTAATATTTAAAATAATTCACAGTAATATTTAAAATAATTCACAGTAAACCCCCTGATATGTTATATTAAAATATAAGAATAGAGAATGAGATGAAAAAAATTATTGGGCTCCTGTTGATAACTATTGGCTTTACCGGTGGTAAAACTTACGCTGCAGCCGCAGCCGCTTCTGCTGTTGTTGCAGAAGATACCCACCCTGACAGTGTGTCAAAAAAAATAGTTGGATCTTTTACAACCCCCGATGGTCATTACACACGTTTTTTGGGCTTACCTGATGGCAGGTTAACGTCGCATCTTTACAGAGGTAAGGTTATATACCCAATTCCCGCCGTACCTATATTACATCCCTATACTGATTTCATTCACCCTTGGATTGGTTTGGCGGCAAGAGCTCTAACAGCCGGCGTTCCCTTACCCAAATTCATAACAGATTTACCCGGAACTTTGGCCGATCATTTCTATGTTGTTCTGCAAGATACCCCAAAACCAGAGGCCGTCGCCCCGCGTATCATAAGATTAAATTATCTTTTACATACGCATGATGATGAAAAAACTGACGGCATCGACTTAGCCGTAGGAGAACCGACAGGAATTGATAAGATTGCCATAACAGATGGCGCCCCAACAGAAGGCGTTTATAAAAGGGTCAGTTCCCATACGCACCCAGGGGATGGCGTTGTTATTGCCTCTCCAAATATTGGAAAATTGGATTTTGGAAAACCAGCAAGTGACATAGGATCTGCGGCCTTCTGGATGGTGCATCGCATGAATGGTGTTAAAACCCCCACCTTATTTATTATCATAAATGATAATAAAAAAAATAATCTTTACCAGGCCGCATTAGACGCCGCCCCTGACATGGAAACATTAATGACAGGTCTATCTGTTGAAGGATTAATTGATGACCCTGCCACGCTTGTTCTTAAAAAGACACTTGGCTACGCATAACTTTATACAGCGAGAATGAACTGGGTTTCATCTTCTTTTACTTCGTCGCCCTGAATTTAGCCTGTCCTGGACTCCGATTAAGAAGGTCTGTCTTTGCATAAAACAGTCGCCCCGAACTTGATGCGGAATCCAGTCATAATCTAAAAGGCAGGCGGGTTGTATCGGGTGAATACTTTTCTGGACCCCGCATCAAGTGCGGGGAGACGAGAGGTTGGAGTGTCAAGTGCGGGGAGACGATTTCTATGCAAAGAAAGACCCTCTTCATTGTCATTCCGGACTTGATCCGGAATCCACAGCGGTGTTTACTCCAGATACCTTGATTGCTGTAGACCTCTAGGACCCTGGTGTCAAGCACGGGGCGACGACTTCTATACAAAGACAGCCCCTCTTTTCGTCTTCCCGGATTTGATTCGGGATTGCAACAAAATGGGCGTGTCAAACACAGGCAGGTGCCTGTGTTTGACAAGGAAGTTTATCGAAATATTATTCGCCTGAAGGGACCAATCCCAAGGCTTTTTTATAAAGATCCAGCATATATTCTTGTTCTTGACGGTCGTCATGATCCATCTTGCGCAATTTTACAATCTCTCGCAAAGTTTTTGTGTCAAAGCCATTCCCTTTTGCTTCGCTGTACACTTCACGCACATCTTCTGAAACTTTGGCTTTTTCTTCTTCTAAATTTTCAATACGTTCCACATATGATTTTAATTGTTCTGCAGAAACGCCACCTATATTTGTCATTTATTTTCACCTTTTTCTTTTAATACATATTTCAATAGTTCTTCCAAAACCACCCGAACACCGGTATTTGCCACAGCTGATATTGGATAAATCTTTTGCCCTGTTGCCTTTTCTAATAAAGATGTTTTTTCAAGAATTTTATCTTCTG
Source organism: uncultured Alphaproteobacteria bacterium (assembly GCA_913061155.1). GTDB lineage: Bacteria > Pseudomonadota > Alphaproteobacteria > UBA7879 > VGCX01 > CAJXSI01. The sequence goes on from CAJXSI010000004.1 coordinate 31,430, forward strand.
TCAAGGCATCAATTTTGTTTAAAGCAATTATTTCAGGACGATTACTAAGGTCATCACTATATTTTTTCAGTTCGCCACGAATGGTTTTATACCTTTCAACAACGTCTTCTTCTGTTGCATCAATGATATGTAACAGCACACTACAACGTTCCACATGTCCTAAGAACCGTGTTCCCAGACCTGTCCCCATGTGCGCCCCTTCGATCAAACCAGGGATATCGGCCACTACGTATTCATGCTCTGCCACATAAATAACCCCCAATTGCGGATGAAGAGTTGTAAAGGGATAATCCGCCACTTTTGGACGAGCCCTGGATACTGACCGTAGAAAGGTTGATTTCCCAGCATTCGGCATCCCAAGCAGACCAACATCAGCGATTAACTTCATCTGAAGCCAAATCCACATTTCTTCCCCTAATGTCCCAGAACCTGCAATTCTTGGCGCACGGTTAACAGAAGTTTTAAAATGGGTGTTCCCTTTTCCGCCACGGCCACCATGACACAGAATAATTTCGTCATCTTTTTTTGTTAAGTCAAACAGAACTGTCTTTTTGTCATCTGCCAATACCTGGGTACCTGCGGGAACTTCAAGAATCAGATCTTCACCTTTTCGGCCTGACCGGTCCTTACCCATTCCGTGATGTCCACGTTCTGATTTAAAATGCTGTTGATATCGATAATCAATTAAAGTATTCAGATTATCGATAGCCCTGATAATGATATGGCCCCCATTACCACCATCTCCACCATTTGGGCCGCCGCGCGCAATATACTTTTCACGCCGGAAACTAACACAGCCGTCACCGCCAGCGCCACTTTTTACAAATATTTTTGCTTGGTCTAAAAATTTCATTCAATAATTACTTTCAAAATTAAGGCCCCTTAAATTACAGAAGTGGCCCCAATATATTATTTGACAACCTTTTAATTTAAATAGGCTGGATATTCGCGCGGATACGGTGAACGACTTCGTTCATCATAATCACGGGCATAAGTATCTTTGCCCCGGCTATCGACTTGATTAAAGCGGTCTTTGTGGGCTTCTTGATTATGACTACTGCGATCATCTTTGTCATAGTTTCCTTCAGAAATTTTACGACGGACCGCTGACACAGCCTTATTTGAATAACCAGCCGATTGGTCAGCCACAATTCTGGAACGGCCTTTACTTCCAACCATGACCAAAACAGGTTGCCCTGGTTGTAGTTGTGGCGTCAATCCTTGAACAATTGTCATAACACGACCACTTGTTAATTCAACAACATACTCTATCCCCCCTTGTTTGGATAGCGCTTTTTGAGCCATCGCCCCCCCTAAGGCCCCCGCGCCGGCACCAGCGACCATACCAATGGTGGATCCATGCCCCTTACCGATTGTGGACCCAAGCACACCCCCTGCAAGGCCACCACCAATTAAACCAAGACTGTTATCTTGTAATTTATCCGTTGACTGAATTTTCACCTTTCGGGCATTAATAATTGTGCCTCTGTACGTTTGTTTCACAGCCCCAGCTTCGGCTTCTGAATATGTATCAGAACTTATTTCTTTTGCGCACCCCCCCATTAACAAGGCAATGGCCATAAATCCAGCTGTGATATATTTATTTTTCATCTTACATTTACTCCTGAAATAATTTTAATAAGTATTGGTTGGAACAACACGTGATCGGCCTTTGTTTCCAACCATAACGATAACACTTTGACCTGACTGTAATTGGGGTTTGATGCCTTGAACAATTGTCAACAACCGCCCGCTATTTAACTCAATGACGTATTCCATTCCCTTTTGGGTTGATAACTTATCTTGGACTGCCGCCCCACTTAAAGCACCCGCAACGGCCCCCAGAACCAACCCAATAGTTGACCCTCTGCCTTTGCCGACTGTGGACCCTAATAAACCACCGGCAACACCCCCACCGATAGTCCCCAAATCATTTTCTGCCAATTTATCTGCTGCTTTGACAGTTACTTGGCGGGCATTAATAACAATCCCTTTATATGTTTGCTTGACAGATCCTGCCTCTGAATCTGAATAAACATCAGACCCAAGTTCTTTTGTACATTGTGTAAGAAAAAATGATAGCACTATAAATAAAAATTTTAATCTGCCCATAAAAAAACTCCATAAAGGCTAAAACAACCTAAAAACCTGGGGTTACACAGCATAGACCTTAGGGTTTTTAAGTATAAAAATAGTGCCACAATTGGCCCAAACAGTCAATTTCAAATACAAAAAACACAAAAAAGTAGATTATTTTCAAAGAAAGGGCTAGATCTTCTTAAATTTAAGTGTCATAAATATATGTATTAAATAATAAGTAATAGGAGGATAATATGAATAAACAAGAATTAATCGATCACGTAGCAAAGCAAGCAAGCATGTCAAAAGCTGACAGTGAGAGAGCTGTTAACGCTGTTTTCCAAGGTATTTCAGATACTTTAGGTCGCGGACAAGATGCCCGTTTTGTTGGCTTTGGGACATTTAACGTTGCAGAACGTAATGCACGCAATGGGCGCAACCCACGCACTGGCGAAACTATTAGCATTCCTGCATCACGCGTTGCGCGTTTTCGTCCAGGAAAAGAACTAAAAGATTCCCTTAATTAAAAACTGTGCGGGGGGAAATCCCTCGCTTTTATTTTTGCATGAAAACACTTGTAAAATTTCAAAAATACATTCCATTAATTTTTATCTTATCGGGATTAGGTTTAATCCTTTTTTTTGATCTTCATCGTTATTTAAATTTCGAAACCTTACAAAAACATCAATCTTTTTTAAAAGAATACATCCAAATATACCCCCTTTATTCGTTCTGTTTCTTTGTGCTTATTTATACCATTGCAACAGCCTTTTCGGTTCCTGGAGCAGCGATTTTAACAATTACTGGCGGGTTTTTATTTGGTACATTTATCGCATCCTTAGCCATCGTCATAGGGGCAACAACCGGGGCAACGTGTATATTTCTTGCGACGAAGTGGGCTTTTCTTGATTTTTTCAAGAAAAAAGCCGGCCGTTCCTTAAATAAGTTTTCCAAAGGTTTTTCTGAAGATGCATTTAATTACCTATTAACCTTAAGGTTAATTCCCATTTTCCCTTTCTGGTTGATAAATATTGCCCCTGCTTTTTTCAAAATTAAATTATCTACTTATATTACAGCAACGGCTTTGGGGATCACCCCTGGTGTTATTGTCTATAGTTCTTTAGGAAATGGACTTGGGGCACTATTGGCAGCAGGGGAAACCCCAGATCTTGGCATTATTTTTCAACCAAAAATCTTTCTTCCTTTATTAGGGTTAACGATTTTATCCACCTTGCCAATTCTATGTGAACCACCACGGGGCAAGCCCCGTGGTATCCTGTCGAGCGTCACTCGAGTACAAGCTGCGCTTGCCCCCTATCTTCTTCCCCTTGCCTTTCAATATATTTTCTAATAACTTCTTCATTTAACCCAACCGTTGAAACAAAATACCCATCTGACCATATCCCATCAATACCCCAATACGCTTTTCGCATATATTCATATTTCTTCTTTAATAATCTGCCCGTTGTTGATTTGATCCGCCGAACGACATCGCTTATTCTTATCTTTGGCGGTATCGATAATAATATATGGATATGATCCTCATCATGATTTACTTCCAACATCTTTACTTCGGGCATCCCATCATAGATGACTCCCTTCATCACTTCACAAAAATACCTAAAGGTTCCCTCGTTGAATATCTTTCGACGATATTTTGTCACTATTACCAAATGATATTCACATTTATAGACGCAGTGTCCCTGCTTTCTTAATTTCATGCATCCTATTATACAAAGAAGATAGGGGCTTGACTACATCCACGGGGCAAGCCCCGTGGTTTTACGCCGGCTTTAATAAAAAAATGAAAAAGAAACATGTCAAAAAATAAAACGATCCATACGGATATTTGTATTATCGGTGGCGGATCCGCCGGTTTAAGCGCAGCGGCAGGGGCCATTCAAATGGGCGCAAAAGTCGTTTTAATTGAACATCACAAGATGGGGGGTGACTGCCTTAATTATGGATGTATTCCCTCTAAATCCCTTATAACTGTTGCCCAAAAAGCAAACACTGTTAAGAATCTGGAAAAATATGGGTTAAAGGCTGATTTGGCAGCTGTCGATTATAAAAAAGTTCGTGCCTATATACATCGTGTCATTAAGAAAATTGAACCTCATGATTCCGTGGAACGCTTTGAAAAACTTGGCGTAAAGGTAATTAAATCCCCTGCCCATTTTATTGGACCACGGGAAATTAAAGCAGGGGATACAAAAATAAAAGCCAAATTTATTGCCATTGCAACAGGATCCCATCCTGTTACGCCCCCTATTCCAGGCATTGATAAAGTTCCCTATTTAACCAATGAAACCATCTTTAATCTTGATGCGCAACCGACACGTCTGATTGTTATTGGCGGGGGGCCGATTGGCTGTGAAATGGCCCAAGCCCATGCTATGTTAGGGACGCCAGTCACATTGATTTCACACAGCCCTATTTTGTCAAAAGATGATCCTGACTTAACGACCATCGTTCGAAAAAGCCTTAAAAATACCGAGATAGACTTGGTTGAAAAAGCTGAAATCGAAAAAATAGACAATCATAAAGGGGACATCAAAGTAACCTATAAAATTAAGGGTAAAATCCATGAATTTACAGGATCCCATTTATTAATCGCCGCGGGGCGGCAAGCCAATGTCCAGAGCCTGGAATTGGATAAGGCTGGCATAGAATATACAGACCGGGGTATTAAGGTAAACGATCGGCTTCAAACATCAAATAAACGTGTTTATGCCTTGGGTGATGTTACGGGTGGGTATCAATTTACCCATGTTGCTGGGTATCATGCTGGTATATTTATTCGAAATACGCTTTTCCGGCTGCCCGCCAAAGCAGATCACCATGCTGTGCCTTGGTGTACTTATACTTATCCTGAATTGGCCCATGTTGGATTAAACGAACATCAAGCCCGTGATAAATATGGCAACAGTGTCAAAGCCTTAAGCTGGCCCTTTACAGAAAATGACCGCGCCCAAGCCATGGGCGATACAACGGGCCTTATGAAAGTTATCACAAAAAAGAATGGGACTATCTTAGGCTGTTCCATTGCCGCCCCCCACGCAGGGGAAATTCTGCACCCCTGGATTATTGCCATTCAAAACAAACAAAGACTAGGGCCAATTTTAAAGGCTATTGCCCCCTATCCCACCTTAAGTGAAGCCAGCAAACGTATTGCAGGCAGTTTTTATACGGACACACTTTTCTCTGGTCGCACCAAAAAAATTGTGCGTTTTCTTTTGAAATTTGCGTAGGTCTTGAACGTCTTGGAAAGACTGTTCCCCAGTATTCATGGGGGTCTTGAAAATTTATAAACCATTCCCATATATATAGTAAGAACTTTAAAAACAATATATAGGGATAAATGATTAAAATGATTAAGATTTTATTTAACAGATACACCAATTTTATTATGTTTGGCCTGGTATCAGGTGCCATCCTTGCATCCAGTATGCTTTCTGCGACAACGGCAGATCATAATGTACCTGTTTGCCCCCAAATAAATAATTCAGAGGATAAAGAACAAAAATTAAGTGATGTTTCTGCAGATGACTTACAAAAAGAAATTGCCAAGTTATCTGCAAAACAGCAGAAAGAGGTGGATGTTATAGCAAGAACCGTTTATGGCGAAGCCCGCGGGGAAAAAACGGATGATGCCTTAAAAGCCATTGCCCACGTTATTTTAAATCGAACGACTGACAAGGAAAAGAAATGGGCCAGCTGTCCGATTAAAGTATCACAACAAAAATATCAGTTTTCTTGTTGGAACAAGAATGATCCGAACTATAAGTTAATTACAAAGATCACACTGAAAAACAAAAATTTCAGACGGTCTTGTCGGGCTGCCCTGCAGGCTATAAAAAGTAAAGATATCACAAATGGCGCCAACCATTACCACAGTGTCTTTATGAAACGTAAGCCACGATGGGCAAAAAATAAAAAGATGATTGCCTTGGCCCGCATCGGAAACCACAAGTTTTACAGAGCCTAAATCAAAAGCCCCAGAAATGGGGCTTTTTTGTTCAACAATAATCAATATTTTTTAGAGAAAATCTAAGGAGATGACCTATATACGTAAGTTACGTATGCTTTAAAAGACCTAATTTTAAAAAAAATAAAAAAGGGGTTGGCGAAAGCCCCTAAAAATAGTATATAAAAGTGTGTGCCGGCTTAGCTCAGTTGGTAGAGCAACTGATTTGTAATCAGTGGGTCGGGAGTTCGAGTCTTCTAGCCGGCACCATACTTTTTCAACGGCCTTAGGCCACCCCCCATCCTGTTTCAAAAAATAATGAAGTTACAAAATCTTATGATTTTCTGTTACTAGACGTGTAACCATTACAAACTTGTTGCATGTGTAGATGTCTCCTGAAAGTATTTTATGTGTTGTATCAAAATCGATTCTGAATAGCCAATCGAATTTGATTCTTCGCCTCGTGTATAAGTTCACAAATTCACTGGCTGTTTTGATTCGTCGCCCCGCACTTGATGCGGGGCCCAGGGCGGTAGTCATCGGACACAATTTTCGTCATCAACTATGTTGTTAAAGGTTTTAGTTTGGCGTTGGCGATGGTGATAATCTTACGCATCAGGGCGGTTAGGGCAACGATTTTCTTTTTGCCTTTTCCAATTAAGCGTGTGTAAAAAGCCCCCAAATCAGAATGGGAATTACGTGCCGCCATGGCCGCCATGAATAAAGCTGGTTTAATAATTTCACGGCCTCTGACGATGCGGCGATAGCCTTTTAAGGTACCACTATCGTTGGCTTTGGGCGCGACGCCTGCCAAACTGGCCACTTGCCGCCTGGTTAACGTTCCTAACTCTGGCATTAAAGCCAACAACGTTGTGGCCACAACAGGGCCCACTCCAGGAATCGTTTGAAGTTCTTGAACCTTTTCCGTCAACTGTTCCTTTTTATGAACAAACAAGGGGTTGTGTAAGGATACTTCTTATTCTGCCGTCGTCCTGGTACTTGATACCAGGACCCAGCCTAACGCTAACCAGGTACACGGAGGTTGCCAACTATACCGTTACTGGGCCCCGTGCCAAGCACGGGGCGACGACTTCTATTCAAAGATAGCCCCTCTTCATTGTCATTCCGGACTTGATCCGGGATCCAGTCATAATCTAAAAGGCAGATGGCTTGTATCTGGTGAGTACCGCCCTGGACCCCGCATCAAGTGCGGGGCGACGAATAAAAATAGTCAGCGAATTTGTGAACCTATACACGGGGCGACGACTTCTATGCAAAGACATCTTTCTTCATTGTCGTTCCGGACTTGATCCGGAATTCAGAGCTGAGGTCATCACAGACAATTTGATTGCCATTAACAATGGAATAAGGAGTCTATCAAATTTATATATATACAAAGATGGATTGCTTATAGGTACGCATTAAAGCAGATACGCGTAAAAAAAAGAGGGGCAAAGCCCCCCAGTTTGGTAGTAAATAATAAGGTCTAAATTACGCGTCAGCTTTGGCAACTTCGGCGTCTGCCAAGTTGTCGATAATACCACTTTGTTCCCGCAATTTACTTTCAATTTCATCGGCAACGTTGGGGTTTGCCTTTAAGAAACGGCGGGCAGATTCTTTCCCTTGGCCAATTTGATTGCCATTATAGGAATACCAAGATCCGGCCTTTTCAATTAAGTCAGCCTTCACGCCCAAGTCAATTAATTCACCAGTTTTGGAAATTCCTTGGCCGTACATAATATCAAATTCAACCACTTTGAACGGGGGCGCCACTTTGTTTTTTACAACTTTCACACGGGTTAGGTTTCCGACAACCTCGTCCTTATCTTTGATTGCGCCAATCCGACGAATATCAATACGAACAGAGGCATAGAATTTTAATGCATTCCCACCTGTTGTTGTTTCAGGGTTTCCAAACATAATCCCAATTTTTTGACGAATTTGGTTAATAAAGATGACCATGGTACGGGATTTTGAAATGGATGCTGTTAATTTACGTAAGGCTTGACTCATCAACCTTGCTTGCAGACCCATGTGGGAATCGCCCATTTCGCCTTCAATTTCGGCTTTTGGAACTAAGGCGGCGACACTGTCAACAACCAACACATCAAGGGCACCAGAACGTACCAAAGTATCGGCAATTTCCAAAGCTTGTTCCCCTGTATCTGGCTGGGAAATGATTAAGTCATTTGTGTTAACGCCAAGTTTACGTGCATAAACGGGATCCAAAGCATGTTCAGCGTCAACAAACCCACAAACACCCCCTTTTTTCTGGGCTTCGGCAATGACATGTAAGGTCAATGTTGTTTTCCCAGAACTTTCCGGTCCATAAATTTCGATGATACGCCCGCGCGGTAATCCGCCAATACCAAGGGCCATATCTAACCCAATGGATCCTGTTGATACGGCATCAACTTGAACAGGGTTTTCATTTTGACCCAATGTCATAATGGCGCCTTTTCCAAAAGATCTTTCGATCTGTTTAAGGGCGGCGTCTAAGGCTTTGTTTTTTTCTGAACTCATGTCTGGACCTTTTTATCTTCTGGATCCCACATCAATTGCGGGACAGTATTTAATGTCATTTGATAGCCATAACTTACCATGTTTTTTTGGGAAATCAAACCTATACAATTATAATTTCCTTTAATATTTTATAGGACTGTTGCGTAGCCGTGCTTTATATAAAAACCTGACATCCCATCAAGAGTGAATTGATTTACTTATTTTCTTGTCACTCGGCGGGTTTTTGGATTTAATTGATGATCTCCATATTCTGTGATAGCCTTAGTTCATAAATAAAAATTAAGGGGTTGGGATGAGGCACTTTCACACAAAATTTTTGTATCTTTTGTTGTTTACATTTTCGGTATCAGATTCGTATGCTGCAGCTGAAGAAGGTGTCTTTCCTGTAACAAAAGTACCCATTGCCAAATTACCCTCCATTGCAAGAACAGCAATTGAAACAAGTTTTTCAAAAACTGTAAAAATACTTCCCCAAATGGCCGTAGTTTTTGGCCTTTATTCGTATCCTTATCCACATAAAGAAAGTGCCCCTGTGTTAAGAAGACGCGCCGCCTCAAAACCCCAAATTTCTGTTAGCCCTGAAACTATGTATGGTTGGTTGGTAAGACAATTTGGGGTATTTTAATGCCAAATTTATCGCAATCTTACAGTTTTCATCATAATTCTTTCAATAAATCCTTGTCCTAAAGTGGGATCATGCATTATATAGAATATGTATATTTAATTATATTGTCATCCCACGGCTTGACCGGGGGATATATTTTTATTTGAAACACAAAAAAGGATTATTATGCATCCCTACAGAACACATACATGTGGCCAAATACGCAAAAGTGATACCGGAACCATTGTCCGCCTATCGGGGTGGATTCATCGCAAACGTGATCATGGAAATTTACTTTTCATCGATCTGCGGGATCATTACGGGATGAGTCAATGTGTGATCGATTCTGATAATCCGTTGTTTAAATTCGCTGAAGAAGCCCGTGTTGAAAGTGTTATTACCGTCACGGGGCAGGTTATTGACCGCGAGTCATCAACCATTAATCAGACGCTGCCAACCGGTGAAGTCGAAGTACAAATTACAGGTATTCATGTGGAATCACCTGCAGATGTTTTGCCTTTGCAAGTTAACGTTGACCGGGAATTCCCTGAAGAAACACGTTTAAAATACCGCTTTTTGGACTTACGCCGGGAAAAAATTCACAGCAATATCGTTTTGCGTAATAATGTGATTTCCAGTATCCGTCGTCGCATGACCGACGCTGGGTTTATGGAATTCCAAACGCCTATTTTAACGGCCAGTTCCCCCGAAGGGGCACGTGACTTTTTGGTTCCCAGCCGTTTGCACCCGGGTCAGTTTTATGCTTTGCCGCAAGCACCCCAACAGTTCAAACAACTATTGATGATGTCTGGTTTTGACAAATATTTCCAAATTGCCCCCTGTTTTCGGGATGAAGATGCCCGCGCAGACCGTTCCCCAGGGGAATTTTATCAGCTTGATATGGAAATGTCTTTCGTAACCCAAGAAGATGTCTTTAATGCCATTGAACCTGTTTTACATGGTGTGTTCGAAGAATTCAGTGCGGGACGTACAGTCACACCAGCCCCGTTTCCACGCATTCCATATGCAGACGCCATGTTAAAATATGGATCTGACAAGCCAGATTTGCGTAACCCCATTTTAATCAGTGATGTGACAGATGTTTTCCGGGGATCTGATTTTTCAATTTTTGCGAAAAACATTAATAACGGGTCTGTGGTTCGGGCCATTCCGGCCCCAGGATCGGCTGACCGTCCCCGCAGTTTCTTTGACAAAATGAATGACTGGGCACGCGGAGAAGGGGCCCCAGGCCTTGGCTATATCATTTTTGCAAATGGCGAAGCCAAAGGGCCGATTGCCAAATTTTTGAACGCTGACCGTCTTGATATGTTGAAATCATTAACAGGTGTTCAGGATGGGGATGCTGTTTTCTTTGCTTGTGATAAAGTAAAGGGGGCGGAACATTTGGCTGGCAAAGCCCGGACAAAGGTTGGCGAAGATCTGGATCTGATTGAAAAAAATGCGTTCCGTTTTTGTTGGGTGGTTGATTATCCGATGTATGAAATGGATGAAAAAACAGGCAAAATTCAGTTCAGTCATAATCCATTTTCCATGCCACAAGGCGGGATGGGTGTTCTTGAAACCCATGATCCCTTATCCATTTTGGCGTATCAATATGATATTGTCTGTAATGGAATTGAACTGTGCAGTGGGGCGATTCGTAACCACTTGCCGGAAATTATGTACAAAGCTTTTGGTATTGCAGGATTTTCCAAAAAAGATTTAGAAGCCGAATTCGGCGGTATGCTACGGGCCTTGAAATTTGGCGCACCGCCACATGGAGGGTGTGCACCAGGTGTCGACCGTATGGTGATGTTGTTAGCGGATGAGCCCAATATTCGCGAAGTTGTGGCGTTTCCAATGAACCAACAAGCCCAAGATTTGTTGATGGGGGCTCCGGGGTATGTTGATAAAGCCCACTTGCAAGAGGTCCACATTCGTGTGGTTGAGCCCCCAAAAACGGATAAGGGGTAAGGTTTGGACCAGAGTTTTTTTGGTTTCATCAGTGTTGCTTATTTATGGGTGCGCCGACACCAGGATCCGGTCATAAACTAAAACGGCAGGCGGGTTGTGTCTGGTGAGTGCCGCCCTGGACTCTGGTGTCAAGAACGGGGTGACGATTTCTATGCAAAGACAGGCCCTCTTCATTTGTCATTCCGGACTTGACCCGGAATCCAGAACACTGTTCATCACAGACAATTTGATTACCCTTAACAACATAGTTGATGACGAATGATTATACCCCGGTGATTCTATACGTATCGTCGCCCCGGACTTGATCCGGAATCCACAGCGGTGCTTATCCCAGATACCTTGTCTGTCAGAGATACATGGATTCTGAACTAAATTCAGAATGACGAATTATTATACCCCGGTGATCTTATACGTATCGTCGTCCCGGACTTGATCCGGGATCCAGTCATAATCTAAAAGGCAGGTGGGTTGTATACGGTGAATACCGCCCTGGACCCCGCATCAAGTGCGGGGCGACGAATCAAAATAGTCAACGAATTTATGAACCCCTATATACGGGGAGACGACTTCTATGCAAAGACAACCCCTCTCAATTGTCATTCCGGACTTGATCCGGAATCCAGTCCACCTTGGACATCTTTCTTCATTGTCATTCCGGACTTGATCCGGAATCCACAGCGGTGTTTACCGGATACAACCCGCCTGCCGTTTTGTTACCCCCTGAAAAAACCTAGTCTGGATAAAATTAACGGGAAATGGTATGCGTTTTACGCATGAGTAAATAAGTCAGTTATTTCAGCTAGTTATATTTATTATGGGCCTGTAACCTGCATTAATTGGTTGGGCCTGTTTTGCCTGAGCCATGCGCGCGTAGGCACTTTTTTAATAAAAAAATTAATTTTCGCAGTTTTGCGTGCCTATTTTTTAGGCACTTTAACGCAATTATGAAGCAAAGCGAAAAAACCCATTGGCTGAGGTTAACCATACTTGTGTCAATATGTCCAGATTTTGGGCGACTTTAACGGGAAACCTGGTGAAAAATGGGGCTGGATCCTGGTGTCAAGCACCAGGATGACCATAAATGGACCCAAGCCTTGGCATCGTTAAAGATAAATAAAACCGTTCACAGCCACCAAGTTGGCTTGGCTTAATATCTGTTATTGTATACAATAGATACAATGAAAAATAATAAGTTTTTAAACCACTCCACGCCTGAACCAACTGGAAAGTATAAAGTTGGATATAATTCTATTGATCTTTATGATCAAACTAGACCTTATGATAAACCCGATAAAGGCTGGCTTATACCAATTCGAATTTACTTTCCCATTAATTTATCACCTGCTGATTTTAGCCCACATGAACTTGAACCTGAGAATAGAGCAATAAAAGTTTGGGAACAAATTAGATACAATACGTACAGCAAGCGTACCAGCATAAATAATATGCAGAAAGGAAAATGGCCACTTGTCTTTATGAACCATGGATTAGATGCGTCATCTACCGATTATTCTTGGATATGTGAAGAACTTGCTTCCCATGGTTATATAGTAATATCTATACTTCATCAGCTTGATAGTAATGTTAAAAATACTAATTCATATCACAAGGATTACAGCATACTTCTTCATGCCCGATTTGTGGAAAACATATTATTTGTCCATAAATGGCTTCAAGACAAATCAAAATTAGAATTAAAAAATAATATAGATTTTTCCCGGGTTTGTTTAATGGGACATTCTTTTGGAGCAAATTCAATCTTATTACTTCTTAACCGAACAATTGGTACAGATCAGGTGCATAAAACAATCTTACCTGTGTATGAAAATATTTCAAATAAGCATAAAGAATGTGTTGTTCTGATGGACCCCAACCATATTTTTTCTTTTCCTGATCATGTAAATATTCCTATTCATTTTCAGATATCAGAAGAAAGAAGTAATCGTTTTAAAAAAGCTGGTGTGATAGATAAAATTAAAAGTATAGGACATCAAGTTAATGTATATGATAAATCAAAACATATAAGCTTTTTAGATCATGGGTACTTAGAACCTGACTATTTAGCAAACCCCCAGGGTTATTTTTCTGGAACAACTGAGCAAAGAGAGTTATTTTTTAATAAAATTAGAAAAAACATACGAAAATTCATAGCCAGCTCGCTTAATTAAATCATCCATAAAAAGCAGCGGATAAAAGGTCTTTAGTATAGGTGTTTTGGGGGTTGTCAAAAATGGTTTCTGCCGGCCCCTGTTCAACAATTTCCCCATCCTTCATCACCATAACGCGGTGACTGATTGTTCGGATCACCCGCAGATCATGACTAATGAAAATGAACGATGTACGGTAATGGTTTTGCAGTTTTTTCAAAATTCCTAAGATATGGGATTGCACTGTCAGATCCAAGGCTGATGTAGGCTCATCCAAAATAATAAGACGGGGTTTTAAGATTAAGGCCCGGGCAATCGCGATACGCTGACGTTCGCCGCCTGATAACATATCTGGGTAACGATCCAAATAATCTTCGGATAAATGCACATCTTTCAAGGCCCGCTTTATACGGCGCAATTGGTCTTCTTTCGTTGGGGAAAGATTGTGAACACACAGCCCCTCGCCCACAATTTCTTTAACAGTTAAACGGGGATTCAAAGACCCATACGGATCTTGAAAGACAATCTGAATATCTTTGCGGTAACGAATTAAATCTTTTTGCCTTAAGGTATTTAAATCAATGCCTTGATACATAATCGTTCCAGAACAATCCAACAGGCGCATAATCGAAAAGGCCAATGTTGATTTACCAGACCCACTTTCGCCAACAATACCCAAAGTTTCCCCTTGCTTGATGGATAAATTCGCATTTTTTACCGCTGTATACAAATAAGGCGCCTGCCAGAAACCTTTGCGTTTTTTCTTATAATCAACCGAAATACCTTGCGCCTGAATAACTTCAAGATCATTCATGATGCTTTTGGGGTTTGCCCGGCCTTCTGGAATGGAATTAATAAGTTTTTTTGTATAATCATCTTGGGGGGATTCAAATATTTCTTTAACACTTCCTTGTTCGATAACTTTTCCGTGGCGCATAACAACCACATCTTTGGAAATGGATCGCACCAAATGCAAGTCATGACTGATAAGAATTAAGGTCATGCCAAACTTTTCTTGCAAAGATTTAAGCAAGTCAAAAATTTGGGATTGAATCGTGACATCCAAAGCAGTTGTGGGTTCATCCGCAATTAATAAATCTGGTTTATTGGCAATTGCCATGGCAATCATAACCCGTTGGCGTTCACCCCCTGATAATTCATGTGGGTAAGATTTCTTTTTTTCTTTTGGATTTTTTAATTTTACCAATTCCAAAAGTTCAGTAATTTCCCCAGGTTTTCTATCTCTGTGAATATCGATGATTTCTTTTATATGACTTTCAACTGTCTTTGTTGGATTCAAAGACGTCATGGGTTCTTGGAAAATCATACTGATCCGATTGCCACGTAGTTTACGCAAGTCATCGCCGGGGATTCTTAAAATATCTTGCCCGTCATATATAATTTCCCCATTTGGGTGATAGGCTTCGGGATACTGTAGCAATCTTAAGATAGACAAAGCCGTTAAAGATTTTCCTGCCCCACTTTCCCCCACGATAGCAAGGTTTTGGCCTTTTTTGACATTAAAACTAACTTTATCAACCACAATTTCTGGGGCCTGCGGATTAAATCCAATACTTAGATTCTTAATTGAAAGAATATTTGTCATAGTAAATCAAGCCCCCCCTTCTTTGGGTTCAGGGCATCCCGCACCCCTTCGCCAATAAAAACAAGAATACTTAATACAATGGAAATACTTAGAAAGCCTGATATCCCAATCCATGGAGCATAAAGATTGCTTTTCCCCTGGTTCAATATTTCCCCCAAAGAGGGGGACCCAGGGGGCAAACCAAACCCCAAAAAATCCAACGTTGCCAACAACGAAATGGACGTTGTTAAAACAAAAGGAATCACTGTTAAAGGCATGGAAAGAACGTTTGGTAATATATGTCGCCACATAATGGCAAAATTACTGACCCCCATTGCCTTGGCGGCGCGAACATAATCATAATTCTTTGCCCGCAAAAATTCCGCCCGTACAACAGGAACAATCATCATCCATTTAAAAAAGGAAAACATCAACAATAACCACCAAAAATTGGGGGTAACAAAACTACTAAGAATAATCATTAAAAAGATAATGGGTAACCCCGACCATATTTCCATAAATCGTTGGAATAATAAATCAACCTTTCCGCCAAAATAACCCTGGATTGCCCCGGCCGTCACCCCCAGAACCAAACTTATTCCTGTTAACAGCAACCCAAAAACCAAAGAAAATCGAATACTGTAAAGCAGCCGGGCCAACAGATCCCGCCCTTGATCGTCTGTCCCCAACCAATTTTCTGATGAAGGAGGGGCTGGAGCTGGACGGTCTAGTTTAAAATTAATAGTGTCATAACTATAAGGAATAAGGGGCCATAACATCCAACCATCTTTGTTTATAATGTCTGAAATATACTGGTCTTTGTAACTTGTTTCCGTTTCAAAATCCCCATCAAAGGTTGTTTCAGCGTAATTTTTAAAGACAGGAAAATAATAAGATCCTTTATATTGCACTATTAAGGGCTTGTCATTTGCAATAAATTCACTGAACATTGTGACGGTCAAAAGCACCATAAATATCCATAAAGAATACCAACTGCGGCGATTCTTTTTGAATTTTTCAAAACGCTGACGGGCAATAGGACTTAACATTAACCTTGCCCTTTATTTAAATTAATTCGGGGGTCAATAACCATGTACAAAAGATCCCCGATTAAATGCATGACCAAAGAAATCAATGTATAAACAAACAATACCCCAAACATCACAGGATAGTCACGACTTAAGGAAGCTTCGAATCCCAAAAGGCCCAACCCGTCCAAAGAAAAGATGACTTCTATTAACAAGTTACTGGAAAAGAAAATGGTACAAAACGCACCGGGCAGTTTGGCAATCAAAGGTAAAACAGCATTTCGAAAAACATGTTTTCTTAAAACTTGTTGGCGCCCCAAACCAATGGAGCGTGCTGTAATAACATACTGTTTATGAATTTCTTCAACAAATGAATTCTTGCACAACATCGTCAAAGTGGCAAATCCACCAAGAATAATTGCGGCTAAAGGCAATATAAGGTGGTGAAAATAATCCAGAACTTTCTGCCCCAAACTTAGGCAGTCCCATTCGTCAGATGTCAGCCCCCGCAAAGGAAAAATGTGAAAGAAAGACCCCCCTGCGAATAAAATTATCAACATTAATCCAATTAAAAAACTGGGAATGGCGTACAAAAAAACCATAAATAAACTGGTACCAACATCAAATCGGCTACCGTCCCTGACGGCCTTGCGCATCCCCAAGGGAATGGCAATAAGATAGATCAATATAATTGACCAGAACCCTAAAGATATAGAGACAGGTAGCTTTTCAATAATTAAAGAACTGACTTTTTTATCGCGGAAATAACTTTTCCCCAAATCAAATGTTGCATAATTTTTAATTAATAAAAGGAAACGTTTCCAGGCAGGTTGATCAAACCCATACTGTTTTTCCAATTGTTTTATAAATTCAGGGGGTAATCCGCGCCCCCCTTCATAACTTAATTCTCCAGAAGTTATGTCTATATCACTTTGGCCATCGGCTGCATCTGAAACAGTATCAAAGGCACCCCGGGCTTTGGCAACCATGAATTCCACCGGTCCGCCAGGCGAAATTTGTATGATTAAAAAGTTAATCAAGATAACGCCCAATAGGGTGGGTATAATTAACCCAAGTCTTTTTAAAATATACTGTAGCATGTTTTATTCTTTTAACCACCACGCATTAATGCTATAGCCATTTTCGTCTCTGTCAATATACCTAAATTTATCCCTGTAGGCTACATAGATTTCATCCCTGTACCAAGCTGGAATATAATAATACTTTTGGCGGATGATACGATCCAATATTGACGCATACAACTTTACATTTTTAAGGTTTTTTGCCGTTATAATTTTATTGATAACTTGATCAACTTTCGAATCCTTAACACCAGCTAAATTATAACTTCCTTTAATATCTGCGGCCTTACTTCCCCATATATTTTTCAGTGATTTTCCAGGAACATACGTTACCGGCATATAAAATAATACTAAATCATAATCAAAATTACAGAGACGGTTTTCAAATTGTACAAGATCAACCGCTTTTATAGATGCCTTAATACCAACTTTATTAAGGGTATTTATATAGTTTTCCAGGAATCGTATCATACTTGTCGATGGCAATAAGATTTCAAATGAAAATTTCCCATAAGTTTTATGGGTTAAAACACCGCCCTTTAAAGACCACCCTGCCTCGGCCAGCAACCTTATGGCGTGATCCATATTTTCTCGGCTAACGCCGTCTGAATTATTTTTATTTAAGGAATCAAGTGTTTCATATAAATGAATATTTTTCAGGCCCATTTTTTGCATAATTCTTTTTTCTTGATCAGAAAGATTGCCTTGGGCGTTATAATCTTTTGAATTAAATATCCCTTCACTTCGTTTATATCGATTATTAAAAAGCGTCTTATTTATCCAGTTAAAATTAAACAAAAGATTTAAGGCCTTGCGAACACGCGGGTCACAAAGATGTGGGCGTCGCGCGTTGAAAAAGAACGCATTCAAACCATGGGGAACGGGCTTGGCAAATTCCCGTTTTGTAATTCTTTCTTTTTCACAGGTGTTTGAATCATATTTATTTTCCCACCTTGAAACTTTTAATTCAATATTATGATCGACTTCACCCCGCTTTAGTCCATCAACAATGGTATCGTAATTATAATAATGCACAAATTTTATTGTATCAAAATTATACAACCCTTTTACGATGGGAAGGTCGCTTGCCCACCAATCTTTAATGCGTTCATATATTATGTACTTTCCATTTTCAAAATTCTTAATTTTGTAAGGGCCCGACCCAACTGGTGGTATTAAGTTTGTTTTATCAAACGCTGTATTTGTGTAGAATTTTTTTGAAAGAACCCGCATTTTTGCCAACAGAAAAGGTAAAGTTAAATCTGTTTTTTTGAAATTAAATCGGATCGTATCAGGCGACAAGCAATCAACTGAGGTAATATTATCATACCAAATTCTGTAATTCGGCCGTCCCTTTTCCTTTAGCGTTTTATATGAAAATTCAACATCTTTTGCTGTGATGACAGATCCATCGCTGAACCGTGCCTTGTCTTGCAAGATAAATGTGACAGATTTATAGTCAGGGGCGATAATAATTTCCTTGGCAACATAGGGATAAGCAACCATCTGGTCGTCAAGTGGTACCTTCATTAGGCTGGCATGTAAATAACCCAATCCACTGGCTTCGATTCCTTGGACGATAAAAGGATTAAAGGAATTAAATGTACTTTTTTTCACGGGAAGGTTTAAGGTCCCTTTTTTAGGTGCCTTAGGATTGACATAGCCAATATGTTGAAAGTTTTTAGGGTGCTTTGCTGTGATTCCCTTTCGCATGACCACATGGTAATCAGCTTTAGAGATAACAGAAACTGTGAAAAGAAACAGAGGGATAATATAATATTTAATGAATGGCATTCTCCTTTATTTTAGGGGTATAGGATTATCGCTTAACGTTCTTAAGTAGGCAATCAAATTGGCCCGATCTTTTGGTTTTTTCAAACCAATAAATGACATTTTGGTTCCCGGCATAAACTTTCTTGGGTTTTCTAAATAGTCATATAAATGTTTAAAACTCCAAACCTCTTCCATCTTTTCAGCTGCTTTTGAAAAGTTAAACCCAGGGTGTTCCCCGCCTGTTCTACCAACCACACCCCATAGGTTTGGTCCAATACGATTCGGACCTCCCTTTTCAAGACTATGACACTGAACACATTTTTTAACAATAGCTTTCCCTTTTTCAGGATCTGCCGTGTCAAGTAAGGTCATAATATCTTGCTTAACTTCCGGTTCCGATGGGACATCCTTTGAAGGTGTTTCGGCAATATTCACAACATACACATTTTTTTTCAGGTACTTTGGTTGAATCATATGACCTGCAATTAAGCTAGAGATAAGCCCCAACAACAAAGCAATTAAAATGGCTGCAAAAATTTTATTCTTATTTAAGTCGTTATTCATTTATGTTTAAGTTGCTATAGATGATATTAAAACTATTTGATATAAGTATACACATTACATAAAAAATAACCAGTCCAGGATTAAAAAAATGAAACCAGTTATCGTAATTCCGGCCCGCATGGCCGCCACAAGATTTCCAGGAAAACCTTTGGCTGATATTCACGGAAAACCCATGATTCAACATGTTATTGAGCGTGCTTTGGCATCCGGTCTTGGTGATGTGGTTGTCGCCGCTGGCGACCAAGTTATTATTGAGGCCATTCAAGGCTTGGATTGCAAAGCGGTTTTAACCGACCCTAACCTGCCATCAGGCAGTGATCGTATTCATGCCGCCTTGGAAAAGATTGACCCTGGGCATATATATACCCATGTATTAAACCTTCAAGGGGATTTGCCCCATCTTGACCCTGGTTTATTGACAATCTTATTAAATCTTTTAAATACATCAGATTTTGATATTTCAACTTTGTGTTATCAAATCACGGATGACACGGAATTAAAAGATCCCGGCTGCGTCAAAATTGCCATGACAGAGCTTGATAAGAATATATTTAAGGCCCTTTATTTCAGTCGATCTGTCCTTCCTTACGGCGATGGCCCCCATTATCACCACATTGGACTTTATGGGTATTTAAGGAATTCTTTGGATAAATTTGTTAACCTACCCCCTTCTCCCTTGGAAAAGAGAGAGAAATTAGAGCAACTGCGTGCCTTAGAAAATAATATGAAAATTGGGGTACAATGCGTTAATAGCAATCCATTTGGCATTGATACAAAGCAAGATCTGGAAAAATTAAAAGCGACTTTATAAATTTTTTTAGGCCTAAGCTGAAAGAATGCGTTCAAGAATATGGATGTCTTCATTAAGGTCTGGATCGGTTCCTTTAAGTTCTGTCACCTTTTTGCAGGCGTGCATCACAGTCGAATGATCCCGTCCACCAAATTCTTCGCCAATGGCGGCCCAAGATTTACTTGTAAAGTTTTTACACATATACATAGCCACCTGACGGGGGCGCGCAACAGCACGCAACCGCTTTGATGATTTCATATCACTGATCCGGATATTAAAATGTTCTGCCACTTGGCGTTGGATTTCATCAACGGTTAATAAACGTTCATTTGCCCTTAAAAGATCTTTTAAGGCCTCGCGCGTTCCCTCCAAAGTGATCGGCCCACCAATCAACATGGATCTGGCCCGAATTTTGTTCAAAGCCCCTTCAAGTTCACGAACGTTTGATGTAATTTTATGAGCCAAGAATTCTATGACATCTTGGGGGATTTTAACATCAAGGTTTTCGGCCTTTGCCTGTAAAATTCCCAAACGCAATTCATACGTTGTTGGATGTATATCAACCACAAGGCCCCACCCAAAACGGGAACGCATCCGTTCTTCGATACCGGTTAAGTCAGACGGGGATTGATCGGCGGAAAGAATAATCTGTTTCTTTTGATCAATCAGGGCGTTAAAGGTATGGAAAAATTCTTCTTGGGTAGAGTTCTTTCCACTCATAAACTGGATATCGTCCACCATTAAAACATCTACATTGCGGAACATATCCCTGAAATCAATCATTGTTTTGTGACGAAGGGATCGAATGTAATAATCCATAAATTGTTCGGCAGAAAGATAGATAACTTTTCTTTTGGGGTGCATATTATGCAAATGCCACGCAATTGAATGCATTAAGTGCGTTTTACCAAGCCCCACGCCTCCATATAAAAACAAAGGATTAAAGTTAACTGTATCCGATTCAGCCACGCGCAAGGCGGCGGCATAAGCAAGTTCATTAGGCTTTCCAACCACAAAATTATCAAAATTAAAGCGGGGATCAAGGCCATCCGTATTGCCAGATAAGGTATCTAAAGATAATTTAGATGATGCCTTTGGGGCATTTTCAAAGTTGTCTTGTCTTGCTTCTTCATTTTTTTCCACGACAATAATATCAACGACTTTGACTTCTTCGTTGGCTTGGCCCCATAAATCGGTGATTCCTTCTAAGTATTTTGATTTGATCAAATCACGGATAAAGGCTGTGGGAACAGATAAAATAACCTTTGCACCAGCATCTTCTTCGAATTTTAAAAAGCGTAACCAGCCTCTGTAAGCATGGTCCCCAAACACATCTTGAAGTTGTGCGGATATATGCGTCCAAAGCTGTTCTTTATTTTCTATTTCTATTTTCATATCATGGGTTTTTTGAAGATTTAACTATGACAATCTAACCTATTTCTCTGGGGCACTCAACACATCTTATGATAAAAAAAATTGTATTCCGACAATAGATTGAAATCTATGGATTTATTTTTTTCTTTTTCTGGTTTTATCAAACGCAACCAGATAGGCCGAGGCCGAAATAATCATCACACCGCCCAAGACTGTTGAAAATCCAGGAACTTCAGAGAAAAATAAGAGTCCGGCCAAAATATTCATGGGAAACCGGATGTATTTAAAAGAGGAAATAAAGGATGCCTCTGCATACGTATACGCCTGAATAAGACATAATTGGGATAGGGCAAAAAACACCCCTATTATACAAAGCGTCAGTATTTCCGCATAATTTAGGGTTACCCAGTTAATAACCGTTGCAGGGATACTAAAAAGACTCATAAACAATAAAAGGTAAAACAAAGTTGTTCTGGATGAATCATTTTTGGCCAGCCGTTTAATTGTCAGGGATGATGCTGAAAAAGCAAAAGCTGAGGCAAGCGGGAACAGTGTGTAAATGGTAAACAAATTACCATTCAAGTTTATAATAATTAATGCCCCAATAAAACCTGTAAACAAACACCATAAAACTGTTTTCTTAAAAGGTTCTTTGAAAATAAGCCATCCCCCCAATGCGGTGAACAAAGCACTGGTCATGGAAAGCCCTGACGCTGTGGCGATCGGAATATGTCTTAAAGCAATCACCCACGTGATATTACCCAGCATTCCCATCAACCCCTTAAAGGCATGCCATTGAATAATGTTTGTCTTGTAAAGCTTGTTCAAGGTTCGAATATTCAAAAACACCAAGATAAACAAACCCACAATGCTTTTGAAAAAAACAACCTGCATAGTGTTTATATCTTTAGGCAACCCATGTGTTATTGAATTATTCAAAGCTGTTAAGGCTGAGACCAAAACAATCATCAGCGCGCCATATATATTTGGCTTAGACTGTGGGTGTTTCATCTGGATCTTCGGGATTAATAAGGATTTTACGTTGCCGGTCATTTAAAATGGAAACCCCAACGATAATAATGGCCACAAAAGAAATCATCAAAGTTGCCAACGCATTCACCTGTGGTGTTAATCCAAATCGAATGCTGGAAAAAATAACCATGGGCAGGGTTGACGAATCAGGACCTGAAACAAAACTGGCCACAACAACATCATCAAAAGAAAGAATAAAAGATAACAACCAACCCGACAGCAAGGACGGATAAATCAACGGCAATGTAATCACGAAAAAGGCCTTGGCTGGATGCGCGCCTAAATCTTGGGCGGCCTCAAGCAGCATAGGATCCACATTGGAAAGCCTTGTTGTTACAACAGCCGTCACATAGGCAATTGAAATGGTTGCATGGGCAATTGTAATGGTATCAACCCCCCCTTTTGGCCAGCCGATTAATTTTTCCAAATTTACAAATACCAATAACAAAGCCAGTCCAATAATAACTTCGGGGATTAACATGGGCGCTGCCACAAGAGTTTTAAAGAAAGTCATGGATTTGAAACGGTTAAATTTAACAATGACAACAGATGCCAATGTGCCAATAATAATTGCAATAGAGGCAGAGAAAGTGGCGACTTTTAAACTAACCCAGGCCGCTGATAGCAAGGCTTCGTTTTCAAACAAGGCCACATACCATTTTGTTGAAAATCCCCCCCACAAAGTAACTTGCTTTGATGCATTAAAAGAATACACAACAAGGGTTACTAAAGGAATATACAAAAAGGCATACCCAAAAATCAAAACTGAATAAGTAAATTTATGCTTTTGCATTATTTTAACGCCCTTTTTTGCAAAGCCACCACTGGCACAATAAACGCCAACAACATGATAACCGCAATTGATGAAGCAACTGGCCAGTCACGGTTTGAAAAGAATTCAATCCAAATTAACTTTCCAAGCATCATGGTTTTATTGCCCCCTAAAAGTTCTGGAATAACAAATTCCCCCATGGCCGGAACAAAGACCAAAACACACCCAGATATAATACCCGTTTTTGTCAAAGGAAGGGTAACCCGTAAAAAGCTTTTAATGGGACGCGCCCCTAAATCAGCAGCAGCTTCAAGTAATTGCGTGTCGAATTTTGCCAAAGCGGAAAATAAAGGTAAAATCATAAAGGGAAGATAGCAATAAACCATCCCCACCAATACACCAAAGTTGTTGTACAACATTGGTAATGGATCTGATATCAATCCAATCTTAATTAAGAAATTATTGATAAATCCTTTGGGACTAAGGATCCCTATCCAGGCATAAACGCGTAATAAAAAAGACGTCCAAAAAGGTAAAATAACCAACATTAAAAAGTGGGTCTGACGACGTTCTTCCTGTTGGGCAATATAATAAGCCATGGGATACCCAAGGAACAAGCATATCAATGTTGCCCCGCCAGCTATGAAAATTGAATTAATCAGGCTGTATCTGTATATCGCATCAGAAAAAAGCAAGGCATAATTTTCCAAGGATAAACGTAGTTGAATAACATGATCTTCAAGAACATCCAATATTGGGGCATAAGGCGGCATCCCCGCATAAGGTTCAGAAAAACTGATTTTAAAGATATTCAAAAATGGCAGAAATATAAAAGAAAGCAGCCATAGCATGGGAATGGCAATAATCAGTCGTTGCCCCCATTGCATCCAATCTATTTTGGTTTTTGAAAACATTACCTACCCAATTAAAGTCACAATATTATCAGGATCCCAAGAAATATATACTTCGTCTTCCCATGTGATTTCAGGGGACGACAGGCGCATCAAATTTGGTAACATTGCTTCCACAGTAATTTCGGTTTCATCAAGTTCAATTATATAAATGGAAACGTCCCCTAAATATGCAATATCTTCAACAATGCCTTTTGCATAATTATACTGGCCAGAGGGTTTTTTCTTACTGATATGTATTTTTTCTGGACGAATCGCAATTGATACATTGGCGCCGCAAGCAACACTGGCGGAATGGCTTATATAAATATCTGTTTTTATCTCATCAGGGCGAATAATTGTATGATTGGGGGCCTCTTCTAAAACAACCCCTGTAAATATATTCATCGTTCCAATAAAATCAGCCACATAAACACTGTTGGGAAATTCATATATTTCATTTGGGGTGCCGACTTGGCGTATTTTACCCTCTTCCATAATGCCCATACGGGATGACATTGTCATGGCTTCTTCTTGGTCATGCGTTACCATGATAAAGGTTAAGCCCAGTTCTTCTTGAATATTTACAAGTTCAAACTGTGTATGTTCACGCAACTTACGATCCAATGCCGCCAAGGGTTCATCCAACAAAACAATCTTTGGCTTTTTAATCAAGCACCTGGCCAAAGCACAGCGTTGGCGTTGCCCCCCAGAAAGTTGTTGGGGTTTCCGCTTGGCATATTTTTCCATTTGCACAAGGCTTAAAGATTTATGAACGCGGTCTTTTATTTCAGTTTTTGATACCCCTTCTTGGATCAAACCAAAGGCAACGTTTTGCTCTACTGTCATGTGGGGAAACAAGGCATAAGACTGAAACATCATATTAACCGGGCGTTCATGGGCCGGGACATGGGTCATATCAACCCCATCAATCAAAAGCTTTCCTTCATCCGGTGTCTCTAGCCCCGCCAAGATTCGAAGCAATGTTGTCTTACCGCACCCTGACGGACCCAACAATGAAAAGAATTCACCTTTATATATGTCCAAGGATATTTGATTAACGACAGCTGCCCCATCAAAATTTTTTGAAATATTTTGAATTTCAACATATGGCTTAGCATCCGGTTTTTGCCAAGCTTCCAATTTCTTTAGATTTAACTTAGGGCGTTTTGCCATTTTTATCCTCTATAAGTTCTGCGCAATCAAATAGGTAATACGCTATTTAAGCGTTAATGGCAATGGCGGAGACCACGCCGGGTCCGAAGCCTCTTTCGGCGTCTTTAGAACCCTTTCATTTCGGCCAGTAATATCAATTACAACCAATTCTGCCTTTTCTTGCCTTCCATCATCAAAGGATTTTCCCTGACGCCAAAACATTATTGTGCGACCATTCGGCGCCCATGTGGGACCTTCGACCATATACCCCGATGAAATAAGACGTTCATCTGACCCATCTGCTTTCATCACCCCGATATAAAACTTGCCCCCCTCCATCTTATTAAAGGCAATCAAATCCCCCCGTGGCGACCAAACTGGTGTCGCATAAATCCCACTTCCAAAGCTGATACGCTTAATTCTTTGACCATCTGCATCCATTATATAAAGCTGTTTACGCCCACTGCGGTCAGAGTTAAAAGTAATTTTTGAACCATCCGGAGAATAACAGGGGGATGTATCAATAAAACGTCCCTTTGTTAAACGCCTAACGCGTTTGGTTTCCAGATTCATAAGATAAAGGGATGAACTGCCTTCAAATGCCTGACTTAGAATAACGCTTTTACCATCCGGAGAAAACCGCGGCGCATAAGTCAACCCAGGGAACTGACCAACCAATTTCTGTATACCTGTTTCTAAATCCAGTGTGAAGACTTTGGGAATCTTATTTTCATAAGTCATATATGTAATGGTTTGCATCGTAGGTGAAAATCTTGGTGTAATAACTGTATTTTCGCCATTTGTTAAAAATTTATGATTTGCACTGTCTTGGTCCATAATGGCCAATCGGCGTTTCCGTTTCAGCTGACTGCCTGTTTCAGATACATAAACAATACGCGTATCAAAATATCCTTGTTCCCCCGTGATTCTTTTATAAATGGCATCTGCCACCAAGTGGGCTGTCCGGCGCCAATATTTTTTATCTGTCTTAAAGGCAGAATGCGTCATGGCCTGCGATGAATAAACATCCCATAAACGGAAACCCGTTGAAATTTTATTATCCTCCATCATTTTAATACGACCATTCACCAAGGCATTTGCCTTTATTAAGCGCCAGTCTGAAAAGCGCGGTGTCATGTCGAAATCAACCGATTGCTGCACAAAACTGGATTTTGAAATAATGTCGAATAACCCCGTACTTTTTAAATCATTTTTAATGATCTGGGTCATTTGGCGCGCAATCTTTTTTTCTTCAGCTGTTTTGCCTTCAAATTCAATAATGGCAATGGGCAAAGGTTTTGCATGTCCTTGGTTAACCTTAAGGTTTAAGTCAGCTTTTCCGTCAAAGCAAATCAGGCATAACAAGATAAGTAACTGTTTCACTATAGAATCTCCTTTGGATTAAACGTGATGGTAAAATTCTTCCATTCTTCGTATTTGCCTGTTGGTAATTTTAAGGGCGTACAGTCTGGGGCATACATCGCCCGCCTTGCACTTTCAGCCACTGTTCTAAAGAAACTATCACTCAGCATCAAGGCTTTGTTTTTTATACGCGCCTCCTCTACTGTTGAATCTTCGTTCATAATAACATCAATTTCCACGATCATATCTTCAAGGTTACGCGCCCCGGCTGGTATATTCCAACACTTTTGAATTTGTTGTCTTAATGCATCCAGCTCTGAAATCGTTAATTTGTCAGAAATATGATCTGATTTAAAGGCTTTTTCCTGACCTTCATCCGGTTGTTCTTTCCTTAATTCTTGGACAGCCCGTAAGACAGAAGTAAAATCATCATTCTTTTCTTTTTTATTTTTTTCTTCGTTAATTTCTTGGTTGTTTTCCTTTGGCTTTAAATCCGATTCTTGTTTTTGTTCTGTCTTTACTGGTTTCTTTTTTGCTTTAATTGGCTTTAACGCCACTTTTTCAATAACGTTTTTTGTAACATTTTTAACCTCTTGCTTAAGGGCCGGGGTTGGTATTTGTTCTTTCCGGGTTCTGGTATGAACAATTTTCTTTGTGCGGGCCGCCTTTGGCAGCTGTCGCTGCTTTTTCAAGGGCGACTGCGTTAACTGATCAATTGTTACAATTTCTATGGGGACTATGGGCGGCGGTGTTAAGGACATCGATCGCATAAAAGGTAGGTTCACGAAAAATAACACAACCACTAATAAATGAAGCACTGCAGAGAATATATAGGCCCGTGAATCCTTCATCTGAAATGATTACCTTTTGTCGGACTGTTGTAAGATACGCTTTTTGAACGACTTTTGCAGAAAAGATTATTTCTGATGCGCACGCACGCCAGGCACGCTGCGTTTCTTAATTTCACTTTTCCTAAAGCACTCCTTAAAAACATCATCGTGCATCAAGTCCTTTTATTGTGTCCTGGCATATTGGCCACCAAAGCAACCTTGGAATAACCTGCCTGGTTAATGCGTCCCATAATCTTCATAATATCGCCATAGTTTAATTTATGGTCACCCCGAATATAAATACGTGCTTGCTTGTTGCGTTTTGTGACCGCGATCAGTCTTGGGATAAAAGTTTTATCACTGACTTTTGTTTCTTGAACATAAACATCCCCATTGGCCTTAATCGTAATGATCATTGGTTCCAATTTATCGTCCAAGGCGGCGGCCTTTGTTTCTGGTAAATCAACTGGCACCCCAACATTTAATAAAGGGGCCGTTACCATAAAAACAATCAGCAATACCAACATCACGTCCACAAAGGGAGTAACGTTGATTTCACTTATGGGTTCATAACTCCGTTTAAACTTTTTGCGCGGTCGAAGACTTGCCCCCATTATTTACCTCCGTGTAATTTTCTGGACATAATGGTGCTGATATCCCCCGCCAAATTTTCCAAACGCATGGCGTAACGGGTAATTCGTGCTGAAATTTTGTTATAGGCAATGACTGCCGGAATGGCGGCAACCAATCCCAGGGCGGTGGCAAATAAAGCTTCGGCAATGCCTGGTGCCACAACGGCTAAGCTTGTGTTATTTGACGCTGCAATAGACTGGAAACTGTGCATAATCCCCCAAACTGTCCCCAGCAAACCAACGAAGGGCGCAGACGACCCAACTGTTGCCAAAAATCCTGTGTGACGTTCAATGTCTGCCAATTCTTGGCGCAACGAAGAATCCATCACCTGTTCCACGCGTTGCAGTAAGCCAGCCTTCATCCCCTCTGCAATAGAAGATTTTGAAGCAACTTCCCCCCACTCGTGCATGGCACCCAAAAATAATCGAGACATAGGATCCGCAGGACTGGTTCCCTTTGCGATTTCATCCAATGGCTGGCCCGACCAAAAGCTTTTTTCAAAAGAATCGGCCAATTTATTTAAGGTATTTAATTCACGGTACTTGCCAAAAATAACTGTCCAGCACCAAAAAGAGGCCGCCAACAATAACAACATAATCAACTGAACAAAAATATCAGCATGAATAAACAAGCCCCACAATGAAATATCACGGGATGCGATATCTACGGTGTTTGCTACGACTTGACCTGAACTTGTGTCTACCATCTAAATGCCTCTTAATTAATTATTAAAATTAATAAGATCGTAGCATATTAACAAATATGATTCATTTACTTTTTCAGTTTCTTCACGAGTTATTTTTAAGACAAGAACAAGGGGCCCGAACTTCCCAGAATCAAAAGGGACTGGGAAAACTAGGCTAATAAAATAGGAAAATTTCTAGAGGCCAGTTAATTGTCGTAAACACCCCAAATATGGGCCTTTTCAATCCATCCCTTAACGGAAGGGGCTGATTTAATATGAATATGACACCAGGAATTTTTGCATTTCAAAAGCTCTGCCACCGTACCATTTTGAAGGGTTGCTATTGTCCTGGCATTTTTATTCCCTTCTTTTTTCAAAGGAAGTTTATTTTTCAAAGTAATAATATACCGACGTCCACTAAGTAAAGATCGATGGAACCATCCCTGCGTTCCTTCGGAATCGCGGATCTTACGCCAATCTCCAAATTCTGCGATAATTTCAACTGGCAATCGGGCGCGTTGATATGTCCACTCTGCGGGAAAGTGGTGACCAGGTCCCACGCGTAAATTCGATTCTGCAGATCTTAAGGATACAAATCTGGGGATGGGAAGCCCTGCCGCGTTTGACGTTGCGTATGTTTCGATCGCCCCTGAAAAGATTAGCAAGGTGATGAAATATATGAATTTTTTTACCATGATTCTATTCTAATGATTTCTTTGAAATTGTCACGCGAAAGATCTTAGAGCCTAAATAATTCCTGTCCTAAACCAACAGAAAACAGTGACACGAAAGATTTAAAATCCAGACCAAAACCCACCAATTCAACGCACCTAATTCAGGTTATGATTGCCCCCCGTATTATACACGGGGTGAAAAAGGAAGGGCCTGCGTGATTTAGTGTTACACATTAAAACGGAAGTGGAAAATATCGCCGTCTTTTGTAATATATTCCTTACCTTCCAGGCGTAATTTTCCAGTTTCTTTTGCCCCAGATTCACCATGACACGCAATGTAATCATCATACGCAATGGTTTCCGCCACGATAAATCCCCGTTCGAAATCAGTATGAATTTTACCGGCGGCTTGCGGTGCCGTAGAGGCAACCTCGGTTGTCCAGGCGCGGGCCTCTTTTGGGCCAACGGTAAAGAATGTCAAAAGATCCAACATATTATACCCAGCTGAAATAATTTGGGCCAGACCCGTTTGCTTTAAACCAATGTCGGATAAAAATTCTGATTTTTCTTCTTCGGATTCAAGTGTGGAAATTTCAGCCTCAATCGCTGCAGAGATAACAACATGACCTGCATTTTCAGCCAAGGCCATAGTTTTTACTTTTTCTGTGTATTGATTGCCTGTTGCGGCATCGTCTTCGCCAACATTGCATACATACAAAAGCGGTTTGGATGTTAAAAGTTGAAGTTGGGCATAAGCTTTTGTTTCTTCTTCATTCGCCGGGACATAGGCACGTGCGGGTTTTCCATCTTGCAAAAGGGGTAAAATTTTATTGACAAGGTTTAATAAAATCGTGGCATCGGCCTCTTTCCCTTTTGCACGTTTTTGAAGGTTATGCACGCGCTTTTCAAGACTTTCTAAGTCCGCCAACAAAAGCTCTGTATCAATAATCTCCTTGTCACGAATGGGATCAACAGTGCCTTCAACGTGGGTAATATCTGAACTATCAAAACAACGCAAGACATGGACAATCGCATCAACGCTGCGAATATGGCCCAAGAACTGGTTTCCAAGACCTTCGCCTTTGCTGGCGCCTTTAACAAGGCCGGCGATGTCAACAAATTCAAGAAAGGTTGGAATGATTTTTTGGGAATTGGCAATGGCGGCAATTTTATTCAAACGTTCGTCAGGAACAGAAACGCGCCCAACATTGGGTTCAATGGTACAAAAGGGATAGTTCGCAGATTCAGCCGCCGCCGTTGACGTCAGTGCATTAAACAAGGTTGATTTACCAACGTTTGGTAATCCGACAATACCGCAATTAAAACCCATGATGTTATCCTTTAATTTTTACTGTTTTTAAATCT
This sequence comes from uncultured Alphaproteobacteria bacterium, assembly GCA_913061155.1. GTDB lineage: Bacteria > Pseudomonadota > Alphaproteobacteria > UBA7879 > VGCX01 > CAJXSI01. The sequence continues at coordinate 62,318 of CAJXSI010000004.1, forward strand.
TCTGCGACCCGTGTATTGAATTCTTCCGGCTTACCTTTTATAAATAAAGGAAAGAAATGGGATATGGAATCAATCACGGCGCCGACCCAATCAATATCACTGGGTGAAAAGTTACTTAAGACGTAACTTGAAACATTTGGATGGTTGGGGCGACCAATACCAATACGAATTCGCCAAAATTCTTTACCTAAGTGTTTTTCTGTGTCTTTAATGCCGTTATGCCCCCCGTGACCACCCCCAATTTTTGTTTTAATACGTGGGGGTTCGATGTCAAGTTCATCATGAATAACAACAATATTTTCAGGAAGGATCTTATAAAACGAAGCCGCCGCCTGAATGGATTGTCCGGAAAGATTCATAAAAGTCTGTGGTTTCAAAGCAATAACCTTGGTACCATTTATTTCACCTTCGGCCGCAAATCCCTGGAATTTCGATTTAAAGTCAGAAAAATTATAATCATCGGCAATGGCATCAATACACATGAAGCCAACATTATGACGGTTTACAGCGTATTGTGGCCCTGGATTCCCAAGGCCGACCAATAAAATCATAAAAACTACTCTGTCTTAAAATTAAGAAAAAGACTTAAGTTATAAACCTATTCTGCTTTTTTATCAGTTGCGTCTTCTGCCACTTCAGCGTCTTCTTCGTCATCTTTCGCACTTGCCACTTTTGGTGGAACGATAGAAGCAACAGAATCAGACTTTTCTAAGTGAGAAATTTTGACGTTTGCAGGAAGTTTAAGTTCGCTTGTATGGAACGTTGTTCCAACAGTTAACCCCTCTAAATCAATTTCAATTGATTCAGGAATGGATGACGCCGGACAGACAACGTGTAATGCATGGCGAAGAATATTTAAAACACCACCTTGCTTGATGCCTGGGCAGTTGTCTTCATTCAAGAATTTAACAGGAACATCAACATGAATTTCACTTTTTTCACTGACGCGCAAGAAATCAATATGAACAGGTCTGTCTGTAACAGGGTGTAATTGAATATCCCGAACCAAAGCTTTTTGCTTTTTCCCATCAATATTCAAGTCATAAATATGGCTAAGGATTCCTGGTTCACTTAATTCTTTCAAAAAGGCGCGTGTGTCAATAGAAATGCTTACGGGATCTTTTTTATTTCCGTACAATACAGCAGGAATCATTTCTTCACGTCTTGTTGCCCTAGCAGCCCCAGTACCAACGTTTTCTCTGGACTTCGCATCAAAACTTCTAGCGGTTGTCATTTTATTCTCCTAAATTCAAAATAAGCCACATGCAAAAATTTGCAAAAATTCTTTATCTACAAGACTATTACTCATAAAACCCACGATAATCAAGTATTGATTTAAGTTTTTTTTATTTTTTTTCAATACCTTTGGTGTTTAATTTTACATTTTCGCGGCGTTATAATGCAGCTTGCTTATCAGATTTTAACCTTTGTTGTTGTGCATGGAAAAATTATTTAGGCATATTACTGATTTGCGCCCGCTTAAAACCTGCCGTCCAATTGTTAAAAGCTTCCAATGCCAACTGTTGTCGTTTCTGTGTTTCTTTTATTTGGGATAAAACGCGGATATCCCCAATGGCACGTGTTAAGGCCATTTCAAATCTTTCTTGCGCCATAAACCCGGCTTCTTTCTTATTAAGATAATATGTTGATAGGTGTTTGTGATAATCCGATCGTAAAAGATCATTTAATTTTCTTTCTGTTTTTGGCCCTGGATAAAGGACTGACTTTTGAATTAAATCTTTGGTTATATCTGCCGCTGCCATAGGGCAAAAAATATGCAGGGAAATCACGCCAAAACATACTCTGTAGACTTTTAAAAAATTGATCATAAGAAACACCATTAAATGATTGACCTTGATTGATATTTGTGAAAATAATGAAGTTATAAGTAATTAAAGTCAATATGTTTAGGAGAGGCATAAATGCAGAAGTTTACAAAAACAATAATGGTGTCACTGGTCTTTTTGGGCTGTATGTGTCTGCCAGGCCAGGCGGATGCTTTGTTTGGCTGGGGGCCTAAAACAAGAGAAATGAACAGTCAAAAAGAAAAGGCAAGCAGCACAAGAACTTCTAAGAACATGAGGCAAAGATTCCTTTCTTCCGTTCAAAGAAATGTAAACCCTTGCTGGGCACCATCATGTACCAGTGAGGCTGCTATAGAACGCTGTGCCAGAGCAAAAGGTTTAGTTCTTGCTGATTTTATGAAAACAGCGGAGAATTTCTTTATTACAACAGGTCCGGATAAAAAATTTGTGTACACAAAGGTTCGCCTGAAAGATATAGATATGGCAGGTTGGAAAGCGGCTTATTTTCAGTATAAAACTGCCCAAAAGCAGTTTGAAGAGATCATAAAAAAGCAAGGTGATATCTCGGGTTTGATACTCGGGGCAAGGCCTGGTAATGAGGATGATCAAGTGCAAATCGAAGGCGAACAAATAAAATTGCAAGAAATGCAACAACACTATATACAATTCTTGGCGCAAAGTGGTTTGTTGGATATTGTGAAGTTTATGGCCGAGCAAGAAAGTTTACAACAAGCAATGGACGTTACAGGTGGATCTGCATCAATACCTTTCCCCCCTCCTACAGAGCCAAAATCAACAGATCCTAAATTTGCTCGTTGGTTTGAGGCAACTGTTCGTGTCATTAACGAAAAAGTTAGGGATGCAGTAAAAGAATTTTTAACAGAGCAAGAAGACTGTTTTAAAGAGTATTGTAATCAAAATTGTCGTGCAAATAATGGCTCCTACACAGTAGAAGATACTCAAGATTTAGAAGATCCAGACGCGATAGTGACGCAATCTACGGTTGATGCTGTGCGGGCAAGAAATCTGATTATAAAGTCCAATCGCTGTTCAGGAGAAGACGTTGCTGCAAGTAGGCAAAGAGTTTTATGTACTATCTGTCTCTTATACACATCTCCGAGCCCACGAGACCGTACTAGATCTCGT